>JBCBOT010000172.1:0-16366 GCA_039821165.1 Planctomycetota bacterium | reverse complement strand
TTAAAGCTCCCGAACACCAATTCGTACTCACCACTTCACTGGTCGGTCTGGTGTGCTGGTTTGTGGGAGGCTACCTGGACCTGAAACGCCCCTCGAGTCGGAGCGGCGAGGGATGGTTGTGGAGCGGCCTCGCGACTATTGGCTGTGGCTCGACCGTGCTTTTGTTCGACGGATGGTTCCCGAACGTGCTGGCGTCAGAACCACCTGATGCCTACCGGACCATCACCGTCGCCTGCTGGAGTCTAGTTCCCGCGATCAGTTGCATTGCATCGAACCTTTTCGGTCACGTGCGTGCCCAATCGAACCGTGACGTGGTTGTCGGCGTGTCCTGCTTAGCCGTTTCGGTCGCGCTGCTGACGTCTTTAGTTGCTCCGGCCCAGTGGTGGATCTGGGGCCAAGCGGCAGCTTTGGCAGTCTTATTTGCGACAACGACAACACGTTACCGGCTTGACCATCGGACTTTCGACGCAGAGGGCGTCTCTAAAGACTCGTTGGCATCCATGCTCATCCGGTTTCAAACGGTTGCCTGTTCGATCGGAATCTTCACAAGCGTCGTCGTCTTGTTGGGAGTACTCGGATACGCACCGTTGCTCAAGTTTGATAACCCGGTTGGAACGATCCTGTCTTTGGCCACCGTCGTGCTCACGATGCGGTGGACTCTTGGCACGGCCTTACTGTCGGGGCAACTTGCTTTGGTAGGCAGTTCTCTCACGGCCGGCATGTTCGCCTCCAACGCCGTCTTTGGCCCGCTGGAAACCCACTCGTTGCTGAGCCTCGTGTGGCTCCTCGGCGGTGTGCTTTCACTGATCGAAAGTGCAAGGATCATTCACAACCATCCCATGACGGCGCGGCATGAGACTTGGAATTCGGCGGGCTTGTTCACCGCAGCGATGGTGTTGTCACTCTTCTTTGGATCGGGCGACCTGCAGCTGGGGATCGGCCTAGTGGCGGCGGGCGGAGGAATCGTCCTCATCACCCTTCGAACCTATTGTGAGCAGAAGCACGTTTCAGGAGCCTGGAACGAATCCCGGTTTGTCTCTAGTTTTGAACGGCTGTTCGGGATCACCTGTGTGACATTGGGTGCATCAGCGATTCAAAGACTTGTATGGCCCTCCTCACCATGGCTGAGCGTCACACTTCTCTTGATGTGGGTCGGTTCGATACTCGTGGCGTGGCGACTCTTATTCCCGCGTCTAGCCAATGAGAAAGTCGACGGCGTGAGTTACCGTCGACGTCTGTGCGATCCAGAGTTGGCCGTCGTTGCCTGGCTGGCCAGTTGCATTGAAGCAGCCTTTTTTGGTTGGGGTCCGACCGAGTTTCGCGAAATCATCCTTCAGAACGATGGACTATTTTGGGCCCGAATGTGTATCGGATTGCTAGTGACCGGGTCCGCCGTGTTTCACATCCGTCGCACTTGGGTCGGATCTCTGGGCATCCTGACCGGGCTCATCGTGACGATGACTATCTCGATGCGTCTCGCTTACGTGAACTGGATGGATCATGGAATCGTTGCCGACGAAGCATTTTTGACCACGGTGGGGTGCTTGACCGTTTCACTGACGATGGCGTTATTGGTGTTTCTTGCGAGGCAAACCGGTCACTTGATTGCGGCTTGTGAAGCTGGCATCTACGGCGTTCCCTCGAGTCTTCGTCACCAACAATCGGACACCAACTGGGCGGTGGCGCTCTCGTATGCATGGCCTTTCGCGGCAGGCTTTGTTGTTTTGTCCTGTGCGACTCTGTTGGTTCGCTTCAACGACTCGAATTTCGTACCGGTGGCGATCGGCGGGATCGCATTGCTGGCGGTTTCCGCCGCGGAGCTGAGCGAGACACTTCGTCGCTCGCTGCTCCGACAGGTCTCCGTCGGACTGGGGTTCGTTGCTATCGGAATGTGGGCCAGTATTGGAGTCACGGTGAGCGAATTGCCGCTGTGGACGTTATCGTCGCGTTGGTTTGTGGCTTGGGTGTTTGTCGCCCTTCTTTGCGGTTTCGTTGTTCCCAAGTGGCTTGGCAAACGCGTCTGGCAACGTTGGTCCGTCGCGATGTCGCGTGGCTTCCTTGTTGCGATTGTGATTTCCGTCGTCGCTCTCTTGGCCACGCTGCTCTTGGAAACAAAGTTTCGGGTGGATGGAACGACCGATCTACTGGCTCGTCCGATGGTCCGAAGCATCGCTGTCATGCTCGCGGCTTTGAGCGCGGTGTCCACATTTGCCGCATTGGCGAGTGGACCAGGAATGCCGTACCAGAAGACTTGGCGATTGTCAGATCGGCAACGCGCCCACGTCACCTTAGCCGCGCAAGCGTTCGGTGGACTGACGTGGTTCCACCTCTTCCTGTGTCGTGACCCGCTCTCCGATCTTGGACTGCGAGCCTATTGGCCCTACGTCGTGATGGCACTCGCGTTTGCGAGCACGGGATTAACCGAATGGGCTCGCCGACGCAAAGACGACGTCTTGGAGACCACGCTCCGGCAGACCTCGCTATACCTGCCGTTGATCCCGGTGATCGGATTTTGGTTGAGCGGTTCGCTGGTGACGGCGCTGTTCGGAGAATCCTCATCGGACGGTTGGGCCTACATCGAGGGACGCGTTTCCTATCAAGCCCTGTTGTTCGCCGCGATGGTCTACTACGCGGTCATTTCGATGATGTGGCGTCAAACGATACCTCGACTGCTTTCGGTTGTGATCGGCAACGCAGCGTTCTGGGTGATCCTCGTTCAAATGCCCGGCTGGGCATTTCTTTCACACCCGCAGGCCTGGTTGATTCCGCCGGCGATTTGCGCCGCGGTGGCGACGCACTTTCATCGCGAACAGTTGGGAACGGTTGTGGCAAGCCGAATTCGCTATGGGGCGACAATCGTGATCTACGTTGCCAGCACCGCCGACATGCTCATCTCAGGTGTCGGAGAAACGATTTTGGGTCCGATCATCTTGATCCTTCTCGCGTTGACCGGGATGGCATTCGGAGCGGCCTTGCGTGTGCGTCCCTTCCTCTACCTAGGCGCGACGTTCGTCTTCGTCGGACTGATCAGCATGGTGTGGCATGCACAGCAACAGATCGGATCGGTGTGGCCATGGTGGGCGTTCGGGATCACGGCAGGAATCGCACTCTTGGCGGGTCTGCTGGGAATCGAAAAAAACAAACCCCGGCTTCGCGAATTTGCAACCACGCTCTCGCAATGGGAGGCTTGAGCGTAGTCTCGTCGTTGCGGTGCACAAACCCAGGGTACATTCAAGCGAACTCCCCCGGTATGATCTGTGGCAGTCGGGGCTGCAGTCCGCCGAACCCGACTGAAATGAATCGTGTCCGCTCGATGAATGAAACGGACATTGAGACGCCCAGGTGGTGGAATTGGCAGACACAGGGGATTTAAAATCCCCCGGCCAAATGCGGCTGTGCGGGTTCAAGTCCCGCCCTGGGCACTGCGGGTTCAGGGAGATCACCTTGGTCCATCCCGCCTCTTTTCGATCTACGTTCCGGGATCGGTGTGATTGCCGGACGTTCGCACGCCGCTTTCCTGATTCGTCGCCGGCGACGCAGCGTCTGATGCTGCTGACAATCAGCGAGCCGATGAACGGTTTGCCAGATTCTGGAAAATTCCTTGTCACAGACGCAGCGTTCAGCGGTACGGGATAGCATCAACGAGCAACCTACCGACATCGCACCGCAACCCGTCGAATTCAGCAGGGAGACGGATGGACCTTTCCATGCAATCAAACCGATCGCAAGCGAGACACATCGACCGGATCGCGTCTGAAATCTCTGGGATTCTGCACGCCATCGGTGAGCCGGTTCCTCATCCTCTCGCCGACCAGGACCCCAAAACCCAGCGCCGGCTTGCCAAAGCGCGAGAACGACAGCTCTCGGAACGGGAGCGATTCTTAAAGCGCTACCAACCAGCCATCATGGCGTTTATTCAGACGATCCTCAAAAACCCAGACGCCGCCAACGCAGTCTGGGACAGTTTTGTTACGAAATGGCTGAGCGGAGATCTCCGGCGTTTTGACCCTCAGAAAGGTAGCTTTCGAAAATACCTCAAGACAATCCTGCGAAATGCATGCCGACAACACTGGTCCGTGCAAGCCCGTGGCGCGCACGAGGCACCTTTGGCTTCCGCAGAGGAAATCGCAAATGAGCGACAGTCCGACGCCGGTGAAGCCTTCGACCGTGAGTTGAAAGAGAGCATTCTTCGACGTGCAGTTCACGCAGTCGCGGAAGAAGAAGAACGGTACTACCACATCGTCACGTTTATGACCGAAGCCGCTTCTCAAGCGAGCAGCAAACGAGACACAAAGGGCTTGCAAGGATACCTCTTCCAGCAAACCGGACGTGAGGAGTCTCTTGCCAACGTTCGGCAACTGAAGAATCGAGCCCGAGCCTGTTTCGCGACTAAGCTCATCGAGCAAACGGGGTTGTTGATCGACTCCGCGCTACTGTCCGATATCGAAGAGGCCCTTTCGGACCTGAATCTCCTGCGGTTTTGCCGAGCCAAGCTTGCGGAACTAAGAACGTAAGAAGACTTTAAACAACGCCTGTCCTTTGACGCCTGCGGGATGCCCTTCGTGCTCAAGCCGAATGCCGCGGTCGAATGACACGAACGCAGAGCATTCGCGTAGCCTGGATCGAATGATGGATGAAACAGAAGACTTCCGTGGCGAGCCTACCTCCTTGCCAAAGGGTGATCTTACCGAACACGCGAGCATTGCCCCCCAGGAGATAGAATCCACCCAATGGCCCGGCCTTGACTCCGGGAATCCTGAAGGAGCGACCGCACCAAATGCGGCAAAGCACACGCTCGCGGACGATCCACAGTCTTGGCCCAACATCGAGGGTTACATCATCGAACAGTATCTCGGAGGAGGAGGGTTTGGCGATGTCTTCAAGGCACGTTCGATCAAGCTCGGCGGTCCCGTCGCGATCAAGATCTTGAAACCGCGTTACTCACTCGATGAAGTCGTGACGACGCGTTTCCAACAGGAAGTCAAAGCCGCGGCGGTCACTCGAAACACGCACATCGTCCAGGTACTCGATACCGACGTTTCGAAGAACCCGCCGTACGAAAATTGCCGCTACCTCGTCACCGAGTATCTCTCTGGTGGCGATTTTTCGAAGTGGCTCAGAGAGCACTCCCCGACGAACCAACACCTCGATGCAATCGTTCGTATCCTCATCGGAGTTTGCCGCGGGCTGGAGGCGATTCATCGCAACGGGATTGTGCACCGCGATCTCAAGCCGGAGAACATTCTGATCGACGCCGAGGGCGTTCCCAAAGTGGGAGACTTCGGGTTGTCGGCGTTGGATATCGACGATGATTTTCGCTTGACCGGAAGTAATGAAATTTTTGGCACGCTGCCGTACATGGCGCCCGAGCAGATCCTGGGAGCAAAGAATGCGGTCCCCGCATCGGACCAGTATGCCGTCGGGGTCATGCTGTACGTGGTGCTTTGTCAGCGGCGGCCCTGGCAGCAATCAAGAAAAGACGCGCAAGAAGGTAGCCGTATCCTTTCCAACCTCAAGTCGACCCCGCCCGCGCCAGCGGAAAAGGATCGCCAAGTCGATCGACGACTCCAGCAAATCTGCCTCACCTGCCTGCAACCGCTCCACGAAAACCGTTACCCAAATGTCAGCGAGTTACGCCTTGATTTGGAGGCATGGCTGCACGACGAAGGGACATCGCCCGCGAAACCGAAAACCCGCGTGCGTTCTCCTTTCATCGCAGTCGCCTGCCTTGCGGTGGTGAGTGCCATCGTGCTGTCAACGTATTCACTTCTTCGGCGTCACGACGATCCCGCACCGACGACTTCGACGGTGTCCGCGACTGCGAGCGATCTCACCAACGACCAGGTTTCTGATCGAGAACTCTTGGAGTTCGTCGAATCCTACGAAGGGCGAATCGAAAAGTACGGAGCCAACGGAACTGCCGAAAGGGTTCGCCGCGAGGAACCCGTCAACCTTTCCGGGGAAATCAACATTAACTTCGGCGGACAACGTGGTTTTGATGACCGGGCGTTGAAACAATTGAGCATCTGGCTAAAACCCCGATCAGAGACTCGAATCATCTGCCTCCACCTGCATGGAACTTCGATCACCAATGACGGGTTTCGGTCCCTGAAGGGGTTGCCGATTGTGCAACTTGCCATCGAAGGCACGAAGGTCGACGCCAATGCAATGGTCTCTGAGTTGGACGGATTTTTGGTACGGGAATGGTGGAGAGTTCCCGGATTGACTGCCGAGGTGGCATCTGCCATCTACCACCGGCCCGGCGTTTACTCCGCTAAGTTCGCTGAATACGAACTGACGCCACAGCTGTCGCGTTGCATCGCTGACTCCAGACTCGGACAAGTGATGCTCAGTTGCAACGCTTCACCCGCGGAGGCGACCGTCGAGTGCCTGAGCAAGATGCGCTATTTGGCGTCCCTCAATTTGCTGACTCCAGCGCCGCTTTCCAAAGAGGTACTCAACGACTTGCACCTTAGACTCGGCCGCATCCAAATCACGAATGGCCCCACGATCATTCCGGCTCCACCCGAATTGATGTTCGCGAGGCAAGGTCTCGCGGTCGAAGAAGGCAAAACATCGATCCCGGGAGTCGATGTCCATCTCGCATACACCCTGCCGCCTTCGTATTCGGTTCGATTCAAAGCACAAAGACTGGGCGACGAGAACGGTTTTTCGATGCAGTTTCCGATTGCGGATCGAAGATGCGTTTTGACGCTTGCAGCTTGGCCCGAGACAGTCCATCACCTCAGCGGTCTGGGTTTGGTCGACGGCGTGAATATCCCAGAGTCGCCGACCCGAGTTGAAGGTGACCTTTTCGCCGACGGCAAAGAACATGAGGTCCGCCTGGAGGTGACGCCAGAAAGCATCTCCGCTTGGTTCGACCAACTCAAGATCGTCGACTGGCAAGGGAACACCGATCAGCTTGAGGGCTACGATTGGCTGACGCCATACAAGAACTCGCTGGTCATCGAGCCTTACGATCAGTTCTACTTCTCCGACCTAGAGATCACGACACCCAAGGGCGGAGCGAACGACACCGGAAGCGATAGGGATCGACGAGACTGATTCATTCACGGAGAAATCAGTCTCACACGGGCATGTAGTTCGCGGCCGATGCAAACTTTCAGAATTCCATGATTCCCCGTCCAGCCGGGTGACCTCTCAGGTCTCGCCAGCTAGCATCGCGACACTTGCCGAGATGCGGAATTACCTGACAAATCAGACTTGCTCGTGGCATTCGAATCCAGCTCCATCGTTCGCCGAATGAAGATCACGCCCCCAGTCTTGGCAGTCACTTTGATTCTCTGTTCCTCTGTGTCTTGCTCGTCGCCCGAACAAGAAAGGCTCAACGCATTACGCGACCGGCGTGACCGACAAGTCGAGTCGATCATGCGGTGCTTCGGAAGCACTACCAACCTCTTTCAGATGGAACGTCCAGCAAGGATGCGGCGTTGCAGCTTCGAACGGCGGGTTTGAAGATCATGATCGGGAAACCGATCTCTGAGTTCGAAGCAGTGTTCGACGCCGCATATGACTTCCAGACGATTCGCGAACCGACGCCAGAAAACCAATGGGAAGCGAGTGAAGCCTTGAAGAACTGGGCGGACAAAAGTTCTACTAGCGACCACTCCGCAATCTATTACTTGGAAACCAACATCTGGAAAACGGTAGACCTCATGACGGAGAAGGACGTCGTCGATGAGCTCCTGATCTGCGTTGATGACGGGGTGATCATGGACTTCAAATTCTTCGCCAACTATCTGTATTGAGAATCGCTTCGAAAACTGGATGCGAAACCGCGACAGCTTCTTTCCGAGCCCGCAAAACGACGTCAGGCAAAACGATCTTTGTGTTTCGCTTGCCGGCTGGGGCTCACGCAACGCATTGTTTTGCCCCTATGGTCTTGCCCTCCCAGTAGCAACACGCTCGCAGCAACCTGAGTAAGGTGATCCCGTGCATCGCCTCCCTGCGGCAGGATTCTTCCGGACTGGCAAAACAATGTCAGGCAAAAACGATCCGTGCGTTTCGCTTACCGACGGGGACTCACGTAACGAATTGTTTTGCCCCCATGGTTTTGCCCTCCAAGCAACAACACGCCCGTAGCAACCTGAGTCAGGTGATCCCGTGCATCGCCTCCCGCGACAGGTTTCTTCCGGACTGGCAAAACAATGTCCGGCAAAACGATCCTCTCGTTGCGCTTACCTGCGGAGACTCACACAACGCATTGTTTTGCCCCCATGGTCTTGCCCTCCAAGTAACAACACGCCCGTAGCAACCTGAGTCAGGTGATCCCGTGCATCGCCTCCCCGCGGCAGGATTCTTCCGGACTGGTAAAACGATCCTCTCGTTGCGCTTACCTGCGGGGACTCACACAGCGCATTGTTTTGCCCCCATGGTCTTGCCCTCCCAGTAACAACACGCCCGTAGCAACCGATTCAGGTGATCCCGTGCGTCGTATCCCCGCGGCAGGTTTCTTCCGGACTGGCAAAACAATGTCAGGCAAAACGATCCTCTCGTTGCGCTTACCTGCGGGGACTCACACAACGCATTGTTTTGCCCCCATGGTCTTGCCCCAACCCAAGCAGCAAGACCACGGAACACAATCACTCAGGTCGCCTAAGTCGTTTGGCAGCACGCGATGACCTTGGGACAAGACCCACGTCGAACGACAATCCCTCATCGGTTGAATCTGACGTGGAACCACCGCACGCGGTCGATGCATCCAGATCACGATGACGTCGAACGAGTCACAAAATCGCTTTGCGCGTCGGTTGACCGACGGCATGGCGGCGAGTGAATTTCTTTTCTCAACGAATGGCGATCTTCGGAGTGAAATGCGGGACCATTCTTGTTCTGACAAACTACGTTGAGACTGTAGAAAGAGCCCTGGGAAGCGTACTTCACGCCGTCCATTATTATCCGCTACCTTGACGAAGTGACACACGTGCGACGGAAATCATCACGCAGCCGCATGATGTGCTCGACACCCATGCTTGAAGCTGATTGACCGCCCGATGAAAAACCTGACGTGGATGCAGTCTTTGGCGGGGCCACTCCTCGCCGCAACGGCGATCGCTGGAGCATGGTTCTACCGCGATGTCTTGTTCAGCCGTACGGCCTCGTCTGACCAAGTGAGTCCCAGGGCTGCGTCGCACGGGTCCGAATGGAACGTTCTGAAACTTGGTTCCCAAGCGCGAAAAAACCTCGAACTATCCGTCAAACGAGCCCGACCGACGAGCTATTGGCGAACAATCACGATCCCGGGCGAAATACAAGATCGGCCCGGGGTCTCTGACCGTGGCGTCACCTCACCGGCGGTGGGCTCGATCGCCGAGATTCACGTCTACCCCGGCGACACGGTGCTTCCAGGCGAACCACTCGTCACCATCGCGCTGTTCAGCGAATACCTGCAAGCGACACAAACACAGTTGTTCCAAGCGTCGCAAGAGATTCTGCTGCTGCAAAAAGAGATCGATCGCCTTTCCGCCGTTGCCAACTCAGGAGGCATCGCGGGGTCTCGCCTCATTCAAATCAAGGACGATATCCAGCGGCAATCGACACTGACAAAATCCGCCAAGCAAGAGCTTCTCAATCGCGGCCTCTCGCCGAATCAGGTGGATGACGTCGTCCAAGGCAAATTTGTTTCCACGATCGAGGTGGTGGCACCGCCGCTTCGATCGGTGGCGGGAATTGAGAAACAAGCCCATCAGCGGATCGCATTGCTCGCGAGCCACGCGACCGATAGCGATGCAAGACGAACTGGCGAATACGAGGTTCAATCACTCGCCGTCGAACTTGGACAGACCGTTCAAGCGGGCCAGTTGATCGCGGGACTTGCCAACCATCAGCACCTCTACATCGTGGGTCACGCCTTCAAACATGAATCGAGTTTGTTGGAACAAGCCGCCCAGAACGGCCGCGAAGTCCAAGTCGACTTTTCAAGCGAAGAGACGGATTCGTGGGCTCCCCTCGAGCAGTCGTTTCAGATCCGCCACCTTTCCAATTCGATCGACGAGGAAAGCCGAACCTTTGACTTTTTCATTCCGCTTCAAAACCAATCTCGCAGCTATGAAAGGAGTGGCGAGACGTTCCTTGTCTGGCGGTTCCGACCGGGCCAGCGGACCAGGATTCGCGTCCCCGTCGAATCGCTCGATGACGTTTTCGTTCTCCCGTCCGAAGCCGTCGCGAGAGCCGGCCCCGAGGCATTCGTGTATCGGCAGAATGGCGATCTGTTCGATCAAATCGCCGTGAATATCCTCTATGAAGATCGGAATTCGGTTGTGATCGCCAATGACGGCAGCATCGCAGTGGGATCGTTCCTTGCGCAGAACGCGGGTGCGTCGCTTCGTCGTGTTCTGAAATCGCAAGCCACGAGCGGCGAACGACCGGGGCTTCACGTTCACGCGGATGGCACCGTTCACGCGGCCCATTAGGTGTCACAGCGATGCTCGACGCAATCATTCGGTTTTCGCTTCGATATCGCATGCTGGTGATCATCCTCAGCGTGTTCGTGCTTGCGTATGGCTCCTTCCTCGCGACGCAGATGCCGATCGATGTCTTCCCGGATTTAGATCGACCTCGGGTTGTCATCATCACCGAAGCTCCCGGCTTGGCGACGGAGGAAGTCGAGACGTTGGTGACACAACCGATCGAACTGGCATTGATGGGGGCAACCGGTGTTCAAGCCGTTCGAAGCCAAACAACCGCAGGGCTCAACGTTCTCTACGTCGAATTCGATTGGTCGACTAACATCAAAACAGCCCGCCAAACCATCGGTGAGCGGCTTGCGACGCTCGAAGGTGTCTTGCCACCGAGCATTCGCCCCCAGATGACGCCCCCCTCATCGATCATGGGACAAATCATCGTTGCGGGTGTCTATCGCCGGATGGGTCCCAAGGGAGGAGTGCTCGTTCCGATTGATCGCACCGGATTCATTGCCGAACTGGTCCAAGAAGACACCGAGCCACGGATCTATCTTTGGAACGCATCCAACCGACAACCCATCGATCAGTGGCAGGAAACCGAATGCAAGCTGATTCAACTGGACGTCTCGCCGTCTGACGCGGGTCTTCTGGCTCGTGCGCAGCTCAGTCTCGGTGGACGGACATACGAAGTACCGTTCCCGACCGAAGAGAAACAACAGCTCGAATTGCGAAGCATCGCCGAGTGGATTCTTCGACCGCGACTGTTGAAGGTGACCGGCATCGCCGAAGTGTTCATGCAGGGTGGTGATCAAAAGCAGTATCAAATTCTGCTGGATCCAACAGCGCTTTTGGAATACGACGTCACGGTCACGGAAGTCGAACAGGCACTTCGCGAGAGCAACCTCAACACCAGCGGAGGCTTCGCGACGACTGGTGAAACCGAACGCCCCATTCGCATACTCGGTCGTCTCGGAACGGGAGCCAACAGCGTCCTCGACGATCTGCGGAAGATTCCCGTCGTTCGTCGTCCTAAACGCAGCGTTCTTCTTGATCAAATCGCGCGGGTCACCGAAGGCCCGGAATTGAAGCGCGGAGACGGAAGTATCAACGGTCGTAGCGGGGTCGTTTTTACTGTGGTCAAGCAACCACACGTGGACACACGGCGATTGACGGATGAAGTTGCCGCCGCGTTTGCCGAAGTCGAATCCTCTTTGCCGGCTGACATCGTCGTCAACTCAGAGTTGTTTCGGCTAAAGAATTTCGTTGATCGCGGTATCTTCAACGTCGCCGAAGCGCTAGCAATCGGGGCAACGCTGGTGATCATCGTGTTGTTCCTCTTTCTCTTGAACTTCCGAACGACGTTTATCACGCTGACGGCGATCCCCATTTCACTTGTCATGACAACACTTGTCTTCCGTTTCGTTGGATGGATGGGCGGCAACGAATTGACCATCAACGTGATGACGCTGGGAGGCATTGCCGTCGCAATGGGCGAGTTGGTCGACGACGCGATCGTTGATGTCGAAAACATCTTTCGCCGACTGAAAGAGAATCACACCCGAACGGACCCCAAGCCAACTCTGGTGGTGGTTTACGAAGCGAGCCGCGAAATTCGGAACGCAATCCTTTTTGGCACGGCCGTCGTCATCCTCGTCTTCCTGCCACTGTTCGCTCTCTCCGGCGTTGAAGGACGACTGTTTGCTCCCCTGGGACTCGCGTATATCGTCTCCATCGTTTCGTCCTTCTTGGTTTCGCTGACGGTCACGCCGGTACTGTCCTACTATCTGTTGACGAATTCCCGCACGACCAAACGGGAAGGTGACGGTCTGTTGCTGCAAACGCTGAAAGCACTCGCCACTCCCCTGATCCGAACAAGCATGGCGATGCCCGGAAGCCTGCTTGCCATCACGTGGATCCTAGCCGCCATTGCCGCTTGGCAACTTTCGCAACTCGGGAGAAACTTCTTGCCGGCATTCGATGAAGGCAGCATTCAAGTCAACGTCACCATGCCTCCGGGTTCCTCGTTGCAAGCGTCGAATCAAGTCTCCAAGAACATCGACCGCGTTTTCCTCTCGATGCAGCAAAGCCCGGCAAATCCGGAGGGCGAAATCCTAAATTTCGTTCGCCGGACTGGCCGCGCGGAAATGGATGAACACGCTTCCCCCGTTAACTTTGGCGAGTACATCCTGAGCATGAATCCCAACGCTCGCCAGGATCGCGAGACGATGCTCGCAGAGTTGTTGGGACAAATCAAAGAGGAAGTCCCCGGCGTCGATATCGAGGTCGAACAGCCACTGGCGCATCTCATTAGCCACATGGTCTCAGGAGTCTATGCACAGATCGCCATCAAGATTTATGGCGATGATCTCGATGAACTTCTCTCACAAGCGAATCGAGTCAAATCATCGATTCAGGATATCCCCGGGATCACGCCGCCGATTGTTGAGCCGATCCGGATGACACCCGAACTCCACATCCAACTGCGCGGCGAGGACCTCGCGTTCTACGGACTGACACGCGAATACGTTGCCCGTGTCCTCCACACGGCGTTGCAGGGGGAAGTCGTCTCGCAAGTGCTCGAAGGCCAACGACGTTTTGACCTGCTGGTGCGTCTCGAGGAACAGTATCGAACGGACTACGCGAACCTTGGTAAATTGCGGATCGATTTGCCACACCTGGAAGGCCACTCCGAGAGAGGACAAATCGAGTTGCGTGAGGTTGCCACGATTGATGAAGGCTTAGGACCGAATTCGGTGAACCGCGAGAACGCTCGGCGTCGAATTGTGGTTCGCTGCAATACGCAAGGTCGCGACCTCGCGAGCGCCGTCACAGCGATTCAAGCGAGACTCGAGGAGTCGCTCGACTTGCCCGTCGGATACTACGTGGAGTACGGTGGCCAGTTCGAGAGCCAGCAGCAGGCGACTCGCTTGATCCTCGTGCTAGCCGGCGTGTCTGTGATTGGAATGTTCGTCGTGCTGTTGCTCCTGTTTCCATCTATCCGTGTCGTGCTGCAAATCCTCAACGCGCTACCGACTGCATTTATCGGGGGCGTCTTCGCCTTGGTGCTTACGGACCAACCGCTGACCGTAGCAAGTCTGGTCGGCTTTATTTCGCTTGGCGGCATCGCCGTCCGAAACGGCATCCTGCTCGTCACCCACTATGTTCACCTGATGAAGGAAGAAGGCGAAGAATTCGGAACCGCGATGATACTGCGGGGAAGTCTCGAACGACTCGCGCCCGTGCTGATGACCGCTCTCACGGCGGGCATTGGATTGATTCCACTTCTCATGGGTGGAAACGAGCCCGGTCGCGAAATCTTGTATCCAGTGGCCACCGTCATCGTTGGTGGGCTCATCACATCGACATTCTGCGAGTTCCTGATTCATCCGGGACTGTTCTTAAAATTGAGTGGCCGAGACACCAAACGACTTTTGGCGACCGACCACACCCCAATGCGTTAGAAGGATTGAATGATGATCAAATACAGTCTGGTCCTCTTGCTGGGCTTTTGCGTTGTGGCCGTCGGTTGCGCGCCGTCGAGTTCCACAAGCGAAGAGCACGGACACGATCACGGCAACGGGCATGAACATGATCATGACCACGATCACGATCACGCTGAGAACGGGTCGACGGATCATCATGCGGAAGCCCATTCGCACGGTATCGGACCCAACGGCGGCACGATCGTGGATTGGGGCGGTGGAGAGTATCACGTTGAACTCACAATCGACCACAAGTCGAAACAGGTGTCGGTGTTCATCCTTGGAAAAGACGAAAAAACGCCTGTCCCGATCGATGCCGAATCCATCGACGTGGCAGTCAAGGCTCCGGCGATGCTACTGACCCTCGAGCCCGCCCCCCAGCCAAATGATCCGAAGGAAAAATCGTCTCGTTACGTCGCGAATGATGAACGCCTCGGAGGCGTGGAAAACTTCCTGGGCACCATCACGGGCCTGGTCGAAGGGACACCCTACAGCGGAGATTTTACCGAACAAGCTCACGGTCACGAGCACTAGGATCGCGATCGCCGTCACATGCTCAATCGGTCTAATCGTTACGACCAACGCGTCGCCGAACAGGATCGAGGGATGGCAGCGGTTTCGCTGGATCGAGTGATAATGCGTGACGATCGCATTCTGCAGACGGAAAACGAACGGAGCCACGAGGGGCGTCATTGCAGAGGAGATTTGAATGAGACTTCAAAGACTCCTCACAAGTGAGACGCCTCGAACCTGCCTCCTCGGCGCCGCCCTACTGCTTTCGCTAGGCGGTTGCCGCACACCGGCTGGCGTTTCGAAACAGTCGGTGCAAGGCAAGTCGAGTCAATACGTGCCGACCGAGGGAACGGCACCCTTAGATCGCATCGAAGTCGTCCCGGATTCCTCAAACGCTTGCGGCAATCAAGCGGATGCGGCGTGTTCGGTCATTCAATGCACCGATCAAGAACCTGTCGATTCGCTCGCAGACTATTTGCGTCCCGCATCGATGTCGCCAAATGATGCGACCGATGTGAGTCGCGGGATGACACTCGCTGACCTTGAAGCCATTGCGTTGCAAGCGCATCCGGCGATCCAAAGACAAAGCGCACTGGTCGACGCTGCTCGTGGAAAGCGTGTCCAAGCAGGTCTGCCATTCAACCCCGTCCTACAGTTTCAATCGGACGAAATCGGAAACGATCGATCAAGCGGCCTTCACTCGCTCTCAATCTCGCAACAGTTTGTGACCGCGAACAAGCTGGGGATCGCTCAGCGGGTTGAATGCCACGAGATTCAAAAGCAGCAAGCGCAACTCCGCATCGAAGAACTCAAAGTTCTGCTTGCACTTCGACGCGCCTTCAATCAGTGCCTCGTCGCACAGCAACGGAGAAGCCTGACCGACCAAATCCTGGTCGTTGCGGAGAAATCGGTTGCCGCGGTGGAGAAACTTGTCGAAGTCGGCGAGGCTTCTCGGCTCGCATTGCTCCAAGTGAAGGTCCAAGTTGAACAAGCTCGTATCGAATCGAACAACGCGGAAACCAACTATCAAGCAACACTGCGGATCCTGGCAGCAGCCACGGGTGACAGGAACCTCGTGATTGAGACGCTCGTCGGTACACTTCCCATCGCTTTGGACGACCGTCCATGGGAGGTACTGACTGACAAACTCTTGTCTACAAGCCCCGAGATCCCACTGGCGGGATCGGAGCTTCAACGGGCCCGATCCGCCCTCGAACTGGCGTGTGCCCAGGTTATTCCCGACGTGACAGGTCGAGCCGGTGTCGGGTTTGACGCTGCGACGGACAATACCTTTGCAGTCGTCGGCGTGAGCGTACCGCTACCAATTCGAAATCGAAACCAGGGCGAGATCCACGCCGCTCGGGCCCGCGTTGCTGCGGCCGCAAGTGACATCGAACGGACGGAACTCAGTTTGGAAACTCGTCTCGCGGGTGCCGTGGGGCGGTATCAAGTGGCTCGAGAAAAACACGATCGCTTGAACGAGGCGGTGTTGCCGAATGCCGAAGAGGCATACGAGCTGGCACTTCAAGCCTATCGCGTCGGCGAAGTCGCCTATCTCCAATTGTTGACGGCGCAGCAGGCGATGTTCAGCACTCGACTCAGTCGGCTTGATGCACTTCGCGAAGCGATGATTGCCGGAGCCGAAATCGATACGGCGCTGGTGGACTTATCACGTTAGCCGCTCGGCTACTTCAACCGAGTCCGGTCGATTCACACTGACAAACGTCTGGCAACCATTCACGTTTCGAGTCGGCCTAGCGGAGCAGCGCCACACCCTTGGCGTTGGTAACCGCAAACGCAAGTCTTGGGGTTGCGCTCGCTGGATTTTGGTAATCATTTACCGTATTCTTAGAATTTGATAACTTTGTGCAAGGGTGCAGAAATAAACTAATACATGGGAGCCATACCTCTTTGCATGTACAAAATGGTTCTTCACATTGCTCGCCC
>JBCBOT010000171.1:0-16610 GCA_039821165.1 Planctomycetota bacterium | reverse complement strand
CCCGTCGGAGGTCACACAGCACGGGTCCCAACGGACGCACGCCTCACCGCGATATGCGGACGAACAAACGCCGCGTCGACGCAACGCCTCCAAGGGATTGCTCCATGCCAGGGCATCAAAGCATCGGCGATTCAACCGTGGATGGCTTTGGTTTGCTGCGATGGTCCCGACCATGGTGATCGGTGCGTTCACCTACCGTGCGGTGATCTTGCACTCCGAGAATGCAGCCAAACAAGAACTGACGAGCGTTGCCGAGAGTGTCGCCGTCGAACTCGATCGTTTCTTGTCGGACCGAGCCCGTCTCGTTGAATCCTGGGCGGATCAGCCGAGTATCCAAGAATCCGTGACCGCATTGGTAGAGTCTTGGCGAACGGAATCCTCCATCGAAGCGTTGAAGTCCTCGCCGCACGCATCACAGCTTCGTTCGAACCTTGTTTCGCTCTCGCGGCGCGACGCGATCAAGTATGTCGTCTGGGATCGCACCGGGACGATCGTTGCGAGTTGGCTGGCTGACGGCGCGGACCTTGGCGGGGCCGTCGCGCCGGACGGTGCAGGCAATCTCGCTCGGGCGATGCGTGGTGAAACCGTTCTTTATGGTCCCGAGGTGCTTCGCGAAGACGGCAATGGATTTCGTCCCGAGACCCGTTCGCCCGTGATGGCCGAAATCGTCCCGGTACGTAATGCGGAAGGGAAAGTGGTCGCAACGCTTTTGGTTCGCGGCATCGAGATGTTCGACGATTTTGATCGCACGTTTCGAGAAGCCTCCAGCCAACGCGAACTCGATGCCTACGCGGTGAGCCGAACGGGGATGATGCTCAGCAACAGCCCCGTCGGACAACAACGCATCGGAGAGGAAATGAGTTCCCTCGCATGCCAAATCCGGCTTTCGGACCCTGGTGCTGCAGCCTCCTCCAATGCACTGCTTCCCGCCGCACGACGACGGCAGCCACTTTGTTACTCCGCTGTCGGAGTCTCGTCGGGTCGTTCCGGCGAACGCATGGATGGCTACCGAAACTACCTCGGTGACCGCGTGATCGGTGTTTGGCGATGGCTCGACGACTGGGAGATGGGAATCGTGGTCGAACGAAGTTCCTCCAGCGTTTACGCCACATCACGATACGTTGCCGCAGGCTTCTTTTCGCTCGCAATGATGCTCTCGGTCACCGTCTTCCTGGCCGCAGCGCGGATCGCCCGAAGGACCGCGATCGCACAAGCCGAGGTGCATCCGCTGAGCCGCTACGAGGTGCTCAACGAATTGGGTAGCGGAGGCATGGGGGTTGTCTATCGTGCCAAGCACAACCAACTCGGACGGGACACGGCGCTGAAGGTACTACGCAGCGATCGCCACAATCCCGAGGACCGTCTCCGCTTTGACCGCGAAGCGAAACTCGCGGCGTCGCTCAGTAGTCCACACACGGTGACCATCTACGACTATGGCGTCAGCGAGGAAGGCGAAGCATTCTGCGTGATGGAGTTTTTGCGCGGCATCACGCTCTACGATGTTGTCGCTCGAAGCGGATTTCAATCCTACGGACGGGCGCTCTACATTCTTCGTCAAATCTGCGACTCGCTCGGGGAAGCACACCAACTCGGCCTCGTTCATCGGGATGTGAAACCGCAGAACGTCATGCTGGCACACGACCCGTCGGTCGGCGACTGGGCCGTCGTTTTTGACTTCGGATTGGCCAAACCACTCCAACCTGATGCCGGAGCCTATCAGACCGCCGAAACGATTTGGGCGGGAACACCGATGTACATGGCACCGGAGCGATACCGCGAGCCGAACAAGATCGATCCTCGATCCGACATCTATTCGATCGGCTGCATCTTCTATTTCCTGCTCTCCGGACGACCGCCTTTCATTGAATGTGACCCCGAATCACTTTTCGCTTTAGTACTGGCGGAACAGCCGATCAGCATTCGTGTCCACCGCGACGAAGACGTCCCCTCGGACATCGAAAGCATGGTTCAACGGTGCATGGCGAAGAGTTTTGACGATCGCTACCAAAGCGTCGAGGAACTGGCCGCCGAACTCGATCAACTGATCTCAAAGTACCCATGGACGATCGATCAAGCGCGATCCTGGTGGCGAATCCACGGTGACGAGATCGAATAGCGCACTCGCGGGACGGCGATTGGCTATCATCCGTCGCATCCTACCTTCCCCCGAGAGTCGCCCCATGATCCACCGAGCCCTCTGCGTTACCGCGCTTCTGCTGGGAATCCTTCCCGTCACCGTTTCCGCCGACGATCGCCCCAACATCATTGTGATCCTGTGTGACGACATGGGCTTCTCCGACTTGGGTTGTTTCGGAGGCGAAATCGAAACGCCGCACTTGGATCGATTGGCGGCCAACGGTCTCCGAATGACGGATTTTCACAACAACTCCAAATGCAGTGAAACCCGCGCGACCTTGCTGACGGGTCTTTGGCATCAGCAATCCAAGAATCTCAAAAAGCCAGGACATGTAACGCTCGCCGAAGTCTTGCGGGAGGCGGGCTACACGACGGCAATGAGTGGCAAATGGCACGTCGCGGACACACCGCCGGAACGCGGTTTCGATCGCTACTTCGGATTCCTGAGCGGTGCGATCAACTTTTTCACGGGAGCCGACTGGCAGACCGGCGAGAACCTGATGCGTTTGGACGACGAGGAATTTCAACCATCAGGGGACTTCTACTCGACCGACGCATTCACCGATTATGCGATTGAGTTTCTCGACGAAGCGCGAACGCAGGACCAGCCTTACTTCCTTTACCTGGCGCACAACGCACCGCACTTTCCGCTGCATGCACCGCCCGAGGAAATCGCCAAGTACCGCGGTCGATACGACGAAGGCTGGGACGTGATTCGAGAACGTCGTCACCGAAGTCTCGAGGAAATGGGCCTGATCGACTCGACCTGGAGGCTCTCTGGTCGCGATCCCAAAGTAGAAGCGTGGTCGACGTTGTCGAACAAGCAAACGGAATTCCTGATCCCGATGATGGAAGTCTATGCGGCGATGGTCGATCGCTTGGATCAGAACATCGGACGACTGGTCGACAATCTTCGTCAGCACGGCGAGTTAGACAACACGCTGATCTTATTCTTTTCCGATAACGGTGCGTGTCCGTATCAGAGGATGAGATCGCCCGGGGTTGCGCCAGGTGGCGTGGAGAGCGATATCGCTTACGACGCACGATGGGCAAACATGTGCAACACGCCACTGCGACTCTACAAGCAGTATGCGCACGAGGGTGGAACGACGACTCCGATGATCGCCCACTGGCCGAAGGTCATCCAAAAAGGAGGCATCTCGACTGCGATGCACCATATCGTCGACGTGATGCCGACACTCGTCGAGATCGCCTCCGCCTCGTACCCAAACGAGCATGCGGGGAAAACCATCCTCCCGATGGAAGGCGTCTCGATGCTGCCGACTCTTCGCGGCGAAGAGACCAAGAAACGGCCAGCCGTGTTCTGGGAATTCTCGTCGAACCATGCGATCCGCGATGGCCGTTGGAAACTGGTCGCCGAGCGTGGCAAACCGTGGGAACTCTACGATCTCGCGAGCGATAGAAGCGAAACGAAAAACCTCGTCGAAGCTCACCCGGACGTCGTGGAGCGACTTGAAAAGCAATACGATCGCTGGGCGCGGCGTGCCGGTGCGAAGCCCCACAACAAGTGCATGAAGAGCAAACCGAGTTCACAAAATCAGCTCTTCGAACTCCCAAAGGGATGATGTTCAAAAGGCTACGATCGACGGTGATCCATCAGCGTTCGTAAAACTGGCGTTCCGGATGTGACGGTTCTTCTCGAAATCGACCCCCGATTTGTGTGGAAACCTCGGCATTCCGTTTGCTCCAGTGGCTTCCGTTCCGCACCTTTCACTGTCGCTCAGATTCTTCTGAACTTGCCGCCCCTCATCTCATCTCGGCCGATGCCAACGGAGTTCACCATGTTGCGCCTCACCGGTACCGCTCCCAACATGGATGTTGAAAACGCTATTCGTGATCTACTCGAAGAGGACGCTTTTTACGACCGCACCGAAAATCGATCTTCCCATCGCGAGCATCTCGTGCGTCCGGTGCGTCTCCAGATCCGTGGGTCCCGAGACGAATTGATCGCCTTTTCTCGAAACGTTTCGGCATCCGGTATCGGCCTGATCACGGACGCCAAAATGATCGAGGGCACGGTTGCGGTTTTGATCGTCGACGCGCTGAAATCGGCGCCGATCAAATTCCTGGCGCAGTGCCGTTGGTGCCGTGACTTTGGTCCCAACTGGAAAATCTCGGGCTGGCAGTTCATCAACATCCATCACTGATTCTCAGCTGCCGGTCGTTTCACACCCCGCCTCGTTGAACCCGACGAATCGGGATACCATCTCTGAATGGAAAAAACGAATGTAGCCATCGTGGGCTTGGGGACCGTTGGTAGTGGCGTCGCCAAGCTTCTTTTGGATCACGGGGACCGAACCGCGCGCCATGCGGGTCGAACGATCTGGCTCAAGAAAGCCGTCGTCCGCGACTTGGAGAAAGCGAGACGTCGGATCGACTTGCCCTCAGGGGTCCTCACGGACTCGATCGAAGAGGTTGTCGACGATCCCGAGATCACGGTCGTCGCACAACTGATCGGTGGACTCGAACCGGCGCGCACGATCATGCTCCGCATGCTCGAAGCGGGCAAAGACATCGTGACCGCCAACAAGGCGTTGCTTGCCGAACACGGTGACGAACTCTTCTCACGCGCACGAGCTCTTGGTCGAAGCATTGCATTCGAAGCCTCCGTCGCGGGTGGCATCCCCATCATCGCCAACGTCAGCCAGTGTCTTTCGGCGAATCAACTGCAATCGCTCGAAGGCATCCTCAACGGCACCAGCAACTTCATCGTCAGCCAGATGGACGAACACGGCTCGGACTACGCCTCCGTTGTCAAACAGGCGCAAGACTTGGGCTATGCCGAAGCCGACCCGACGATGGATGTCGATGGAACCGACGCCGCGCAAAAACTGGCGATCCTCGCGCACCTCGCCTTCGGTGCCACCGTTCAATGGCAAGAGATTCCGAAACGGGGAATCGATGGGCTCGACCCGGTTGATCTGAGATACGCGCGTGAACTCGGATACCGAATCAAACTCCTCGCGGTCGCCGAGCTGGCTCATGACGGATTGGAGTTGTCCGTCGCACCAACGCTCGTGCGGATCGGAACACCGCTTGCCGAAGTGCGCGATGCCTACAACGCCATCCGCGCTGTTGGCGATGCCGTGGGCCCCGTGTTCTTCCATGGACTCGGGGCAGGCCAGATGCCGACGGCTTCGGCCGTGGTTGCGGATCTGATCGACACCGCTGTGGGACGTACCCGTCTTACGTTCCAGACGCTGGAGTACTTTAGCAGCGAAAATCCGCCGCGCGTCAAACTGCGAGACGCCGACACTCAAGTCGGACGATTCTATTTGCGTTTGCGGGTCGCCAATCATCCCGGCACGTTGGCCGCGATCGCGGCGGTGCTCGAGCAGAACGAAATCTCGATCGCTTCTGTCATCCAACACGAAACCGAAAGTGAGGGGCAATCGGGCCCCGTGCCGCTTGTCATCATGACTCACGAAGCGACCGAGGGTGCGGCGCGAAACGCGACCAGCCAGATCGAAGCACTCTCGGCGATCACGGGTGAGGTGACGCGTCTGCGAGTGAAGGATTGATATCGAAAACAAGTCCGTGTCTTTATCGTTTGTTCATCTTTGGATGTTAGGCTCCGCTGACTCTATCGAGAGAACATTCCGATTCCCCAAGACGTGGAACTTCCTGTGCTAGCCGGACGCATCAAGCATCAAAGACTCAGTACGCTGTGTGAGCGGGTGGGCGTGTCCTTTGAGGTGGGACTGGATCCCCATCGTGTCTTCGATCGAGAGGCCGAAAACCATGGTTCCTCATATGGTCGTCGAATGAAATCGATTGCCGATCACGTGCGAAAAGGCGGCTCCCTGGCCGATGCCTTAAAGGCACAAGGAAACTATTTCCCCGAACACTTTGCCGAAATGATCGAAGGCGGCGAACGCACGGGACGTCTGGATCGCGTGCTGGAACGACTTTCGGACTACTACCAGCAGTTGGCTGACTTCCGAAAGATCTTCGTGAACTCGATCCTTTGGCCACTGGTTCAACTCGGCATCGCGATCATCGTGGTTGGATTGATGATCTATTTGCCAGCGGTCATGTTGCCAGCCGATTCGGAAGGCCGACGGGACCTTCTCGGCATCGGCCTGGTTGGCGAGGATGGTCTCGTGAAGTACGCCATCGCCGTTGCTGCGGCTACCGTTGCTGCGACGATCCTATGCATGCTGGCCAACCGCGGCTATTTCTCATTCCTGCTCGACGTTTTTGCCCGTGTCCCACGACTCGGTCGCAGCATTCGAATCTTCGCGGAAGCCCGCTTTGTTCAAACGCTATCGCTTTCGATCGAATCGGGAATTGATGCCTGGTCCGCGGTCGACCTGTCGTTTCAAAGCGCCGGAACGCCGCAATTTCGTCGCAAGGCGGAACCCGCCAAAAACGCAATCTTGCAGGGTCGTGACATTCACAGCGTCTTGTCCGACGCGAGGTTGTTCCAGCGGGACACCCTGGAAGCGGTTGAACTTGGTGAAGCCTCGGGGCGGCTTGCGGAAACGCTCGACAAACACTTCCGCCAACTTAAGAGCCAGGTCAAAAGCTCAATGGCGATCATCACCTATTTGGCTTCTGCGCTAATCTGGGCCAGCATCGCTGCTCTCCTCATCGTGATTATATTCAGAGTCTTCTCGATGTACGTCGATGGTCTCGGAGACGCGGCGAATCAAACCATTTCGGGCGGGCAGTTTTAGCAAGGCAACCAGGTCATGTTTCGTTGGACGAAGACGCGAAGGAATACTGATCCGACGGGCCGGTCTGAATTTGACGAGTCAACTTCACCTGATGCTTCTCAACACTCAACCCCCACTCGTTCAGAACCTGTGATTTCTCCTGTCAAGTCAACCGGGAGCAATGGCGCCGCGTCCCATTCCGGCCACTTGAATCTCACTGCCGAGCGGGAACGCATCGTTGACCGTATTTCCCACCTCCAACCGACCACGGACGCGTACGCCACCGAGTTCGTCGATCAAATGCTGCAGTTTGCGCGGAGAGTGCGAACGAGCGACTTACATCTTCAGCCGACATTCCGTGGTCTGGAAGTCCGATTCCGAAACGATGGCATCTTGCTCCCGCTTGGCGAGTTTCCAATCGGTGCGAGCTCATCGATCGTCTCTCGCTTGAAAGTACTCGCGAATCTGCTGACCTATCGATCTGATATTCCGCAGGAAGGCCGGATCGAGGCCCCGGGCGAAGGCACCGAAATCCGGGTCAGCACCTATCCGACACTGCATGGCGAACGCGGAGTGTTGCGGTTCTTTGGACATGGCAACCAATATCGATTGCTCGAAGACCTTGGGCACACCGACGAAATCGTTCAAGGACTCAAGGACTGCCTCGCCGAAACAAGCGGTGCGCTGATCATTTGCGGACCTGCGGGTAGCGGCAAATCAACAACACTCTATGCCTCACTCAGGCACTTGGTCGAGCAAACGCAGGGTTCACGAAACCTGATGTCGCTCGAGGATCCGATCGAAGTCCCGATTGAGGGTGTCTCTCAGAGCCAAGTCAACGCGGGTGCCGGATTCGATTTGAATGTCGGCTTGCGTTCATTGCTTCGCCAGGACCCGGAAGTGATCATGATCGGTGAAATCCGCGACCCCGAAGTCGCCGATGTCGCGATCCAGGCGAGCTTGACCGGACAATTGATGATCACGAGTTTTCACTCGGATAGTGCGGTCACGGCGATCAGTCGTTTGCTCGACATGAACATCGAGCCCTACTTGCTCCGGAGCGGCGTGATCGGAATCTGTTGTCAGAGACTCCTTCGAAAGCTCTGTCACTGCGCCCGAGGAAGTCACGATCCCGCCGACTTCTTTGGCCTACCGATTGATTGGTGCAACGTTGCCGTTGGCTGTCCCGACTGCAGTGAAAGCGGCTATCAAGGTCGGATGATCACCAGCGAGTTCCTGTCCCTTCGTGATTCAGGAATCGCCGACGCGATTGTCGACACGAAAGATAGCCGTGCGACCTATCGGATTGCGGTTGAAAGCGGCATGAAATCGCTTTGGGAACGGGCTACCGAACTCGTTCGAGATGGACTCACGAGTCCGGCAGAAGTGCGCCGTGTCCTCGGCGTCGCAATGCGGATCTGAGCATCGCCCTGCAGGTGCTTGCGCGGTGTTTTGTCATTCGAGTGGCGAGCATGTCCGTCACTAAGAGTTCACGCCGCTATGCTGAGTCGGTCGAAACCCAACCCGTTCTACTCTCACGCGGCCCGAAAATGCTGAACACCACACGTGTGGCACTCCTAGCCACCTTCATTTTCACGTCCACGTCGCTCAGGGCGGAACGAGATACACCGGATGCGAAGCAAGCCGAGGAAAAGCTTGAGCGGCTACTCAGTGATGCAGCGTCAGCGCCTGTCGCATCCAAGGCGGATCTTCACGCAGAGATCGATCGTCGCTTCGCCGAATGGATTACGAACACGGCACCGGCATCGCGGCACTCCGTCGGATGGTCCGAAGGTCAACGAGCACAGACTGTATTCACAAACCACCTGAAAGCAGAGAAGGAAATCCACACAAGAATCATTGAATTGCGTCGTGTTCTCAAGCACGAGGTGAGCGAGTTCCAAACGCAGAGCGTCAAACAGTTTTGCAACACGATTGCCGACCAACTTCGCAATCGTGCCTTCGGAATCTCACTGTCTCATGAGCGCCGGCTCGATGATTCATTGAAACATGTGGAGTCAGATTGGCACCTCGCGGGATACTCCGCAATGCTGCACCTTGCCGTTGCGCAACAACAACTTCTGACAACGCCAGACTCTACAGAGACGCGAAAGAAGCTGGCGGTCGCATTTGATGAATTAGAACGTCTGCTTGTCCGAGCAGGTGGATCGCGGGATACGATTTCACTGCAAGAATGGCTCGAGTCTGTCTCGCGGCGGTACCAAGTTCGCACGGTAAATCGTGAACAGGAACGTGATCGCCGGTCTGAGTCGCAGTCACTTTTGTTGAAGCATCCGCGGCTTCGGCGCTATCTCGTTGCCCGCCAGGCTCGCCAAATAATTGATCGGCGCTGGGAACTTGCCCGGCTCAACTTACCTCGAAAAGAACTCGGCGAACTGCAAACGAGACGTCGGCTCGCAGAGGCTCTGGAAAAGGCGTTTCTCGATCGCTGCGGAAGCCGCTATGACAGCGGTCTCCAGCAACTGATCCAGGCTGTCGAGACCCAGCAAACGGAGATTCGCCACCTCCAGGAGAGCCGCGACATTGGAAGTTTCACTGTCGCCACGTACAACGTCGAACGCCGTCTCGTCACAACCGCACATTTGAAACACGCATCTGAGTGCGCTTTCGCGATGGGGCAAGATGAACTTGCCCAACGGCTTCAATCGTTGGCGGGCCAGCAGTAGCGCGTGACGCCTACCAAGACTTCATCTTTTTCGCGATGTATTTGACGGCGTCTTTCTTGTTCTTGTCGGTCATCACGGCATGAAAGAGTTCGTCGTTGTCGCCCAGCAGGACCAAGATGGCGAGTCCAGCGGGGAGATAGTCTTTATCGTTCGGGTTGCCTACCATCGTCGCATCGTAAAGCACCTCCGCCGCTTCCTTGCGATGTTTACCGAGCGTGCCCTTGATGGCTTTCATCGCCGCTTTTCCTTTGCGGTACATCTGAACGCCGACGCCGGGGGTCGCGCTGACCATGTTGCCAACCGTAATGGCTCCAACGGCGCTGCCGGCCCCGGGTAGCACGACCGTACCGGCTGAAGCACCGACGGCGGCACCCGCAGCGCCGAACGCCGTCGCCGCGGCGGCTCGACCACCCGCTCGCTTCGCCTTCATCTTTTTCTTATTGACGATGTAGGCGAGCGCCGTCTGCACATCGACGATGGTGCTTCGCTTGTCGTAGGGCACCCAGCCGGGGTAGTGCCGATTGAGCAGTTGCTCGAGCTTCTCAACTTTGCTCATCGCTCCCGCCATCGTCAGCGTGTGCTTCATCGCTAAGATCAGAAACTTCGGCATGGATCGGACTCCGGTTGTGAAGGGCACCAGGAAATGAGTAGCGCGTCGCGCGCCACGGCGGAACCCCTTCCACCGAAAAAGAGAGGACTTGCAACGATCAGCCCGGCAAGTCGATAGCGCTCGCGGGGAAGACTAGGTCGCGAACAGGCTTGGCGCCGCACCAGCCGCCCGTTTCACCGAAACGAAAGTCGGGTTGTCACGTTCCGTGCGAATCGTATCCTCCGTGCCACCCGAATCTGCTAGAACGCGTCCCCAAACGCGCCGCCCGACGAGACTGCCATGTCCCAAACCACCGCCCCAAAGCCGAACACACTTTTCATCGAAGTCTCCGGCGCCGGACTTCCCGAGGTCGACGGACTGTTCATTCCCTCGACAGCACCTCCGGCAGAGTCCGAGTCGGGCACACTGTCTACCCTCGGCTACTGGAACGGAAAGATGGCCTGGGATCGCGCGGACGGAAAGTGCGAACGCAGCCCGGCAATCTCCTACTCCAACAGCTACAAGTCTTGGCGCATTTGCCGCCTCGATGGCCACCTGGCGTATGACTTCACTTGCGAAGACGAACTGCCGCCGATGGAGGGTGAGTGGCACGTCTACAAAAAGGGCGTTGCTCCGGCTCCCAACGTGGTGATTCACCACTGCGATCCACGAGAGCCTTGCCCGGAACCGAACGTCGTCTTCGTGCTTGGTGGGCCCGGCACCGGGAAAGGAACGATGTGCGAATTGGCGGAGTCTCAGCTTGGATGGAAGCACCTTTCGTCGGGTGCATTGCTTCGCGACGAGATCGAATCGGGTGGCCCCAATGCCGAAATGATCGAGAGCTTGCTGAGCGCAGGAAATCTTGCCCCCGATGAGTTGACCGTCGGTCTACTTAAGACTGCGATGGAAAAATCGACCCGCTCGACGGGGCGAAAAAATTTCTTGCTCGACGGCTTCCCGCGTTGTCAGGGCAACCTCGATGCGTGGCACGACGCCTTCGGGCGGGACAACGAATTGCCTCAGCTCGTCTTCTTTGAGTGTCCCTACGAAGTCCTTGAAAAGCGAATTTTGGGACGCGCAAAGTACACCGGACGCAGCGACGACAACGTCGAAAGCCTGAAGCAACGCTACGAAACGTTTCAGGCGGAAACGCTGCCGATGGTCGAGTTGTTCGAGAGCCACAATCGATGCGTGAGAATCGATAGCAGCCAAGCCCGTCAGGATGTGTACGCCGCATTGAAGGCCGCGCTCGCGAACTTCACCGACGAAACCTTCGCCGCTCAGCCACTCACCGAACGAGCCGAAATGCTACTCGGACTCCGCCCCTGGCCAAGCAAGAAAGTGTGAGGCGTTCCCCGAGCACCGATCCCATGCCAAGCTCGTCTCTATGCCTGGTCGTAGATTTGTTCGTGGTGGTCCGCTGATTTGAACAAGTCGACCACCGGATGTGGGTAGTCAACGCCGATGATGCAGGAACTCCGTTTCTGCTCGGCGGGGTGCATCTCCCAAGGGGCATGCACAAATTGTGTCGGGACGGCGGACAGTTCCGACAACCAATGACGGACGTACTCTCCCTCGCCGTCGTAGTTGCTCGCTTGCTTGAGCGTGTTAAACCAACGGAACCCTCGCGCGTCGTTGCCGATTCCCGCGGTGTAGTTCCAGTTCCCGTAGTTGCTGGCGGGGTCATAGTCGATCAACAACGACTCGAACCACTCGGCCCCCATCCGCCAGTCGATGCCGAGGTTCTTTGTCAGGAAACTCGCCACGTTTTGGCGTCCGCGGTTGGACATGAAACCCGTGGCGGCAAGCTCTCGCATGTTCGCATCGATCAACGGAAAACCCGTTCGCCCTTCGCACCACAACGCAAAACGCTCGAGGTCGTGCTTCCAGGGCAACTCCATCTCACGAAGACCACCCACCAGAAAGAGCTTCCTGCCATGCTTCGCGAGGATGAACGCAAAGTAATCACGCCAAAGCAGTTCAAAGATCAACCAATACGTCGAGTCGTTTTTGACTCGGTCTTCCTCATACGTTCGGACAAGCTCATGAACCTTGCGCGCGGAGAGGCAACCGAGTGCCAACCAAGGTGAGAGCTTCGAACTGTAGTCCGGCCCAAGCATCCCATTTCGCGTTTCCTTGTAGATTCGTAGGCGATCGTTGCGGAAAAAGTACTCCTCGATTCGTTCGAGCCCCTTTGTCTCACCGCCCTCGAAATGGATCGCCGCGCGCGAATCTGGTAACGACGACGATGGATGCAATTCGTTGATGGCTTCGAAGCGTTCGTCATCGACCTGGAAAACACTCGCCATCATTTCCTTCGCGGCGCCCGCTGGCAGAGAGGTCGGTTCCGGCAAAGGAGACCGCACATCCACCTTCTTCTCGACCTTGCGACGGAATTTGGAAAAGACCTCGGGTATCTCGGGAATCCCGAACGGCAGGTCCTCGATTGCGTGCAGGGTATTGGGCGGTGAAACGCTCAGTTCGACGTCGGATTTTGCAAGGCGCTTGCGAACATGTTTTTCGATTCGCTTTTCCTCGATCCCCGCTTCGTGAGTGCAATAGACACGCGAAGCAGCCGTTTGTTCTGCGAACCGGGCGACACACTCCGCGGTCGAGCCGTAAGCGACCAAGAGTCGGTTGCCCAGTCGCCGCAGCGATCGGTCCAAGTCGACCAAGGACTCCCGGAGAAAACGGGCGCGAAACGGCCCCGTCCGGTCCAATCCGAAGCGGGTTTTACCGAACCAAAACGGGTCGACGACATAAAGGCAATCAATCGTCCCGCCGAAATCGCGGGCACGTTGCCACGCTCGCGTGAGCGGTTCTTGATCATGGATTCGCAGATCATTGCGAAACCAGACGACACTTTGTGACATCGGTTCAACCCGGCTGGAGACTGGTTCGCGGCGAACCGTGGTACGTGCCGCGCGTCGAGGTTGCCGACTCGACTTTTCTTCCGCCGGAATGATAGGCCAATGGACAGCGGCTTCCTTTTGAGACGCCTGGAATCCTCTAAGGCTGAAACCATCTCCGTTGTGCAGAATCTCAGCCGCTGTCCATTGCCCAAGACAAGACGAAGACGCAGAAAATAACCAGTTGCCGCGTGCGATCCTGTATTCTGTCGGGCCAAACGAAAGAGCTAGTCACACATTTTCATTTCCCAAACGTCGCCCGCTCATGAAACGTCCACTCAGAATCCAGAGTCTTGAGGGCCGCCGGATGTTGGCCGGACAAAGTGAGATGGATCTCGTCGGTTTCGCGCGGGCGCTGAAGGAGTCGGGCGTCGAGCTTTATGGCGCGGCTTGGTCTCCAGCGGTGACCGGACAACGTGCCCTGTTTGAGGATGGAAACCGTGAGTTGCCCTTTATCGAGGTCACCAATCCCGACCGAAGCCCCGGACAGATTGCGAACGATGAGGCGATCACGGCGTATCCGACATGGGTTCGGCCCTCCGACGACGAGCGGCTCATCGGTATTCAAAGCCTCACCGCGTTGGCGGAGTTCGCGAACATCGAGATCCCCGTGGGTGATGCACCCTCGTTCGCAGAGGTCGGCGATCTCGTCGTGCGGAAGGAGTCTCCGCTACATGTTCCGATCGACGCGTATGACCCCAACGGCGGTCCGCTCACCGTCAGCATCACCATCGAGAATCCCGATCTTCTCTCGGCGAGGGTCCTCGAAGGAAATCGGTCGCTGCGAGTCCAGATGAACGACTACGGCGAGATGGTATTCGAGCTGTTTGAACAACGAGCGCCGACCGCAACGGGGCGACTGATCGAATTGGCCGAAGACGGCTTCTATGATGACATTTTGTTTCATCGAATCATCGACAACTTCGTCATTCAAGGAGGTGACCCGACGGGAACTGGAACGTCGGGATCGTCGCTCCCCAATTTTGACGACGACTTTCACCCGGAACTTCAGCACAATCGCCCGGGCGTTCTTTCATGGGCAAAATCGTCGGACGACACCAACAACTCCCAATTCTTTATCACCGAAGTGGCCACGCGATTCCTAGACTTCAATCATAGCGTCGCGGGCCAACTGGTCGAAGGCGAACTCGTTCGCGAAGCGATCAGCGAACACTCGGTAAACGCACGTGATTTTCCGACAACGGATGTTTCGATCCACACGATCGAAGTCGTTGAAGATCAAGAAAACTCAGTCATCCTCTTCGAGGCTTCCGGTCAAGCCACGGGTTCCACTCGCGTCACCATCACCGTGACGGACCAAGACGGAAATTCGACGGAGGAAACCATTCTTGTCGATGTCGAAGAAGACGTCGCCAATAGCCAACCATTCTTGAAGCCCCTCGTCGATCCCGTCGGCCCCGCAGGCCAACCTCTCTCACTCCAGCTAGAGAGTATTGACGTGGAAGGGGATGCCGTGATGTACCTCGCGAGTTCTGCGGACCAGAGAGTCTCGGTCACTTTGAGTGAGACGGGTCTTGTGACCGTGACTCCCAACGGTACGTTTTCCGATGATGTCGAAGTCAGCGTTACCGTCCGTCCCGGAGTCGGGGTGACTGGCAACAGCAGATCCGACGCCGACTCCCAAATCGTTCATTTTCAATTTGGCGAAGGCGGAGGTGGCCCCGTTGATCCACCGGAACCACCCGATCCATTAGCGAAGCCGGTGGAGATCAAGGTCATCACAACCGATCTGGCTGGCAATGAAATCTCCACCATCAATACGGGAGAGAGCTTTCTCGTTGAGCTACAGGCAATCGATCTCCGAAACGGCTTTGATCGAGACGGCGTCTTTAGTGCCTTCGCGGACATCGAATTTGACCCTGGACTCGTCCGTCCCGCTGAAAACCCCATCACGCATCTTGACGGCTTTCAGCTCGCTTCGAATGGCATCGTCCGGATCGACGAGATTGACGAATTGGGAGGCGCATCCCAACGCGTGACGGCGTCGAACCAACAAACATCGTCCATCGCGACCATCCGCATGATCGCTTTCGCCCCTGGGGTCCCAAGCTTCGTTGTGAACCCTGCGGACGAGTTTGCGAGTGAAGTCCTACTGTTCGGTCTAGACAACGAAATCCCGTCGGCGAATATCCTCTACACCTCGACCTCGATTGAAATCCAAGCTCCTTGGCATCGAGCGTCGAATCCAGAAGACGTCAACGGTGACGGGCTCGTCGCACCGAGCGATGCTCTTGCCACCATCAATCTCTTGACCACGATGGAAGGCAGCTTCGCCGTTCATGACCGAGGCACGCAACGTTTCATCGCCGACTATCGCTACGACACCAACGGGGATGGATGGATCACGCCGAGCGATATCGTCAAAATCATCAACGTGCTCAATCGGGACTCACAGTCCACTCTCGAAGCCGAACCGTTCGTTGTGGTCAGCGATTTTTTGCCGACCGAAAACGAACCGAACGCATCACTTCGGATGGAGCGTTGACTGAGACCCTGAACTCAGTTGGCACTTAGGGTGTCGCGCCGCGTTCGGTATCAAGGTCGTTCTTAAGCTCCTCTTGCTCGACTTCCTGTTCGTCGGTGAGTGGCGCGGCTTCAACGACCGCATTGCCGGGATCACAGCCGACGGACAGGACCAAGCCGGTGGGGAGCAGCAGGAGGAACGCAGCTTTTCGAAAATTGTTGGACATGGTTGAGACCAATGGACGGCGGAATGAAACGTTCACACGCCACTCAGACGAGACTCCCCAGCGTCCGGATTTCGATGAAGCAGAATTTGTCGAGATTCAAATTCTGAGACACATGACAGGTAACAAACGACCATCGCCATCACCCGAAAGTATGGAGCAGGGCGTTTTGGTCGTTTCTTTCGAGGCGATGGAGGAGCGACCGTTTAGGCAAAGTCCGCGCCAGGTTGATGGCATTTTTGGGCGACTCCCTTGATTTGGCATGCTTGATGCTTCTCTCAACGCCGGAGAGCAACAGATTCTGTTGCGTTTCTTGAATCACTGAGGAGAAAGCCATGTTGAGTTGGGCACTAGCGTTTTTCATCGTCGCGTTGATTGCCGCCGCTTTTGGATTCGGCGGGATTGCGGGAGCGGCAACCGGAATCGCAAAGATTCTGTTCGTCGTGTTTCTCGTTCTCTTCGTCGTCAGTCTCATTTCGGGACGACGTGGACCTGCCATCTAGGTCTTTCCTTGCGGATCGTCATCCAACGAAAGACTCAATCGACGACCAACACCTGAAGTTGCTTTCAGATCGATCGTCCAGTAGCACACGCCTTCTCTCGAAGACTTCTCAAAACTGGGCGATCGACTGCCTTCTTGCGAGATCAACCAACTCTTGGAGTTCCATCATGACGGCATCGCGGAGGGGCGCGGCTGTCTCGATGTGATCTCTCGCACAGAGGGGCCAACGTGGAGATGAGTTGTCAACACGCGTAACGTCGGGCACCGCTTGGACACATGCAATCCACTGGCGCGAGGCCTTTAGAGTGGTTCATAGGGTCACCCGGGAAGCCCCACCGCACGCTTGTGAAAGCGAGTACCATTCAGGTAACCTCAAATCTGGGCAACCACCAGTGATTGA
>JBCBOT010000170.1:0-16672 GCA_039821165.1 Planctomycetota bacterium | reverse complement strand
CGTGTCCTCTCCGGTGAGATCGACCGAAAAGACACGTTTACCGAAACGGAGACCTCTAACTCCGAGACCGGTAACTTTGAGCGTGAGACGGATGTCGAAGGCGAAGTCACCGGAACGCGAACCGTCAACGGATCCACAACTGCCTTCACGGAGGCAGTCGATCAAGTGGTCACCCAAGATGGTAACTACGTCGATGGTGACATCGACATGACGGTCACGGGGGACGGTCGCTACGATGCCCTCGTCGAGCATACCGATACCTCCAATGCGGCGACCTCGACGACGGGGAACCTGGATTATTCTCCGACCGGCGTGCCGATGTTGATGGGAGCCCCACCAACGCTGCCAACGGCGGGGGGCACCGAGGGGCTCGCCGCTGTGCAAGCCGCCGCCGTGGCGTCCTACGCCGTTTCGGCCACTGGGTCGTTGTCCGGAGCAGCCTTCCGAGGCCCGCAAGCATCCCTTGTCAATTCGATCGTGCCCGGAAGTTCCCTCTCCGGTAGCGCGATGCAGCAGCAGTATGCAATGCTCGGGACCAATGCGATCGAGCAGTATTGCTTCCCCGCCGGCACCGAGATCTTGATGGCCGATGGTGATGCGAAGCGCATCGAGGAAATTGAAACCGGTGACATTGTTGCCAGCGCGAACGTTGCGACCGAAGCACTGATCGCGGCAAGCGCTGACGGAATGACTGAAGCGGAGCGACCAACCCTCCAAGCAGGCACGGTGAGCGAGACCTATCACAACGGTCCCCAACAGTTGTTGCACGTCCACCTCGGCGACTCGTCGATCCCAACCACCGACGGACACCCGTTCTTTGTTGTCACTGAAAACGAAGATCGGGACGCAGAAAACGGGCGCTGGGTATTGGCCCGTGACCTGTCACCTGGCGATCGGCTGACAACCGCGACGGGAGACATCCTGACGGTGACGGCGATCACACGTGACCAAGGACCTGCGGTACCCGTATTCAACTTCTGCGTCGAGGAACATCACAACTACCACGTTCGATTGCCCGGGACCGACCACTTCGTCCTGGTACACAACGATTCGTTCGGGCTTTACACGTACGGCCACGCGCTTGTTCCGGTCGTGATCGAAGCCATCAATGACTGGGTCTCCGACATCGCGGACCAAGCCCAGGCGATGATCGACTGGATCTCGGAGAACACGTTGATCGATGAGTTCTTCTCGGCTGTGATTGACGTCGGTATCGGGATCGCGAACTTCGTGACCGACGTGATCAACGTCGGCGTTGGGATCGTTGGCGGAGTCGTTTCGCTCGTCAACCAGGATCTCGGCGAGTCGATCATCAACACGGCGATTCAAGGAATCCGGGACAACACGTTGTTCGGCGTTTCGTCGGTGAACATTGCAATCGCGGGTCTCTCGGCGGTTGCAACAATCGCGACGTTCGGAACCGCGGGCGCCGTGATTCTGTTTGCCGGTGCGGCATTCGGTGTTGCCGATGCCTACATCCGTGCGGACCTCGGCGGAAAGACATTCACATTCAATGCCGCGTTTGAGGGCATGATTAACGGGATCACCAATCCCTTCGGTGTGTCCTTCGGTGTGGTCGGCGGTGCGATCGCGGTGGCGAACCATGGTCCGGGTTCGCGTGCCGATATCCTGAAGGCTTACGAATATGGAAACCGCGCGGGCACCGCGTTGGGAACGATTGTCGGCGGTTTGGCGATGACGGGCCGCGCTGCGTACTTGCGAAGCGGAAGTATGGGTTACGCGATGAAGGCGATGGCTCCTGGAGCGATCGGGGGTGTCGGCGGCTTTGCCTACGGCCAAATGACTGGCAGAGACTTTGCCACATCAATGGAAATCGCCTCGGTGACCTCGATGGTGATGGATCTCGGCAGTGCTTTGTTCATCAAGTGCTTCGTCGCCGGGACGCCCGTTTGGGTTCCGGTCCAAGGCGACGCGGAGACTTGGGCGGCGGTGAGCCAACCGGGGACCTTGGCCGGCGCGGGCACGTCGAACGCCGAGTTGGCCGCAGGTATTTCGCTGGCCGTACTCACCTCGGTTGCCTTCGCCGCGCTCATCAAACCGCGTGACGAGGAAGAAGAACTCGACGACGAAGCCCGGCAACGCGCCGGTGTCGACAGCGTCTTTGGCATCTCGGACGAAAGCTGGAAGGACTTGGCAGATGTGATGTGGTCGGAACCACATGGCGACTGGAACCAACGCAGACGATTGCGTTTTGGAAACTGATTCTTGCAGACTGACAGTCATTCGTTAAACAACTCTTACGTCTCATACAAATGCCTAACTCACGCAAGCTACCATCGAGCGCTCGAATCGCGTTAGCGTTTCTGATCCTGGTTTTTGGATCGACACTGTCGTACAGGTTGCTCAACGGACCGGGGGTTTCGCCACATTCGGACGAAACGGTGATTCCGGTTCAGGGAGTTTCGGCAAAATCGCATCCGAAGTTCGCTGGGGACTCTCGCGTTGGTACTCGTCCAATCGAATCGCTACAGGTTGGAGATCGCGTGCTCGCCCACAATCCAGAGATTGAGGACGTCGAGCGTTCTCAATGGCAGGAGCCCGACTGGTCCGATTGGGTCCGTCTTTCATTGAGCATGCCAGTTCCGACTTCAACCGGGGAAGACGTTGTCCTGAACATCGAAATGCTTCGCCCTGAGTCATGGGTGATCGAAAACGCAGAGTATGTCTATGAAGAACGGCCGACAGTGTCCTTCGCTCTGGATTCTCAGTCGGCGACGCAAGATGATTTAGACGTCAACGAAACGTATCTCGATGCGGTTCCTTTTTCGCCGCTTCGTCCGGCGTTCCGGTGGTTCGAGTTGATTGGCAATGAGTTTGATCAGCGCGGACTTGATCTGGTGGGGCTCGCGTTGGAACTCAATCTGCCGGAAATGGGCGCGGTTGGGACGGCGGTCGTGACCGATATACAGGCTTGCTCGTCCGTGTCACCGGGCCGTGGCCAAGTCATCACGGCCACCTTTGCTCACCCGCCCGCCACAACCGTGTTGGATGTTTATGTCGAAGGCGAATCACAGCCGATTGGCGTCACTGACAACCACCTCTTTTGGTCTCCTGACAGCGAAACGTTCGTTCCGATTGGTGAGATTCCAGTAGGGGAATCACTGCTCGCACACGATGGGACTCTGAGGCGTTTGCAGGCCAAAGACGTTCGGTCTGGAGTGCATCTGGTCTACAACCTGGAAGTCTATGGTGAGCATGTCTACTTCGTTGGTGACGAAGGTTTGCTTGCTCACAATAAGTATCTCACGCCAGCCATACGTCATAGCAATGGGCACTTAGGGACACACCTTAACAAGCACGGTCAAATGGTCCGCCGAACCGCCAGGAAGGGGCTGGCGGGCGATCACGTCCTTCCAAAGGCGGTCATCGCGAAAGCGCTTCGACGGGCGGGGGTGAAGCCTAACTCCAAGCTGTACCGTGAAGTGATCGAGTTTCAAGATAGCAGCAAGAACCTTCGGTTGATGGATTTCAGCACCAACAGTTCCAAGAAAGACCGGATGGCGCTTGATTGGTGGCGAAACACTCCAATTGGCCAAAAGATGCCGCGAAAGTACATTCGGAAGATGCTTGGCAAGCAGTACAAGAATGCTCAGGAGATCAACGAAATGATTGCCAAGCAACGTGGTGGTCCCGTCGTTGACTACTTCGCGGATTTCTTTGGACGCTAGTTGCAGGAGGAAGGTATGTCGGCCGACCGTGAACGGAAACTGGTGGACGCGATCATCGCCGGTGATGCCAAAAAAGCTTCGCTCTACCTGAAGGCGGGGCTTAGCGCTAACGGAGTCGATGGCAGGGGCGATAGTTTTTTGAGGACTGCGGCCAGGTTTGGTCAAGCGGAGCTGTTTGAGTTGCTGCTTGAGAGAGGTGCCGATGTCCATGAACCCGAGTTACTTGAGTGGTCGGTGGACGGCGACGGAGGGCGGCGAGAGATCGCGCCCGAGATAACGGAACGGATTTTGTCTGATGCCGAACCGACCCAAGACGAGTTGGACGCGAGCCTGAGGATCGCATGTGTCAGCGGAAATCTCCGAGCGATCGAGTTGCTTTTAAAGCATGGGGCAAACCCCAACGGACTTGATCCAAGGTTTCATGATTTTCCGTTGCTCAATGCAGTCGTCAACGAACACAAGGAAGCAGTGGTGTTGCTGCTCGCGAGAGGTGCGGACCCCAATCTTCATCCTGTGAAAGAAGAAAACGACCACGGAACCTTCGTTGTGAAAGGGGCACTCACCGACGAACCGACGGACCCGGCAATCCTCGCATTACTTCAACAAAGCTCGTAGTCACCGTGCATACGGCCGGAACGCAAGCTGCTATGCTCTGGCCCAGCCAGCGACGGCGCCGCTGAGTCCGAAAAGATTCCTGCAATGCACAAACTCTCCAGCGTTCCTGATTACGGGCGCACGTTTCCGCTCTACGTTCCGCCGATCGATTGGTACTTCCTGTCCGACGATTCGCCGCAGTTTCCGATGTCGTTTTTTCTCGACTTGGATTTCTCCGGTCAACTCGATCGGGGCAAGTTCGAAGAAGCTTATGGCGAAGCGCTCGGTCGCCATCCGCTGCTGTACTGTATCGCCGCCGAAGCCAAAAACGATCGGCTTTGCTGGGTGCTGGCGCCCGACAAGGTGCCCGATATCGATTGGGCGGATGGTGACTCACCCCTGGTGTTCGAAAACGACGGCTTCATCGATATCCGTCAAACCACCGGCGTCAAAGTTTGGGTTCGCCAGTCGAGCGACTCCGCGCGCGTGACGATGCAAATCCACCACGCCGCTTGCGATGGAACCGGAGCCTATCGATTCGTCGGTGATCTGCTCGGCTGCTACATGAAGCGACTCGCTTGCTGCGAAGGTAAGGTCGAACTGGCGGAATTCGATGCCGCCCAACTCAAAGTCCGCCGCTCCAAGATGCGAAGCATTCTGATGCATGAAAGCTCTTGGAAAAAGCTGCATTTTGCGATGAGCGAGTGCTGGAAGCTGGTCGGGAAACGAATCTCACCGCTGAAACCACCGGCGAACAATCCCACTCACCAAGTCTTGCCGGGGATGGTCAAGCAAGATTTTAGCGCTGAACAACTCGCCAACCTGCGGGGCGCGGCGACCGCCAAGGGCGGCACCCTGAATGACCTGTTCCTTTGCAAAGTCTTTGAATCCGCGTTGCGCTGGAACAATGACGCTGGCAAGCGAATTCGCATTCTCGTCCCGGCCGACATGCGCGACGGTGACGACTTTGAAATCCCCGCCTGCAACATGACCGCGTGCACGTTCATCACGCGAGACTCGGCGGAGATCCGCGACGAGGAGCGGTTGATGAAAGAAGTTCTCGCCGACACACTTGAGATCAAGAACGGCACGCCTCAATCCGCCTTCGTCAACATGCTCACCACGGCCATGGAAGGCTCAATGCTACCGCGGATCCTGAACCGCAACTGGTGCTTGGCCACCTGCGTGTTTTCCAACGCGGGCGACCCGGCCCGCCGCTTCACCGGTCGACTGCCGAAGAAGAAAGGCAAGATTAGTTGCGACGACTTCACACTCGAAGGCATCACCGGCGTGCCGCCGCTGCGTCGCAACACTCGAGCAACACTGTCATCGAGTATCTACGGACGAAAGTTGACATTCTCGCTTCGTTGCGACCCGCACTTGTTCGATGAAGATGCATCGAACAAGTTGCTCGAGGTTTTCTGTGATCAGTTGCGACCGCTTGCCAACGGCGAATGATCAGTCAAGGATTGCCGCGACCTCCGCCGCGATCGCCGCACCCAGTCGCTGGTGCTGTTGCTCGTCGAGGTGCACTCCGTCGACGGCGCTCGTGGATGTGACCGAGCCCGCGTCAAAGAAGCGGCACTCCGTCGAACTCGCCACTTCCCTCATTGCTTCGCTCAGCCCAACCGCCTTCTCCTCTGCCCCAACGAACTTAGGTGCGATCGGCCCCTTTGCCGGCTGGATGGGTGGCGGCGCGACGAGCAAGATCTCCGGAACCGGCATTCCTGGCTCGATCGGCGCCCTGCGGATAGCAGCCACAACTGCCGCAACACCCTGCGCTGAATGCCATGCACTGAGCGAATGCAATGATTGAAAGTCATTGGTGCCGAGCATCACAATGACCAAAGCGAGAGGCGAATGACTCTCAATCGTTTGCTCGAGACCAAGAAGCCCGTTCCTTCCTGGCTTGTAAGGATCCTCCCAAGCGGTCCGGCGGCCGTTGAGGCAGTCTTCGACGACGCGGACACCAACACCGAATCCCTTAAGTGTGTGCTCAAGCACGCCGGGCCAACGAGATGGAAACTCGAATCGGCTTCGCGTGCCGGGAATGATTCCCCAGCTAAGCGAATCCGCGTAAACAAGTATTTGACGCAAATCGCATCCCTTCAAAAACGCCCGAGCCAGCGGCGACGGCGATCAGATTTCAATGTGGCGGACGCCGTTGATATCGTCGAAATGGCCGATCTTCATCACGACGCCCTTGGAGTCGGGGAATTCGGCAACGAAAGCTGGATCACACACCAGGACGGGCGGCGCGAACGTGATCGCCATCGCGAGCGAAGTGAGGTACGAACCACCGACGGTCAGGGCGACGAACCACGGCAAGCTACCGGCGGCGATGCGAATCAGCTGATCCCGCTTCGCACGCGACAGTTCGTTTTCAACGCCGTACTGCTCGATCACGTCCGCCGTCTCGAGCGGATTCGTTAGCTCGAGCATTTCGTCAAACGTGCAACCATGCGTGCGAAACTTGCGGTGGGTGCGCGCCGCACTGAGTGCGGTTTTCCGACGTTCGAATTCGAGCTTACGTTGATAGGCATCGATCTGTTTTTGTCGACGCTTAACGTTGTACTGTGCGATGGCTCGAGGCAATGCGAGCGAGGCATTCGCGAGGTTGACCATCATGTGTTTGGGGCGACGCAGGATGTACATCTTCCGGTATTCGCGGAAGACTTCTTCCTGCACGCGGTCGATCGCTGCCATCAAGTCTTTTTTGGACGTGAAATGCAACTGATCGTCGACTTCGACGCATAGCGGTTTCAGGTAGTAGACCTTGACTCCTTTGCGTTTTCCGGGGCCCGCGAGGAACTCCTCTAAACGTGTCTGGACGCAGGCGGGAATCGAGTCGGTGATCTTGTCGAAGTTTTCCTTTTCGGTGACGCTCACGAAGAGCTTCCCCTTGGGCAATCGAATCGAGGCTTTCGTCATCTCGATTTCGCGAACCTGAGTGAATCGATCACGGTGCGACTCAAGGATTCGCGACCAGCTTTTCTCTCGCGACGTAAACAGCCCGCTTTGTTCGATCATCGTTTCCGCCATCTCTTTACTGAGATCCTTCGGCGGCACAAGAATTTGATCGCTGGTCCATGTGCCGAACGGCTCAAGGTCTTGCCCCGGCGAAAACGGCTTGGTGGGATCAACGCGTGACGGTTTGACTCGTGCGGCCGAAGTCGTTCGTCGCTGCGTGGTTTGAGTCGCGGTGGTCATGAAGACACTCCTGTGCGAGACGCGATGGAAGCGGCCATCTCCGTGGCAAGAAAAGATCGTCCTGCTGACGCAGTCTTCGTGGCGGCGCCAGTCTCCAAAGTACCCAGTTTTCTCGACCGTCCGCGACAGTTTTGCACTGTTTTTCCGGATTATTTTGTTCGCCGAAAAAATGGGAAATCTCTAAATTGCTTCATGTTTCCCCGCTTAACGCGCTCCCGACTGGGAGCCGCGGAACGTTCCCGGCAGGAGAGGCTGCGGGTAGGAGCGTTTTCCAGTGACCTCCAATTGCTGGAGACCCGCGACCGGGGCGCTCGCGTGCTGGACGCGTTGGCGGAGTTGTTTGGCGAGATCACGCATTTCCGAGTCCCGAGTTGAATCACCGGCCAGATTGTTGAGCTCCTCGGGATCGTTTTCGTGATCGTAAAACTCGATGCCTTTCGATCCTTCCGGTCCCCAGGCCGTGTAGCGGTAGCGCTCGGTGCGAAGGCTATACCCATTGCTGTACTGGGTTAACGCAGATGTTCTCGGTCGGGCTGTCACGTCACGCAACACGGGAACTTGACTGATGCCACGGAGCCAATCGGGCGAGTCCAGGTTCGCCAGTTCCGCGAGCGTCGGATAAAAGTCGACCATTTCCGCGGGGGCCTCGGTCGCGTTTCCGTTTGCGGTGACGCCCGGGCCAGCGATCACAAGGGGGACGCGCGACGCATTTTCGAACAGCGTCGTCTTCTGATAGTGACCGTGCTCGCCCATGTGATAGCCATGATCGGAAGTGAAGAGCACGATCGTGTTTTCGCTCAGTTGAGTGGCTTCAAGTGCATCGAGAATTCGTCCCAGTTGTGCATCGGCAAACGTGATCGACGCGTAGTAGGCACGGATGGCTTCACGCGCGAGTTCGGGTTTGAGGTTTCGCTGGTCCTTGCGTCGCCAAACCGAATCACGGGCGGGTTTGGGAATCGTCTCGAAGTAGCCTTCCGGCACATCGGGTACGACGATGCTGTCGGCGGGGTACATCTCGAAGTACTTCTTTGGTGCAACGTACGGCGTGTGCGGACGGTACAGGCCAACCGCGAGAAAGAATCGCTTTTGATTCTTGCTGTATTGTTGCAACAGACGAATCGCTTCATCGGCCGCGATGCCATCGGTTTGCTCTTCATCGCTGCCCTCCGCTGCGAGCCAACTGAGTGTGCCACCGAAGGAACCCGGGCGGAGGCTGAAGATCAGGTGCTCGTCATCTTTGTCGCGGCCCGATGGGTTGATGGTGCGGTCCCAGGAGTAGGGATCATCGTGGCCACCGGTCCCGATGTGTTTGGGGACGTTGTAGTGGTAGATTTTTCCGATGCGAGTCGCGTAGTAACCGTTTCGCCGAAACAGCTGCGACATCGTTTGCACGTTCGGCAGTGTCTGACGGAGATGGATCGAATTGCCACGGATCTTGGTTTGGTCCGGGTACAGTCCGGTCATGAACGATGCACGACTCGGGCCGCAGAGCGTGTACTGGCAGTAGGCGCGATTAAAACGCACACCGCGCGATGCCAAGCGATCGATGTTCGGAGTCTTGACCGTCGGGTGTCCGTAGCAACCGATGTCGCAGTTGAGGTCGTCGCAGATCAGGAACAGGACGTTGGGACGATCGGCCGCCGCGGCGCTTGCGGGGGGACCGGGAAGCAGCAACAAAAGCCAGGCGGCGAGGAACGCAAAGGGGCTACGGATCATGGCGGTAAAGGGCGGGCGGTGGAGGGGCGGTCACTAGCCGAGGGAGGCTTCTGTGGTACCATAGCCGTCCGCGCCGGGTATTTCACCTTCCCACCTTTCGTCCAGGTTTTCCGATGGTATTTCGGTCTTGTTTCGTCGGTCTTGCGATCGTTCTGCTCTCCGCGATCGTGGGATGTAAATCGGAGTCGAAGAGTCAGTTTATGAGCATGGGAACCGCTCCGGTGGGAGGCGCTTTCCCGGTGGTGGGTGGGGCGATTTCCGAAGTCCTCAATAACCACAAGGACGCGATCGACTGGAAGGTGCAAGCCAAGGGTACCAAAGGATCGCAAGAGAACATTCGCCGCCTCCAACAAGACGAGTTGGAACTCGCGTTATCCAACGCTGCGATCTCCTACTTCGCCGCACGAGGGGAAGGGACATGGACGCAAAAGTATGACATCCGCGCGATCGCAACGATGGCTCCGAACGTTGCGTTGTTCATTGCTCGCGCCGACTCGGGGATTCAGTCGATCGCCGACTTGAAAGGCAAACGTGTGATCACCGGACCCGCAGGTGCAGGCTTTCAAATGTTCATCGAACCGATCCTGGTCGAGCATGGGGTTCAGTGGGACGAAATCACATCGCTCAACGCGACTCAAGCCGGCGCGGTGGATCAGTTGTCCGATGGGTCTGCCGACGCGGCTTTCCTCGGTGGTGCCGTCCCGACCGGGTCGATCACGCAAGCGGCAAGCACGTTCGACGTCCAGTACATTCCCTTCGACGAAGCTGTTCGACAGACGCTGATCGAGAAGTACGCGTTCTTCCATCCGGCAACCATTCCCTCCGGTACCTACAAGGGTCTGGACAACGACTTCCAGGGGCTCAACGTCGGCTCGATGCACGTGATCACTTCGGCATCGCAAAGCGAAGACCTGATCTATCAGGTGACGAAGACCATTTGGGAGTATCGAGACGAGATCGCTTCGAAGCATCCGGCTGGCAAGGCGCTGAACGAAAAGAACATTACGCGCGACACCGGTATCGAGTATCACCCCGGCGCCGTTCGCTTCTACCAGGAAATCGGCCTCATGGAAGGCGGATCGTCGCCGTCGGAAGAAGCGGATGGCGAAGCAGCCGATGGTGAAGGCTCGGGCGAGACGGAATCTTCCACCGCATCGGCTGAGGTCGCTGAGTAACGGCGCCGATCAGACTATCCTCGTCGCACATGTCTGTGCACAGGCATCCCGTTTTTCGTCGGCCGGGAGAATGACGCCGGCTCGTTTCGAAGGAAAACGATCGTGACCGAAGCCGATTCAGGCGTCCAAACGTCAACGTTTGAACGCGCGAGCAAGAGCGTTGTCACGGCGCTCGGAATCTTTCTGTGTTTGTTCACCCTTTTTGAGGTGAACTACAACCTGATGCAGTCCCAGTCGGCGCTCGCGGTCTTCGTCGGCGTCGGGCTGATCCTCTGTTTTCTCACGTTTCCTTTCAGTAAACGTTGGGCAAAAGTTCGAGCTCTGCGTTGGGCGGATGTCTTTCTCGCGATCGCTGCGGGACTGTGTTGTCTGTACGTGATCGTTCAATCCGAGCCGCTCTTCAAGTCGGTTTGGTCCGATGGAATCTCACTCGGAAATCGTGCCGGCGGCGAAACCACGATGGATTTTTGGGTCGGGCTCGTGGGAGTACTCTTGGTCCTCGAAGCGACTCGTCGAAGTATCGGCTTGATCGTTCCCTTGCTCGCCCTCGCATTCGTCGCGCACTCGTACTACTGCTACGGGAGTTTCCGCTACGACTGGGCTGCGATGCCCGATTGGATGCTTCCCCACGCGGGCCAAAATGTCAAAGACATTGTCAGCACGACGTTCCTGCAGTCGCTCGGCGTGTTCGGTCCTGCTGCGACAGTGATGTTCAAGTACGTGTTCCTGTTCGTCGTCTTCGGCTCATTCCTTGAGATGTCCGGTGCGACTCAGTTCATCATCGATTTCGCAACCAAGACGTTTGGCAAAATCCGCGGCGGTCCCGCGATGGTGTCCGTGATGGCCAGTGGATTGATGGGCTCGCTTTCGGGAAGTGCTGTTGCCAATGCGGTCACAACAGGCACATTCACGATTCCGATGATGCGAAGTGCCCGGTTTCCAAATCATATCGCGGGTGGGATTACGGCGGCTGCGGCCTCCGGCGGTGCTCTCGTCCCACCGGTCATGGGTGCCGGTGCCTACATGATGTTGGAATTGGTTCAGCCTCAGGTAAAGTTCGTGGCGATCATGAAAGCCGCGGTGCTACCTGCGATTCTTTACTACTTGTCGATCCTTGCGGTCGTGTTCCTTTATTCTCGACGTCTCGGTGCGACGGGACTGGAGGTTCAGGATGTCGAGAAGAAAAAGCTCTCTGGATTCAACGCCGCGGTTTTTTGCACGGCACTAGGAGTGCTGATCACACTGCTCGCACTCGGTTCCTCGCCCTTTCGAAGTGTGACCGGCGCGCTCGCCGTGATCCTTGTGTTTGCGACGATGCGACGATCGACGGGGATCTCACCCACGGCCCGCTGGATGGCGTTTGTCAGCTTTTTCGTGGTGCTGATTTCGCATCAGGCGGCCATTCCGCTCCGCGAATCGGCACCAAGTTTTTGGCAGCCGTTTTTGGCCGGTTCATGGATCGACCCGCGAACCGATGCCATCTCGCCTTTGCTGGTGATCGGTTCGTTGCTGGATTCTTCGATCGTTGGGATGTTCGGGCTACTCGTCTTTGGGTTGATTCATCCCGCTTGGCGCCCTGAGATGACCACCGCCTTCGCCAAGTCCGCGAAGAACGGAATCGCTCTTGTTTCGGCGAGCGCGTGTGTCGGAATCATCATCGGTATCGTCCAGCAGACCGGTATCGCGACCGATTTTAGCGCGGCGATCAAAGGTGTTGTCGAGACAAACCTGTTCCTCGCGCTCCTCGGGATCATGGTTTGTTCCTTGATTCTGGGCATGGGCGTTCCGTCCGTGGTTTGCTACCTGCTGATGGCAACGCTGATGGGGTCGCTCCTTGGGGAACTCGGCGTGCAACCGTTGGTAGCCCACCTGTTCATCTTTTACTTCGGCATGATGTCGATGGTGACACCGCCCGTTGCGCTGGCCGGTTACGCGAGCGCATCGATCGCCGAAGCGCCGATCATGAAGACTTCGTTCGCCGCGTTTCGTTTTTCCTTGGTTGGTTTCACGCTGCCCTTCATGTTTGTGTATCGCCCGGCGTTGTGCTTGATCGCACCCGTTGGCGGCGAGTTGACGGCGTTTGCGGTCGTCCACGCGCTCACGGCCGCGACCATCGGGATCCTCGCGCTGGCAGCCGGTTTAGCAAACTGTCTCAAAAACAGTCTTTCCATCTTCGAACGAGCGGCAATGTTCGCTGCTGCCGCGTTGCTTCTGGCTCCGATTTCAAAAGTCGGTGACACCGAAGTCGGTCTGGGCGTCGATCTGCTCGGCGGCGCCGTTTTCGTCGTGGCGGCGGTTGTCAATGCGTCGCGCCGATCGGACGAGGCGGCCGCCAAGAACAATGGAAGTGACACTCCCGCGGTGACCTAAATTCCAGTTGCCTGAGCCGTTGTCACGAGAGTCACGTCACACGAGCCGGCGACCCACACCACATTTGCCATTTCCTTCCAGGTGAGAGATCGATCATGAAACGGCGACAAGCACTACAACTCACTGCATTGGGTGCCGCGAGTCTCTTGGCGCGAACGGTTGTCGGCTCTGAGAAAGGTCCCTGGCTCAAGCTGGCCGTGCAGCAATACAGCTTCAACCGTCAGCTTCGTGCGGGTGAGTTGGACTTGCTGGATTACCCGAAAACGGTTGTCGACGGGACGGGCATCCGAGCCCTCGAATACTTCAACGGCCACATCGAAGACAAAGCCGGTGACATCGGCTTTTTCGAAACGCTGAGAAAACGATGCGACGACCTTGGGGTGGTCAACACGATGATGTTGTGTCGCAGCAAACCTGCGTTGGACTCACCCGATCAAGCGACACGGCAAAAGGCGATTGAGGGTTACCGATTCTGGTTGGAGGCCACGAAGACGCTCGGCGGTTTCTGTATCCGCGTCGATGTCCGTTCCCCGGGAGATCCCGAACAACAAAAAGGCTACGCCGTCGAGGGACTTCGAGCACTCAGCGAAGTTGCGGCGCGCGATTACGAAATGGACATCGTGGTCGAGAACCATGGCAACCACAGTAGTAACGGGGCCTGGGTTGCTGACGTGATGAAGGCCGTTGACAGAAAGAACTGCGGCACTCTGCCTGACTTCCAAAACTTCAATGGCTATGACCCGTACCAGGGTGTTGAAGAAATGATGCCGTGGGCCAAAATCGTTTGCGCGAAATCAAAGGCGTTCGACGGTGAGGGCAACGAAGTCAACGTGGACTATGAGCGAATGCTGCGAATCGTCAAGCAAGCCGGCTTTCACGGATACATCGGCATCGAGTTTGAAGGTCACGGCGTCTCGCCGATCGAAGGCATCTTGGCAACGAAGCGGCTGATTGAAAGGGTCGTCGAAAAGATCGGCTGACCGGACTGCGCGCGGGCAGCGGAGAGGAGAAGCCTCCGCATCGTGGATGCTACGGGTCCAGGAAAACACTCGGTCCGAGAAAGAGCAGCATGATCAAGACGCCCCAAAGAATGACCGCAAAAAGGTAGAGCAGTCCCAGTCCGATCCCGATCAGAAAGCTGGCGCCGCCGCGGCGTTTGAGTTCAGCCTTCGCTGCCTCACCACGCAATCCGGAGTTGAGCACCGTCTGGACTTCGCGTCGCGCGTGCGCGAGGTACCACCTGTTGGCGTTGATCCCCAAGAAGATGCCGACGGCTAAGTTGAATGCGAGATCCCAAAGAGGGTGCGTGTCCTCGACACCCATGATGTAGAGCACCGCGAACTCGACCATCATTTCAGTGAGCATAAAGCCACAGAACAAAGCCGCAACGAGGTAGAGCTTGCGGTAGCCCATCCAAAAGACACTGAGGAAGAACGCGCCGATATTAAACCCACCGACTTTGATGTCGCCCTTGGGATCTCCTTTGGCGGCCATGTACAGGTTGAGATAGTAGTGCGAATTCGAGCCGATGAACGATTCGAGGTACTCCCATTCGGTTTCACCACCGGACGACGTGAGTTCGACTTGGGGCGCAGCATACGGATTCAGGTTCTCTGCCATCTTCGGCTCACTTCGATTCTTGAATGACTCTCTCCCGACCAACGCGGCACCGGTTGACCCTCGTCGGTTCCTCTGTTGGAGGCACTCTTTCAGCCGGGAATGACCACTATAGGCTGGCGCAGCGAACCGACTGTAGTCCGAGAGACGTTCCGAGGTGTTTGTGGCAGATCGATGCCGCTGGACGCTTGGTGGGGAATCGCCTCCGTTTTTAGGCAGATCGCAAGCAACGACCTAGGCTTTCGCGTTGTCTCGCCCGGGCGCCCGAGAGGTTCGGACGCAGGATCGGCGCGGTCGGCATAACCGGCCAATCTTCGTCGCAAAGGCTTTGTCGCAAGGCGCATCATGAACCTCTTGGTCTTTCTGTTCGCACTCGCGGCCTTGGTGTGGATGGTTCCACTGGCTCGCTCCGGCAAACTGATCCGGTTGGCCATCCTGGTTTTGTTGAGCGGAACGGTTCTCGGGCCCTCTTTTTTTTCCATCGATGGTCCGATTCAAATCAGCATCGATCGACTATTGCTCTTTGCCACGATCGGGTTCGCGTTTGTAGGGCTGCGAATCGGAACGACCAAGCTACCAACACCGCACCGGTTGGACTGGTTAATGGTTGGGATGCTGGGCTGGTTTTTCGTCAGCGCGTTGATCGGTGGGACCGATCCGCCGGGAACACCGCCGGTTGCCCGTTGGCTGTTCTATATCGCATTGCCCGTGGCGATGTACGCGCTCGCTCGCGTGACCACCATCCACACCGATGACGTGCGTTGGATGTATGGTTGCTTGATCGGGCTCGGCATTTATCTGGCACTCACGGCGGTCTTTGAATCTCAAGGATTGCACGGGTTGGTATTCCCAAAATACATCGTTGACGCGGCGGAGTGGGAGTTCTACGGTCGCGGTCGCGGGCCGCTGATGAATCCCGCCGGCAACGGGATCGTGATGGCGATTTCGTTGGTCATTGCGGCCGTCGGCTTTGTTTCAGCAGGGCGGGGGCAACGCGTGATCTTGGCAGTCACCGGCCTCGTGCTGCTCGTCGGTATCTACGCCACCCTGACCCGAAGCGCTTGGCTCGGAGGTGTCGCCGCCGTGGGGATTGTTGTGTTCGTGTATTCGCCACGATCGCTGCGGCTCTATTTTCTGCTAGTGGCCCTTGTCGGTGGCGGTCTGCTTTCGATGGGCTTGAAGGATCAACTGATCCGGATGAAGCGCGACAAGAACCTGTCGGCTGCGGACGCACAGAAATCGGTCCAACTGAGGCCGCTGCTCGCGATCGTTGCGTGGGAGATGTTCAAGGACGCACCGATCACGGGGCATGGTTTTGGGCATTACACCGAAAAACACCAGACGTACCACAACGATCGAAGCTACGGCATGCCGCTCGAAACGGCGCGCCCCTACGTGCAACACAATCTGTTTCTATCGGTGCTCGTCGATACAGGGTTGGTGGGGTTCTCGCTGTTCATGGCCTGGTTCGTCTCGCTCGGCGGAATCGCGTGGAGACTCGCGAGAGATCAACTCGCTCGGCCCGAAGTCCGAAACATTGGACTCGTGATGATGGGGACGATGCTCGCGTACTCATGCAATGGAATGTTCCACGATGCGCTGATCATCCCGATGGTCCAGATGTACCTGTTCTTTTTTAGCGGTGTAACCGTCACCGCAGCCCAGCGTGGACTTGTGGCCGAGACGAATGAATCGCCTTGCCGGCCACGCCGTGCGGCGGATGTCCCGATGGCGGGAAGAGCACTTCCCGCAGCCTCGATGGACAGTTAGCGGATCGCTGTCGCGTCTCCGGAGACGAACGCGGCTCAGTACCAGTAACCGTTCACGTTTTGGAAGAACTGATAACGGTGGCTCGGTGCACCGATGGCGCCAGGCCACGTGTTGCGTCCCGGCGGCTTGGGCGGCCAACTGCCTTGCGTCCAGGTCCGATTGGTCGAGCGGGTTCGATTCGCGTAGGAGTAATGTTGGACCGTTCGCTGCTGCTGCACCGTGCGTTGCTGCTGAGCGCGGCGGACTTTCCGGAATCGGCCAGCCTCGGCGTCATCGGCTTGGGTGAGCGAAAGTCTTTATCGGCCAGAGATTGCGGGGTCTCCTCAAAATTGAACCATTCAAATTCTTGCGAAAACTTGGGCTGATAGCCCATATCTAGTGCCTGTTGCCGGACCTGCTTGAGCAAAGAGCGAGGACAAGCATAGAGCGGATTTCCGTCGTTATCGACAAAGTCTGCTAGAAAAAAGGGCAACTCATTGTCCCACGGAATCTTCCGAAAAGTGCTGAGATCAATGCGCGCCTGAGCATCAG
>JBCBOT010000169.1:0-16865 GCA_039821165.1 Planctomycetota bacterium | reverse complement strand
CTTTCGATCGATCAAGTGCATCTTGTAGGTTTTTTCACCCTCACGTGCGATGAAGACGAGACGTGATTCATCCTCGCTGGACGCGAGAGAGGATCGATCAAGTGCGGGTGGAAGACGCACCACATTGGCAGACAACGTCTTGGTCGAGCCCTCCATCTCTCGGCGAACGAACCCCGTCTCTTGCGACGGCTCGGATGTCACCAACGCCTCGATGCGTCCCTCATGCTTCGTCGCGAATAGGCCCACCACGGAACCCTCCCCTGACTCCAGTACTCGCGAATACGTGGGCATCGACCATCGCCAATCCGTGCTTCCCTCGGGCCGACGCGAGAGCATTCGAATGTCTCCCGAATCGGTCCATGACGCGTAACTGAGCGTCTCGTCGATCGTGATTGTCGGCGTCACCGGTTGGTAATCCGCGAGTCGCCACACTCGGGCGCTATTGCCGGATCCGACGAGCAACTGTCCGTGTCGGTCGAAGTCGAGAGACACGATGGCAAAGTCATGTGACATCACGTAGCCGCGACGCGATAAAACGGCGTTTTCAGAAAACGCCTCGAAGTCATCCGGTAGATCCCAGAGATAGACGCCCCCACGATCGTCACCCACCGCCAGCACACTTCCTCTCTCATCGAAACGCGCGACGGTGGGTTCGCCGCTGATATTGTTCTTCAATCGGATTTCCGATCCGCTCGGGAGATGCCACAGTCGGATCTCTCCCGGCTCCGTTCCTGCCGCCACCCAACGGCCATCAGCGCTCACGTCAAATGCCTCTACGTCCCAACCATCGAGTTTCTGTGACTCATCCCAAATCGGTTTTAAGTCGGGAATCGAATAGGCCAGGAGTTGGCGGGGGTGAGTCGCAACCACCATCACGCTTCGCTGCGCGTCCATTTGGGCGTTGTAAACCCAAGGCGGCAACTCATCGGAGGATGGAAACTCCACCGCCTGCAACTGCTTACTTTCATTCAGGTCCCACGTGATTGCCTTCCCACCCCATCCGGTGAGCAAGAGTGTGCGGTCGTCTGGCAGGAGCCATGCGTGTGTCACCCGCCAACGAATACGAATCGGCAACGTCTCAAGATGATCGCGCTCGAGGTCGAGACATTTGATCTCGGGATCCTGATTGGTTCGATCACCGATTACAAAGACAACCCGAGTTTGTTTCGCGTTGGAACGAGCAAATCGGATCCGCCTCGGAGTTTCGAAAAGAGTTCGCCGTTCGTCGCCGCGTACCAACATGCAATGACTGCGTTCACCTTTCTTCTGTGCCACGATTCGGGCCCCACCAGGCAGACGCGCGAGAAGTCGTCCCGCATGCACTGTCTTTTCCTGTCGCTTCGGCGACCAGTGCTCGATTGCCGAGACTCGTCTCAGTTGCCTCGTTCGCCACGAGTCCTCTCCTGAGAGTTCCGCCGCGCGGCCGAACGCTGCGGCGGCGCGGCCGGCCTCTCCTTTCTCGAGCGACTCCACTCCTTGGCGATCGAGCAATTGAGCGGTTTGTGCACGAATGATTCGGGCATCGCGCGCCGAACGGTTTGCGCTGTAAAGGCTCACACCAATAATGATCGTCAACAAACAAGACGCGATCACACCGAGCGTCGTGACCCATTGGCTGTTCCGCCGAGCCCAGCGCGCGACGCGAAGCCCGACGGTAGCCCGGCGAGCTTTGATCGGAACCACTTCCAAGAATCGACGGAGGTCATCGGCGAGTTCCTTCGCGTTTGAATACCTTGAAGAGGCTTCGGGCGCGATCGACTTGAGAACGATCGTCTCCAAATCACGCTCGATGGTCGGGTTGATTTGCCGCGGCTTTTGAATGCGTCCTTCATTGATCTGCTTCCACGCTCCGGCAAAGTTTGATCCTGTGATCGCCGACTTTCCTGTCAACAACTCATAGAGCGTCACCCCGAGTGAATACACGTCGCTACGACCATCGACCGCCGCGGAGCCGTTCGCCTGCTCGGGCGACATGTACAACACCGTTCCCATCACATCATCGGCACCAGTGAGATCAGACCCCTCGTTGATGCGGGCCAAACCGAAATCGGAAAGAAGCACACTGCCGTCCGAATCGATCAAGATATTTGCCGGTTTCACGTCGCGATGCACAATCAAATGCTCATGCGAGTGTGCGAGCGCTTCGGCAACCTGCTTGCCGACCGATGCGACCCATCGACGGTAGACCGGTGAAGTCCAATCGACCCGAGGACCGAAGGCATCGGACTCCGCCTCTGTGTCTCGCGCCTTGAGCTTTCTGGCGAGGTCTATCCCAACCACTTCACGCATCGTGTAGTAGAGGCCGCCCGAATACTCTCCAAAGGCATACACGGGAACGATACCGGCGTGTTCCAACTGAGCAGCCGCCTGAACCTCGACCTGAAAACGCTTCCTGGCTCGCTCCGAACCAACCACATTTTCGGGCAGGACCTTGATCGCAACCTTTCGTTGGAGCTGCACGTCCGTCGCCCGATAAACGAGCCCCATACCGCCTCGACCGATTAGTTCTTGGATCACATAGCCATCGATTTCCGGTTTCGGCGGCGCGGACTCATCGCTCGACTCGCCTTGGCTTTGATCCACGGCGTTCTCGGCGACTTCCCAGAGTTCCGTCGCAAGAAGGAAGAGAGACTCCTTGGGTGGCGTGGTCACTTCGCCGGCTTGAACCTTGTCGATCCATTCCCCGAGACGCTCACACTCATCCGAGGCGGGGCTCCCCGTTACATCGATTCGCTTTTTTCCATTGTTCATTGCGAATCCTCCTGCCTGTCGGCGGAGTCCCATCCGATTTTGTCTCGCAGAATCTGATTGAGTTTCTTGAGCGCACGGAATTGCAAGACCTTTGCATTGGCGATCGAACAGTCCAACGCGACGGCGGTTTCGGCGACCGACAAGGATTCGAAGAAACGGAGCACCAAGACTTCGCGATAGTTTTCGGGCAGCCACTCGAGGGCTCGCTTCAAGTCTTCACTGCGTTGACGATCCGAGACGATTTGAGACGGTGACTTTGCGTTCATGGCCCAACGACGTGTCATTTCAAGGCTTGTCTCATTGAGCCACTGACGCATTGAAACCTCGCGACCCAAGTCACGTTTCGCCGCCCCAAGATGCTGTCTCTTAAATTCAACCAACCGCTCCAATGCCAGCCCGCGAAGCCAAACGAACACCGGGACACGTCGTTCATTCGCAAACTCATTGAATCGCTGCGTGGCCCGCACGAATGTCTCTTGCAGGACGTCCTCCGAGTCGACTCGTTGGTTGAGCTGGGGTGGCGACCGAAGATTGATGATCCGCAACAGACGCGGCCGCGCGCTTTGAAAGAGCTCGTTGAGGTTGGAGCGATCCTTGATCGCTTCCTCGCAAAGAGACTCCAGACGCAAAATGGTCTGCTGCACCGAATCTTCCATCGTTGGCACTCAGATCACGCGAGACGCCATTGGCTGCGTCGCGTCGACACCAAACTTCCAAACGCTCCACAGACCCACCAAGGCAATCACCCTTCATATCCCTCGTTCTCAAAGTTCTCGGCCCCACACGGGAATCCGCGAGAGCACTCAGAAGGTTACACGGAAATGATCGCTTTCGGCGATTTTCGAAAGTCTCTGGAATCTGATGTAACCCTTTCGGTCATTGCTCGGATCCCATCTGGAATCCATCTTTCTCCGACAAGGACCCTCGAGAGCAATGAAATACGCACAAACGCACGGCGGACCGTCCATCTTGATGGCTTGCATTTTACTGCTCGGGACGTCGATTCGCGTATCGTCCGCAGAGCCATCCCGTCCCCGTTTCCGGTTGCCCGACACGATTCTCGCGGGCGACGGCTTGTCCATCCGAATCGTCGGCCTCGAACCCAAAACGCGACTCCGGATTCAGTCGGAGCGCATCGCAGGGTGGAGACAAAAACGACTGCATCGTGCATCCGTGTGGGTCCGGTCCGACGATGCTGGAAATGTTGATCTCTCCAAACAAGCGCCGCTCCTCAACACTGAATCAAGCTATGACGGCGTGGAACCGCTCGGCCTGCTCTGGAGCATGACCCCCGTCGAGGAAGAAGCTCGCGAAACACTGAATTGCACCGACTCCATACGCTTCACCGCGAGTCGGCCGGATGACGGCGAACTGGCAACGTTTCAAATGAGAATTCAGACGCGCCGAGACGACGTCGAGGAAACTCCACTCGGTGATCCTGGCCTCGAAGGGGCTTTCGTGATGATGCGACCGAGCGACACTCCGCGTCCCGTGATCATCACCTTGGGTGGTTCCGAGGGCGGAGACAGCTCGGCTCGCCGTACCGCGCCGGTGCTCGCATCGCATGGTTTCGCGGTCGTCGGAGTTCCTTATTACAGCCCGGCATATGGCAGCGCCGAACCGCGATTCAAAACATTGCCACGCTCTTTCTCCAACATCCCACTCGATCGTTTGAACGACGTCCTCGACGCCATCGAGCAACATCCGAAACTCGATTCAAAACGAATCGGGTTGCACGGTGTCTCGAAGGGAGGCGAGTTCGTGTTGGCGATCGCGAGTCGCCTAGATCGATTCCAGGCGGTCGTCGGGGTGGTGCCGAGTGACGTGATCTGGGAAGGATGGGGTTCGGAACAGAAGACGAGCAGCTTTAGCTACCATGGCAAACCGCTACCGTTCGTTCCATATCAAGGCATGAAAGAGACGATCGCAAAGCTATCGAAGGGAGAACGGGTTAGCATTCGAGTCCCCCATGACGCCGGTCGCGCCGCTTTTCCAGAAAGCGTGCCTGCCGCAAAGATCGAAGTCGAAAAGATCAAGTGCCCGCTCATGATCATCGGGGGCGATCAAGACCAAACCTGGGACTCCGGCGGCATGTGTCGCCAGATTGTGGAACGGCGCAAGTCCGCTGGTCTCGAGACGGAGGCTTGGATCGGGACCAACGCCGGACACTATTTGGCCGGCCATGCGTTTGACCCAATGGCGTTCGCAGGTAAGGACGCCTCGTTTCGAACGAAAACCTTTCCGGCCATGTTGGCGTTCTTGCGCGAACACCTTCAGGGAAACGATTAGCGCTACGTTCCGTAAATGGTGAGCGGCAAGGCGCTAGCCGCCGGTTTCCCTGCGACATTTAAGCGACAGTGAGTCGCGTTTTAACGGACGAGGCTCACGCCAAGATCTCTTTCACCACGTTGCCGTAGACATCGGTGAGGCGGAAATCGCGGCCTGCGTAGCGGTACGTCAATTGAGTGTGGTCGAGACCCAACGTGTGGAGCACGGTGGCATGCCAATCGTGAATGTGACACTTGTTCTCGACGGCCTCAAACCCATGATCATCGGTTGCACCGTAGCTGTAGCCGCCTTTCACGCCGCCCCCGGCCATCCAAAGGGTATACCCTTTGTTGTTGTGATTGCGTCCGTCCCCGTTCTGTGCCGTCGGCGTTCGACCAAACTCACCACCCCAGATCACGAGTGTGTCCTTCAACAGGTCGCGGCGTTTGAGATCCGCCAAGAGCGCGGCGATCGGCTTGTCACAGGCCTCCGCGCGGGCTTTATGGTCCGCGGTCAAATTGACGTGTTGATCCCAATTGCCGTGAGTGACTTCGATGAAGCGAACACCCGCCTCGGCGAAGCGACGCGCGAGCAGGCACTGCCGCCCGAAGGTTTGCGTCGGCCCGCCATCCGCACCGTACATCGCCACGGTTCGTGGGTCTTCGTCCGCCAAGTCCATCAACTCCGGCATCGCGTCTTGCATCCGGAACGCCAACTCATAGGACTGGATCACACCTTCCACGTTGGCTTTGTCACGTGACGGCATCTGAGCTCGATTGAGAGCTTGAATAAAGTCAAGCTGCTTTCGCTGCTGCGGATCACCATGACGCGGGTTCTTAATATCCGGTACAGACTCACCGCTCCCGGAAGTGAGACGGGCCAGCTGCGCGAATCGACTTCCTGTTCGTCCGACTTTTGCACCGCCGTAGATCGCCGGCAGAAACGCGCTGCCATAGTTGCGCGAACTTCCCGCAGGCGGACTGAGCGAAACGAATCCCGGAAGACTCTCGTTTTCGGTTCCGAGACCGTACAGCGTCCACGCTCCAAGAGAAGGACGAACGAACTGTGCCGTCCCCGTGTGCATCTGGGTCATCGCACCGGGGTGAACCGGTTGGTCACAGTGCATCGAACGAATCAGGCAAAGATCATCCGCGTGCTGGGCGACCTCGGGGAACAAGTCGGAAATCCACAACCCACTTTCACCGCGCTGGCGAAACTCCCAAGGCGACTGAAGCAATTTGCCGCCGTACTTGCCGTTCTTGCCTGAATCGGCGATCAGCTTGGGCTTGTAGTCGAACGTGTCGACATGCGACGGACCACCTTGCATGCACAAGAAAATGACACGTTTGGCAGTGGGACGAAAATGAGGTTCTTTCGGCAGCAGCGGATTGGAGGCGGCTGCTTCGCTCCCAATTGCCCTCACATGATCCAACGATGCCAGCCCCGCCATCGCCAGATAGCCGAAACCGGCGGAAGAGTGTTTCAGTAGTTCACGTCGCGTCAACATGGAAACCTCGCAATGGTTCGCCGCACGGAGCGGATGAAAAGTTGGAAGATCGTTTTGGAGACATCACCCACACGCGTGAGCGCGTGCGTCACTAGTTCAGGTAGCGGAACTCGGCCGCCGCAAACAGCGATTGGCAGAACGCCGAGAACGCTTGTTTGGATGACATGCCCGACTCGCTCAGGTAACGGATCGATGCTTTCCGCTCCTCGACGGACGGTTCTCGACCGTAGGCCAACAGAAACGCCTGCTCGATTCGATCGTTGAGCCTTGATTCGGCATCCACAATCCGCTCCGCGAAGGAATCACTGAGCCGAAGCGTCAGTGGATTGTTCATCATGAACAATGCCTGGTTGGGCGTATTGGACGCCTCGCGGACACCGATCACCATGCTCGGGTCGGCGAAGTCGAAGACTTCGAGACTTCTTGGAACGAAATCGCGAACGATGGGGAGATAGACGCTTCGCTTGTTCGAATTCACGCTATCGAGCGACGCGTCCTGCACGACACGTTCGGTCAACTGTGCCATTTCTTGTCGATCGGATTGCGAACGTCCGCGAAGGAATCCACCGCCACGTCGAGACTGTTGTTGCTGGCGGAATCGGTCGCGTGCCTGATCCCGGCGGTTGACGAAGGCTTGTTCGATCGTGCGTCGGATTTGCTCCCTTGGATCTCCAAGTTGCTGCCCACGCACCCGAGTGTAACCCGCTTCGGCGACCATCGACCCTCGCGGGCGATCGGTTTCAAGCGTGTCGGCGATCGAGAGCATCGCGTCGCGAATTGATTCCGCCGGCAACCGTTTAACGTTGCTACGCCAAAGCAAACGGTTGTCTGGATCTTGCTCGTGGCTTGCCACATCAAAAGTCGAATCCATGCGATAAGCACGCGACTGAACCAGTTGACGGACGAGTGTCTTGACCGACCAACCCGACTCGATGAACTCGAGCGTGAGGTGGTCCAAGAGTTCAGGGTGCGATGGATACGTGCCCGTCATCCCAAAGTCCTCCGTCGTCGGCACAATCCCCTGACCGAAAATGTGACTCCACACGCGATTGACCATGACGCGGGCGGCGAGGCTGTTTTGATCACTGCCGATCCATCGCGCCAGTTGCAAACGTCCACTCTGACCACGCTTGATCGACAATGAATGATCGCCGAGCACCGTCGGAACGCCTCGTGGAACGGTCTTAGAAGGTTGGTCGATCTCTCCTCGGACAAAGAGTGGTGCATCGCCAACCGCTTTCTGATCCTGCACACCCATGCAATAACTTCGCGGACGTCCATCATCATCGACGACACCGAGCTTGTTTGAAATCTCGGACATCTGGTTTGTCAACCGAATCCGAGTCCGTTGCGCGTTGGCGGCGTTCGTGTTCCCGCCACGACGTAGCCCGGCCAACTGGCTACGCAACGCTTCGATCTGCTCGCGCATCTCGTCCATCTCAGCCTTGGTGTAGGACTTGTCGAACGGGTTCGGGTCGGGAACCGGAAGCAAGATCAGGCTGCTCGGTCGACGCAATTGCGGCATGCTCGGAGAACCGAAATCCGAGGGCGGTGAACCGAAGAAGGTTTTTGTGCTGCGGAAGATACCCGCCATCGCGTAGTAGTCGCTTTGGCGGATCGGATCGAATTTGTGATCGTGGCAGCGAGCACAAGCGACCGATGTGCCAAGAAAGACCCGGGTGGTGGCGTCGATCTGTTCGTCGACGACATCGGCAGCGAATTGGGCGCCACTCTGCTCATTGACGTTCTTGGTACCGATTGCGAGAAAGCCCGTCGCGATGAGATGCTCCGTCCATTCATCGTCATCTTTGGCTGGTAGCAAATCACCGGCCAGCTGTTCCTTGACGAACTCGTCATAAGGCTTGTCGTCGTTGATCGCATCGATGACGTAGTCGCGGTAACGCCATGCGTTGGGATACGTCATATTGACTTCGCGGCCCGTCGACTCGGCGTACCGAACGGTGTCCAACCAGTGACGCCCCCAGTGCTCGCCGAATTGCGGCTTTTCAATCAATTGGTCCGCAACGTGGCGAATCGCTGAGTCAGGATCGGTTGCATAGGCGTTGCGGAACCAGTCGACCTGCTCGGGTGTCGGGGGCAAGCCGACCAGGTCGAAGCAGAGTCGCCTGAGGATCCGTCCGGCATCCGCATCCTTCGTCGGCATCAACCCCGCGTCTTGCAATCCATCAAATAGATACAGATCGGCACTCGTCTTCGCCCAAGCTTGTCCCGCATCGCTGGGTGACGTTTGCTGTGGCGGTTGGTACGCCCAAAACGTTTCCTTGGCATTTTGAATCGTTTCGTCATCGATCGTTTGAGTCGGCGATGCGATTGCTTTCTCGACTCGGGGATCGGGTGCCCCGTCAAGGATCCACTTCCGGAAATCCGCGATCACGGCCGCGCTCAACTTTCGTTTGGGCGGCATGATGAAGTCTTCATGCTTGAGCGCACCGAACAACAGACTGTCTTCGAGACTGCCCGGAACGATGGCGGGTCCGCTATCGCCGCCCAGCGCCATGGCACCGCGGGTATCGAGCTTGAGACCGCCACGAGCCTGACCGGACTGCTTGCTGTGGCATCCGTAGCATTCACTGACCAGGACGGGACGGATTTTTGACTCGAAGAACTTCAGTTGCTCGGGAGTCAAATTCTCGTCGGACTCCGCAGCCACCCCGGGGCTTACCAGGGCAACGGAGACAACGAGGACCGAAAAAAAACGAAACATCCGCATGACGATCACGGGAGCCTCCACGGGCTGCGTCCAAAAAAGCGATCACTCAGTCATTCATACAACACGAGCCCACGCCAAAAGTTCCTCCACAATCAGAATGGACCCGTAAATCACGGGCTCATTGGCGGATTCCGGTCGGAGGCGGTAGGGCCAACCCATGTAAGTGTCCGCCAGCCACAGAAATTGACACACGGAACCGGAAATTTTTGGGAATTTCCCGTCGCGGGACATGTCACGGAGGGAGAACCACACGCGAAATAGAAAACGGCCGCCACTGCGGCCCGTTATCAGAACTCCCGTCCCAACTTTCGCGTGTTTGGTGTCTTTCGTGGTCCCTTCTATCACTCCGACTGTGAACGAGATTAGAACCACGAAACAAGCGAAACACACCAATCAGAAACGGCCGCTTGCGGCCCGGCGTCAGAACTCCCGTCCCAACTTTCGCGTATTTGGTGTCTTTCGTGGTTCCTTCTATCACTCCCCATTGCGGAAGCGATTAGAACCACGCTAGCGTCTACAGGTTCTCAAGCAAACGTCCTGGCGATCCCATCATGTGATAGCCGCCGTCGAGGTGCAGGATGTCACCCGAGACGCCACCGGACATGTCCGAGAGCAAGTACGCGCCGCTCTTGCCGACTTCCTCATGAGTCACGACCCGCCCCATCGGAGCCATCGATTCATAGAGTTTGATCATGGCCTCGACACCCGCACCGACGCCGGACACCGTCTTCATCGGCCCCGGTGAGAGTGCATTCACGCGAATGTCATCCTTGCCCAAATCAAACGCGAGGTATTTGACGATCGAGTCCAAGGCGGCCTTGCAGACGCCCATGACGTTGTAACCGGGCACAGCCTGTTCGCCGCCCAAGTAAGTCAACGTCAAGATGCTCGCGCCAGGATTGAGCAGCGGACGAGCCGCACGAGACAACGCGATCAAGCTGTACGCACTGATCTCCATCGCCAACTTGAACCCGTCACGACTGGTATCGATCGTGTCGCCTTTGAGGTCTTCGGGTGGCGCGAACGCGATCGAATGCAAAAGGAAGTCCATCTTGCCGAACTCTTGACCACAGCGTTCCATGACTGCCGCAATCTGATCATCAACCGTGGCGTCCATCGGCATGATGAACTTGGCATGGTCTCGATCTCGAGTCAGTTTCTCGAGTCGGTTCTGATTCTTCTTGCGTTCGTCATCCGGTTTGTCCGGCATGTGCGTGAAGCCGCAGACACCGCCGCCGGCCATCACTTGCTCGGCGATCGACCAAGCCAGTGACTTGTTGTTGAAGACTCCGGTAATCAGGCCCCGCTTGTTTTCGAATAGATCAGACATGCGCTGTGAAGGACGGAGGTGGGCGTTCGGAAAAACAGAATCCCGGCAAGTCTAACAACGAGCGGGCCCGCCGAAACCCCGCGAAGGCTATCGCGCCTGCCGGCGGATCATTTCCATCAACTCACTCGTCGGCTGGCGAACGGTCAAGACTCGGTCGGAGTCTGGGTCGTCCCGATCACGCACGATCACAATCACCTCCTGGCTTGAGGGGATCATGCTCGGAGCCGCCGAATTGCGTACCGCCGCCGTGCGAGCCGATCCGATCCGCGAGTCCGCGATCAAATTCGGCGCGGGAGCTGGACGTGAATACGGTTGATAGAGACGGGAAAGCTGGACCCGATCCAGTTGCCACTGAATACTTCGCGGTCCCGTGTAGATGCCGACGTCTTCCTGGTAGTCCGCCGCGTTGCAAACGCCGATCAACCGACCCTGGGCATCGAACAGCCCGCCTCCGCTTCGACCATCGACGGGTGCTCCGTCGATTTCGATGTTCGAAGCACGTGTCTCCTGATTGTATTTGTCGATTCCCGTGATCCGCGTGTCGCGACGGGAGGGGTCTGCACCGTGATCACACCCAAAGCTGAAAACGGATTGACCGCTTGCCGGCACTTCGCTGGAGGGAAGCACCTGGACCGTCGTGACTTCAAAGCCAGGACGGATGACGACCAAAGCGATATCGCGATCCTCTGAATCGTAGTCGACAACCTTTCCGGGGACGGTTCGTATTTGCCCCATCACGAATAACTCGACGTCGACACGCGATTCATGTTTGGTTTCGCGAAACAGGTGACCACACGTCAGGACCAGCGCCTCTTCACCATGTGTGTCGATGATGGTCCCCGTTCCGACGCCGTAGCCACGACCGTCATGAACCTTCAAACGAACCGTCGCGGCCTCGGCGCGCTCGACCGCTTGGGCGCGTGAAGCGTTCGGCATCGCCTCAACGCGCGGTGAATGGAGTTCGGTGAGCTGTGTTTGTGGTCGGCCGAACGGCAATTCCGAAGGAACTTTTGCGCCCGTCGGGTTTTGCTCGCCTCCGATCTTCGCGCGCAGTGCACTTTGCAATCGTTCGATCGGTTGTGCCCCGACCAAACGAGTCAACTCGCGACCGGATGCCCAGACGACAAAGGTCGGTGTCTGGCGGATTCCATGGCGTCGTGCGAAATCGGGCTCCGCATTCACATCGACACGCCGAACCGGAACGCCGCTCTGCTCGAGTCGCTGAAGGGCCGGACGCATGGCGTCACAGGCGCCACAACGGTCCGACGAGAATGCAATCAGGACGGAGTCGGTCGCTGAGGCCACGGCCCCCTGGAGCATGCCGACGAACAACGCCAGACCGGAGAAGAGGACCCGCGACCAGCGGGCTCGTTTCACGCTCTCGCGTTTGCCGTTTGCCGAAGCGATTCCTTCCGCCGCTGCACCCGCTGTCCCGGGTGTGAACTTTTGAGCGTCCAAAGCATCCTTCCTTTCGACTGTTTTGCCACGCGATCCTTCACGCGGTCGATCGGACTGTCGGAAACCTCGCCGGCTGCGGCAAGCCCAACCGACGCTGCCGAACCGGGAAACCGCGTGAAACACTCGGGATTACGTGTTTCACGGCGATCGCTACAATCGCCACGTCGTGCGGCAGCGCCGCAAATTCACCGAGTTGGAAAACCCAATGACGCGCCGAATCCTCGTCACCAGTGCTTTGCCCTACGCCAACGGGCCGATTCATATTGGGCACCTGGTCGAATACATCCAAACGGACATTTGGGTACGGTTCCAGAAATTGATCGGGAACCGCTGCCTCTACGTGTGTGCCGACGATACCCACGGCACCGCGATCATGCTTCGAGCCAAGCGTGAAAAGCGAAGTGAAGTCGAAGTGATCGAGGCGATGAACGCCAATCACCAGCGTGACTTCGCCGGTTTCTCGATCAGCTTTGACCACTACGGAAGCACGCACAGCGATGCGAATCGACAGCTCTGCCATGAGTTTTGGCAGAACCTGCGCGATGCCGACTTGGTAACCGAGCGCTCGATCGACCAGTTGTACGATCCCGAAGCCGAGACATTCCTGGCCGACCGGTTCGTCCGCGGGACCTGCCCGGTTTGCGGCAAAGAAGACCAACCCGGCGACAATTGCGTTTGCGGCGCGACGTATTTGCCCACCGAACTCATCAATCCGAAGAGCACGCTCAGCGGCGCGACACCCGAGGTCCGCACGGCAAAGCACTTGTTCGTGCAACTCGAAAAGCTGCGCGGCTTTTTGGAGGAGTGGGTCGATAGCAGCGGTGCATTGCAGAGCGAGACGGCGAACTATCTCAAAGGCTACTTTCTCGCCGAAGGAAAAGAACTTCAAGATTGGGATATCAGTCGCCCCGCACCCTACTTCGGATTTGAGATTCCCGACGCGCCGGGCAACTATTGGTATGTGTGGTTCGATGCTCCGATCGGTTACATCGCCAGTACGGCCGAATGGTGCGAAGCCAACGACGAGTCGCTGGCCGATTGGTGGCGAAACGAAGACGTCGAGATCCACCACTTTATCGGCAAAGACATCACCTACTTCCACACGCTGTTCTGGCCCGGCATGCTCAAAACGGCCGGGTTTCAATTGCCGACACGCGTGCATATTCACGGTTTCCTCAACGTGAATGGCAAAAAGATGAGCAAGTCTTCGGGCACGCTGATCTCTGCAGAGACCTATCTCAAATATTCCGATCCTGACTTCCTGCGCTACTACTACGCGACCAAGTTGACGCCGCGTGTCGAAGACATGGACCTCAAGATCGATGAGTTCGTCGAAAAGGTGAACAGTGACTTGGTCGGCAAGGTCGTGAACCTTGCCAGCCGTGTCGGCAAGTTCGCCAAGAACACCGGTCTCGCTGCAAACTATCCGGACGATGGTGGACTGTTTGACAAGGCCGCCGCAGCGGGTGATGAAATTGCTGCCGCCTACGAGGCCGGTGACAACAGCCGCGCGATGCGGTTGATCATGGAACTTGCCGATGCGGCTAATCCGTTCGTCGAACACGCCAAGCCGTGGGAGATGAAGAAAGACGCCGACCGCGAAGACGAACTCCGCGACGTGGTCACGGTCGCACTCAACCTGTTCCGACAACTCGCCATTTACCTTGCCCCGGTGTTGCCCTCGCTCGCGGAGAAGTGCTCGGCACTACTCGGCGATCCGATCACGTCGTGGGACCAAAGTAAGTCGCCGTTGGTCGGTACTTCGGTGGAAAAATTCAAACGCATGATGGAGCGAGTTCAACTCGAGGACCTGGAGAAGATGATGGAAGAAAGTAAAGCCGAAGCGGAGGCCGAGGCAGCCGCCGAAAATGCACCGACGTTCAACGACAGCCCACAACCGTTGTTGGACGAACCGCTCGCCGAAGAGATCACGATCGACGATTTTGTCAAAATCGATCTCCGTGTCGCGCGGGTGCTGACGGCGGAACATGTCCCCGAAGCAAACAAGTTGCTCAAGTTAACGCTGGGACTCGGCGGCGACGAACAACGTCAAGTCTTCGCGGGCATCAAAGCAGCCTACGAGCCCGATCAATTGGTCGGCCGACTGGTCGTGATGGTCGCCAACCTCAAGCCGCGGAAGATGCGTTTCGGCTTGAGCGAAGGCATGGTCTGTGCCTCCGGTCCCGGCGGCGAAGATGTCTTCTTGCTGGCTGCCGACGACGGCGCGCTCCCCGGACAACGCGTCCACTGAGTCATACGGATAGCAAGGTGCGAGACAGCCACGCGCCGTTGAGTATCCTGTTGGCGTTCACCACTCCACTCAGGATCCACACTCATGACCGAGCAAGCCCAAGCCGATCCAGGTTTGCTCGGTCGTGCCGTTCGGACGATCCGCCGACGTTTGCTCGATCGATTCGTACTGCGTCCCACGCGGCATTCGATCCCCCATCAACCCAAGCGTCGCGAGGTGATCTCGTGCGGCGAGTGGGAGATCGAGTCGTTCGTTCAGTCCTTCGGACCCGAGGGCCGACCGCCCGACCTGCTGGTGCTCAAGTTTCCGGGGACGGGCGGACGAGGCGAGCGAGCCAGCGAATTCCCGACCGCCTTTCTACCCGGAGTCGCGTGCGAACTCCGCACGTGGAATCCGCCCGGCTATGGAAAGAGTAGCGGCCGTGCTTCGTTGACCAGCATTCCGGAAGCGGCGCGCATCTATTTGCGAAAAGTCCTGGAGCAAACCGATCGCACGGTCACCCGTGTTTGGCTGGTCGGAAACTCACTCGGATGCGTCACGTCCCTCTCACTCGCATCACGAAACGATGTTCCGATTGACGGCATCGTGTTGCGAAATCCACCCCCTCTGATCGAAGTGGTTCAACGCGAAGCCCGACGCTATCCGTTGGGCTCACTCGTTGATCCGATTTGCAACAGTCTTGTTCCCGAGATGAACGCTTTGATCACCGCAGCCAAGACGACGGCGCCGACATTGATGCTTCAGTCTGAGCTGGATGAATTGGTGCCCCCGGAATCCCAGGACAGGGTGTTCGAAGCTTTGGCGGGACCGAAACGAACTTTGGTGCTCAAAGGAATTGGCCACGGCGGGATTCCCAGTGAAGACCAGCACGACGAAATCGCCGAGTCCATCGCATGGCTCTGGCAACACACCCGTCGCACTGTCGCCTGCAACTGACGGGCACGGGATTTCAAGTGCAGTGTGGTGGAGCCGGAAATGCGAATGCAGGGTCGCAAGGATCAGCATTTGAAGACCTTGCATCTTTGCGTCTTTGCATCCTTGCTTCTTTGCGTCTTTGCGTTAAAACCGAAGTGCGCTGCGATCAAGCCGACGATGCGGCGGTACTTCGTGTCTCACGCAAGAAGGAAACGCGGAGTCGCCAAGGCGTAGAGACGCAAGGCTTAAGGCCTGACGCTCCGCGACTTTGCGCCCCTGCGTCTTTGCGTTAAAACCCAAGTGCGCTGCGATCAAGCCGACGATGCGGCGGTACTTCGTGTCTCGCACAAGAAGGAAAACGCGGAGTCGCCAAGGCTCAGAGACGCAAGGGTTAAGGTCTGAGGCTCTGCGACTTTGCGCCCCTGCGTCTTTGCGTTGAAACCAAGCGTGCTGCGATCAAGCTGACGATGCTGGCGGTACTTCGTGTCTCGCACAAGAAGGAAAACGGGGAGTCGCCAAGGCGCCTAGACGAAAGGCTTAAGGCCTGACGCTCTGCGTCTTTGCGTTAAAACCCAAAGGCCCTGTGATCAAGCGGATAGTGCGTCGGCACTTGTGTCTCACGCAAGTAATAGAACGCAGAGTCATCAGGACGTAAGTGTCGATCGTGCGCCATCTAAGACTGGTCGGTCAGTGGGGTAAAGCAGATGATCGAAAATGAGATCAGTCACAAGGTTGTCTCGGCCGCAATTGAAGTGCATCGCACCTTGGGTGGCCCAGGGTTGCTGGAGTCAGTTTATGAAGAAGCTCTCGCATACGAGTTGACGGAGCTGGGCTGTCTCGTTCGAAGACAAGTTCCTTCCCCGATCCAGTACAAAGACGTTACGCTTGCGACGCCACTGCGAATCGACTTATTGGTGAATGATCTTGTCATTGTCGAATGCAAAGCGATCACTCACTACAACTCGATCTTCACCACTCAGCTGCTGACCTATCTGCGGTTGAGAAAACTCAAACTTGGCCTGGTGATCAACTTTGGCGAGAGACTGGTCAAAGATGGGATTCACCGTGTCGTGAATGACCTGTGAGACGAATCGATACTCAGCCCGCAGGAGTTGTCGGGAAGTGCAGATTGTGTCTCACGAAAGAGGAAAACGGTCGAGTAGAGGAGGAACATCGTTGCGATGTCCCTCCCCCCTCATCAAACCGGACGTGCGGATTTCCCGCATCCGGCTTACCGAAGGCGTTTCGTCGGGTGGCACACGCAGGCTAGCGGCCGACTCGAAGCATCTGTAAACCCAGGTGGTGATACAGGTGCTCGTACAGAGTACGGCCGCTAGGTGGACGGCAACCACGCTGACTGCGACGACGAAGATGAACGAGCAGCCGAGAGTACGAGTGAAAGTTCACCTGAGAGAAAGCACGCCGCGGATGGCCGTAGCCAAAATATTGACTCCAGCCCTGCAGCAGACGGTTGACTTCGGCAACGATCACCGGAGCCGGTTTGAAGCACTGACACGAGGCGGTGAGTTCGCGAAGCTTCTGGCGAACTCGGCCAAGCGATTTGTGACTCGGTCCTACGTAGAGATAGCGATCGGCGTGTGCGAACACACTCCGTTCGTACCGCAGCATGAATCCGAGAAACTCCAAGCTCTCA
>JBCBOT010000168.1:0-16974 GCA_039821165.1 Planctomycetota bacterium | reverse complement strand
GTGGATTCGGGCAACTTTAAAACGTGTTGCCTGATCGGCAGACGGTTTCAGCGGACGCTCGTCATTCAATCGAATCCAGGGGGTGTGCCACCTGTCCGTTCGACGCCAGTGATCCGCTCGAGGCCAGCGGTCCGCTTCGCGATTTTCTTCGATTTCTGTTAACGACTCTCGATCGGCTTCGGCATACGATCAAACCGCAGTTGTTTCGTATCGGTCGTGCCAATGGACGAAAATCAGAAACGCGAAGAGTTCACCCAATACTGGTTGGATGCCGAACCATCGGTATCAGCCTACGTGTTTGCGTCCATCAGCGGGTTTCATGATGCGGAAGACGTGGTTCAGCGGATCGCGCAGGAGCTGGCTCGCCGATTCGACGAGTACGATCCAAACCGCCCCTTCGTTGCTTGGGCGTTGTGGATCGCAAAGTCTCGCGTGATTGATCACTATCGAGTCGAAGGGCGTCGAAGGGTGGTTTTTTCAGACGACTTGCTCGCCCAACTTGCGGACACGATCGCGGCTCGGGCTGAAGGCCAGGGTCAACGGCGTGAAGCACTGGAGGCCTGCTTGGATGATCTTCCGCCAAAGTCGCGTCGCCTGCTCGATTTGCGGTATGTGGACGCGTTGTCGGCGGAAGAGACGGCTCGTGAAACGGGTTCCACCAGCGGTTCGGTGCGCGTTCTATTGTCGCGCGTCCGCACGGTTCTCGCCAGTTGCATCGAGCGACGCCTCACCATGGAGAACACGTGATGTCCGTCGACGATGACTTGATCGACCGCATTCTCGAAGGAGAGGTGACCGACGCGGAAGCTGAGGCCTTTCAAACGTGGCTGCAGATTCCAACGAACCTCGAACGGTTTGCGCTTCGTGCCGAGCTGCATTCCAACTTGCGGCGTTCTCTTCGACGCAGGGACATTCAAAAGAACGCACTGGGTAACAGGCCGGAGGGGCTCGTTCCTGGCTCGGTATCCGTGCACGACAAGCTTCCATCACGGGTTTTTCGATCAAAGCAACTCCTGACGCTCACGGCAACCGGACTCGTCACGGCGGCCGCCATCCTCCTTGCGTTCGTGTGGCCAACGAACGATCGCGATCCGCGTTCCACTGACGACTCTGTGGCTTCGGTGGTCAGCGCCGTAAGCGGTGTGCTTACGAAAGACGGATCGCGATGGGACGCAATGCAACTCCCGGTGGGCAACTACGAATTGCAGCAAGGACTGTTGAATCTTCGGTTCGGTGGCGGAGTCATGGTTTATGTGGAGGCTCCTGCCCGCTTCGACGCAATCAACGACAAGCGAATTGTGCTGTACCGCGGAAGGCTGTCGGCTAGAGTCCCGCCGGAACGAATCGGTTTCACCGTGGAAACTCCCGAAGCGGAGGTCGTTGACTTTGGCACCGAGTTTTCCGTCGACGTGGAGGGCGGCGCGAGCGAGGTTCATGTGTTTGACGGACTAGTGAAAGTCCATCCCGGGGCATCCAGTCAACGTGATGCCTCTCGTTCGGTTGAACTTCAGGCATCTCAGGCACTGCGGATTTCAGAAGGGACTACCGAGCCCGAGGACATCTCAATCGCGACCGATCGCTTTATTCGTAACTTTGACGAACCAAGGCTGAACTACGCTCGTGAGGTCAAACGGTTGTCACCGCTCGTCTACTACCGCATGCCGATTCGCGACCGGGGGCTGGTCTCCGAACCGCCTGAATACTCGGGCGTCGTCTTGAGCGGAGAAGGAAGACGTCCGCCGCATGCCCGTGGAGTTTTCGTCGGTGGATCATTGCGAGTCGGAGCCGATTCCACCGGCCGTGGAGGACGCGTCGACTCGCCGCCCGCGTTGATGACAGGGCGGTTTTCGTTCAGCGGGTTTGTCTATCTCGAGTCCCCGGTTCAACGCATGCTGGTTGCCACAAACCTCCAGGACGGTCAGGGCAACTTCGGTCTGTCTGTTGATGACAACGGATTCCTGGAAGCCGCCATCAGGAACAGCGATGGAGCCATCTCGTCCCTTTCGGGCGACTCAGCTCTGCCGCACAAGACCTGGCGGCATGTTGTTGTGACCGTTGATGGAGAGCAGCTGCAACTCTACGAAGACGGGGAACTTGCTGCGTCGACACCGTGTGGGGCAATGGCTACCAGCGACTCCGATGCGGTTTGGTTCGGAACGGATACCGACGGGACTCAGGTATGGGGCGGCCGAATCGACGAGGTGGCTTTGTTCGACCGGGCACTGACTCAACAAGAAGTCGCGATGCTTTATCGTACCGCTCAAGAGGAGATTGCCCGATCACGATGATGAAGCACCTGAAGCAGTCGTGGAAGACACTTGTCGCAAGGACTTTGGCAACCGCGTTCGGCGTGTTGCCGATCATCGAAACGTCGATGCTAGCGGCGGCCGAACGGCCCAATATCGTGATCATCCTTGCGGATGATCTTGGGTACGGGAGCCTGAACAGCTATGGCGCCGAAGAGTCGCATCTGCAAACACCCAATATCGACCGGTTGGCAAAGCAGGGGCGGCGATTCACTGACGCAAACACTCCTTCCTCGGTGTGTTCGCCAACTCGCTACGGATTACTGACCGGGCGATACGACTGGCGGACGAATCAGAAACACGGCGTGGTCAACACCACCGACCCGCTGCACATCGAAACGACACGCCCCACCATCGCGTTGCTCTTGAAGTCGGCTGGTTACCGAACGGCCGCGATCGGGAAGTGGCATCTCGGGTACGGCACAAAGAAGGCCGACTTCACGAAACCGCTGACACCGGGGCCCTTGGACATCGGTTTCGACTACCACTTTGCCGTTCCGCAGAATCACGGTGACGCATCGGGAGTCTATGTTCGCAACCGGCAAGTCGTCGGCTTGCGTTCCCCTCGCAACGTACCCGCCGGCAAGTCGCCCTACGGTCGCGAATTCATGGGCATCGATGCGCCTCAACGCGTCGACGAAAACGTGATGGACGAGCTGACGACCGACGCCATCGGTTGGCTCGAAAAACAGTCTGCCGAGACGCCATTCTTTTTGTACTTTGCACCCGTAGCGATCCATTTTCCGTACACGCCCTCGGACAAGACAAAGGGCAAGAGTGGAACCGGTCTCTATGGAGACTGGATTCACGAATTGGATCTCTCCGTCGGTCGGATTCTGGACACACTTGATCGAATGAATACGACCGAGGAGACACTGGTCGCCTTCACGAGCGACAACGGCGGGGTACTAATGAGCGAGGGGACACGTCCCGAGGCGGAAGCGTACCGCGCGGGGCTCCGCTGCAACGGCCATCTGCGCGGTCGCAAGCACAGCATTTATGAAGGCGGTTTTCGGGTTCCGTTCCTCGTTCGCTGGCCGGGGCATGTTCAGCCGGGGACGGTTTGCGACGAGACGATCAACCTCGTCGACATCTACGCCACGCTTGCTGCGGTCATCGATCAGCCGGTCCGACCAGACAAAGAAGTGGCTGAAGACAGCTTCAATATGCTTCCGGCAATGCTAGGCACGCCCCACGAGAAACCGCTTCGGCCATCGATGATCGTTCACAGCCCCAACGGCAACTATGCCATTCGAAGTGGCCGATGGAAATACATCGAAGGCAAGCCAAGCCCGAAGTTAAAGCGAGTCTCGCGGCGCGACGAACTGCACGCTCAGCTTTTCAACCTAGAGGTCGACCCTGGCGAAAAACACAACGTCCTCAACGAACATCCCGATACCGCGAACCGGTTGGCAAAATTGCTCGAGCAGCAGCGCACCGACGGAAGGTCCACAACACGACCACCGCAAGGAGACAGCATCCAATGAACAAGCCACTTCCTTCATTCACCACGCAAACGCTCGTCGCTCACCTGCTGGTGTTTGCCGCCCTATTAGGAACCGCGACGGGAGAGGATCGGCCGCCGAATGTCGTTTTCATGTTTGCCGACGATCTCGGTTACGGCGATCTTGGGTGTTATGGACATCCCTACGCACACACACCGGCGATCGACCAACTTGCAAAAGAAGGGACACGGTTCACTCAGTTCTACGTCACTGGAGTGACATGTAACCCGAGTCGGACGGGACTCATGACCGGAGTGTTCCCCGCTCGATTCCCGAAGTATGCGGCCGACTTCGGTTTTGGGGAACGCGTGACGATCACCGAATTGTTGAAGAAGCGAGGCTACAAAACCGGGCACTTTGGTAAATGGCACATCGGTCCGGAAGACGATGACGGCACTTATGGAATCGAGACCGTCAAAACGATCGGCAAGAGCCGTGACCGGTCCGTCGGTCGAGACGACGATCTCTACTCGGCCGCCATCGACTTTATCAAAGAGAACAAGGACGGCCCGTTTTATGTGAACGTCTGGGGGCACGCGACGCACTTTCCTGTGAACACCCCCGCCGAGCTTGCAGACCGATTCGACGATGTGACAGTCGATCGGGAAGATTTCTCGCCAACCATGCAGCACAAGTTCGATGAGTGCTTGAAGATCGGTGGCGATCTCGATGATTCGATGGCCCAGTATCTCGGCGACGTTTACCAGATCGACTTGAACGTCGGGCGAGTTCTCAAGGTGCTCGATGAGCTTGGACTCCGCGACAACACGATCGTGGTGTTTTCCAGCGACCATGGGCCGGCTCCCGTGGCTCTCGGGAAGAAGGGGGCACGAAAATTCTCGAACAACATGCTCGGTTACGCGGGACAGCTTCGAGGAGGCAAGCACGATCAGTATGAGGGCGGCACGCGAGTCCCGTTCATCATTCGCTGGCCCGCGAACGTCAAAGCCGGCCGAGTTGATTCAACAAGTGTCTGTTCCTTCATCGACTGGCTGCCGACGCTTTGCAACGTGGCGGGGATCGAAGAACTTCCTCAACAGCTTGACGGCGAGGACGTCTCCGACATTTGGCTCGGTGCCGATCGCGAACGAACGAAGCCGCTGTTTTGGAAAACCAGCGCCACGGGCAGCACTCCCGCGATGCGTGTCGGCAAATGGAAGCTGCACCTGCCTCGGAAGCAACGCGGTAAGCCGGAACTCTACGATCTTTCCGTCGATCCGAGTGAGAGCCGCAACGTCGCAGAGACTTATCCGGAGGTCGTCGGTCGCCTCGGAAAGTCACTTCGGTCATGGGTCGCGGAGTTGCCCGAAGACTACGAAAAGGCAAAAGAACGATGAATCGATCCCTCTATGCGTTGCTGTTTGCTATCTCCTCGTTCGTTGCATCGGCTTCCGAGTTCCGTGCAACGCCGGAGGATCCTCGAAAGCCAAATGTCATCGTCATCCTTGCCGACGACCTCGGCTATGGAGACCTGTCGTGCTACGGAGCGAAAGGAATTGCGACTCCGAATATTGATCGGATGTCCGACGAGGGCGTCAAGTTCAACAGCTTTTACGTTTCGGCTGTCTGTTCCCCGGCTCGCGCTTCGCTGATGACCGGAAGTCATTCGACCCGCGTCGGTATCGGCGGAGTCTTGTTTCCTCGGAACAACCACGGGTTGAACCCCGATGAAATCACACTGCCGGAACTGCTGAAGGAACAGGGGTATGCAACCACCATCATTGGGAAGTGGCATCTCGGCAACGACGAGATGTTCCAGCCGCTGAACCACGGGTTTGATGAATGGTATGGAACGCCGGCATCCAACAGCCAGTTCTATCACCCAACGATCAAAAAGTACGCGGCCGACTGCGTTTTCCGAGAAGGCTACACTCGCGACGAAATCTTCAAGCGAGAAACGGCGGCCTGTCCCCTGATCCGCAACAACGTGGTCATCGAAGTCCCTGCGCATCAATCGCAGTTCACTCAGCGATACACGCGCGAGACCATTCGCTTTATCACTGAAAACAAGGACAAACCGTTCTTTGTGTACTTGGCCCACAACATGCCGCACATTCCGTTGCATGCGTCCGAGAAGTTCTTGGGCAGCAGCGAACGTGGTCTCTACGGCGATACGATCCAGGAACTTGATTGGAGCACCGGTGAGATCTTGCGGTCGTTGAATGAGCTGGGGCTTGATAAAAACACATTGGTGATTTTCACGTCGGACAACGGCCCCAACATCAGCAAAGGTGGCAGCGCCGGTCCGTTGAAAGGCGGCAAGGGCTCGACTCTCGAAGGCGGCGTTCGTGTTCCGTTCGTGGCTCGTTGGGCCGGAAAGATTCCGGTGCGTAGAGTGTCTGACGAAGCCATCACCGCAATGGATTTGTTGCCGACGCTCACAAAGCTCGCGGGCGGCGACGTTCCCGACGACCGCGTGATCGACGGCGAAGACATCTGGCCATTGCTCATCGGAGAACCGGATGCAAAATCGCCCCACGATGCCATCTACTACCTACGAGGCCGAGGCGCGGATGGGATCCGAGTCGGCGACTGGAAATATCGGATGGCGTTCGAGAAGCCTCCGAAGGCAAAGACGTCTAAAGGACAGCCCACCCGCGACAGCAAGTCAAAGAAAGTCAAGGTGGAGACGCTCTACAACCTGAAAGATGACGTCGGCGAACAGGCGAATCTTCTCGAAGACCATCCGGAGATCGCACAACGTCTGAAGCGACAACTAGAAACCTTCGAGACGGACCTTCGAAAGAGTGTTCGGCCGGCTCGTGTCGCGAGTCGGGGGAGTCTGTCTGATGCCAAAAACGAATAGGAGCAAAACAACGATGCATTCCACACGCGTATTGTCATGCGTTGCAACCGCGATCGTTTCGCTCTTGCTGCATTCGGCCTGTGTCGCCGAATCGCCGGATAGGCCGATGAACGTGCTGTTTTTGGTCGCCGATGATTTGAACAGCTGGCTGCTTGAAGACGCGGACCGCTATGCCGGCAAAGTCGTTGCCCCCAATTTGCAACGGTTGGCTGCAAGTGGTGTCAACTTCAAACGCGCCTACACCGCGGCACCGGTTTGCTCGCCGTCACGTACAGCATTCTTCTCAGGCGTCAGTCCCTGGCATTCGGGCCACTATCACAACGCGTTGCAAGTTCAGCAAAGCAAAGCACTGGACGACGCGGTCTCGCTTGCAGGTAGCTTTAGAAACGCCGGTTACACCACTGCCGGTTTCGGGAAGATTACGCACGGCTGGGACCAAAAAGAACACTGGGACACAAAACAGGGTCACAAGCGGGATCCCGCTCCACCGGGCGCTCCACTCACGCCGATTGGAAGAGGCGAGCAGGACTGGGGGCCGATTCACCTTGCCGAAGCGGAGATGAACGACACCGGGAATGCCGACGCGGCAATCGCACAACTCCGGAAACGACACGACAAACCATTCTTTATCGCGTTGGGCACATTCAATCCGCACATGCCATGGTACGTGCCTCAAAAATACTTCGACATGTTTCCTATGGACGAAGTCGTCACTCCGAAGTTGCTGGAGAACGATCTGGATGATGTGCCGCCGCTCGGTGTCGCTGTGACTGCCGGCAAAAGTCGGTTCGTTGACAGCGTTCTCAACGAAGGTCTTCACAGGGACGCGGTTCAGGCCTATCTCGCGACGACGGCCTACGTGGATGCGCAGTTCGGACGCGTGCTCGATGCTCTGGATGAGAGTCCGCACAAGGACGATACGATCGTCGTGTTTCTATCCGATCACGGGTTTCACCTGGGCGAAAAACATCATTGGCAGAAAGCAACGCTCTGGGAAGAAGCGACTCACTGCCTGTTGATGTTCCGTGTCCCCGGAGTCACCCGCGCGGGAGGCGTGAGTCAGCGATTTGTCTCGCTGCAGGATATCTACCCGACTCTCGTCGAATTGTGTGGTTTGGACGGTCCGTCTTCTCTGTATGGTCGGTCGCTAGTTCCACTGCTGAAAGAGCCGGACGCTCCATGGGACAGCACAGCGATCACCTGTCTGTCGGATAAAGCCCGCCCCGAACAGGGCTACGTAACGATTCGAAACGAAGTCGGACGTTACATCCGCTACGACCAAGGGCATGAGGAGTTCTATGACACGTCCCAGGATCCGCGCGAATGGACGAACCAAATCAACAACCCCAAGTACGCGGCGAACATCAAAGAGTTGAAAGACGCCGTGCCGTCGGCTGCTGAGATGACGACTCCGTTGCCACCGGTGAAACGAAAAGCCAAAGGCGAATAGGCCCTCGGTTCACTCCAACAAACACAGTCTTGCATGAGCTCACTACCGAAGAACCATCGTTCACGTCGAACGGCGTTGAAATCACTGGGCGCGACTACAGCCCTGGCCGCTTCCGGCCAATTACCGAGGACGATCCATGCCGCGCCGTTCAAGGCCGCGAATGACACGTTGCGGGTTGGACTGATCGGTGCCGGCAATCGAGCCAAATGGTTGACGCGTGCGTTATCCCGCGAATCCCATCGAGCCGAATTGGTCGCCGTCTGCGATTGCTACCTCCCGCAGATCGATGTGCTTGCAGCTGATAACAAAAAGGATCCCAAGGCGGGTGAATCCTGGCAACGCTATCAGAACTATGAGCAGATGTTCGACCGGGAAGACCTCGACGCGGTCATGATCGCGACGCCGGATCACGTGCGCGTGCGTGCGGCGATGATCGCCTGTGCCAAAGGCTTGGATGTCTACGCCGAAAAGCCGCTCAGCTTCAGTATTCTGGAGGGACGCGCACTTGTCGAAGCCGTGCGAAAATACAAACGCGTGTTGCAGGTTGGGACACAACAACGCTCCACGCCGATCAATCAATATGCCTGCAAGTTCGTGCGCGACGGTGGGCTGGGCAAAGTATCGACCATCCTCGTGAAGAATTACGCAGGCTCGCGTCCCGTAGCGGGCCTTGCCCCACAACCCCTCCCCGACGGCATGGACTGGAATCGTTTTTGTGACCAGTCAAAACTGCTCGAGTATCACGAACAGCTGCATCGCCGGTGGCGAAACTTCGATGCCTTTACGGGTGGCCCCATTTGCGACCGTGGTTCGCACGCACTGGACATGGTTCACCTGGCCATGGGGTGGGAGACTGTCGCGCCGACGCGGATCGAACCGACGACCAAAGCGAAAGACGATCGCGCCCGTGGCGTGAGACTCTATTATCCGAACGGCACCGTGGTCCGACTTGAAAGTTCTGAAGGACCAGCGTTTGGCGGCATCTTCGTGGGTGAGAAAGGCAAGTTGGAAATCAATCGAGGAAGGTTCGCCTGTAACCCGAAGAATCTACTCGCACCCTTCACGGGCTCCGAAACGGAATCGCACGTCGCGAATTGGTTGGACTGCATTGAAACCCGCGAACAACCCAATGCGCCGGTCGAAGTCGGCCATCTGATTTCCAGCGTCGCGCACCTGATCAATCTCTGTCGGATCACCCGACGGACGATCGACTGGGACGCCACGGAGGAGCGAATCATTGGAGATGAGGTGGCCAACGCATTGCTGACCAAAGAACGACGTCCAGAATTCCCTCTCCCGCTTGTTTGATCCCAGGACTTCAAATGCTCTCTGATTCGTTCTGCCGCTTGGATCGCACGACACTGCAACGGAGTTGCTCAACGATCGTGTTCATGTTGGCCCTCCTCGGTGGTGGCTCCACGCTCGCTGAGGATTGGGTCACTCTGTTCGACGGCAAAAGCCTCGATGGATGGCAACCGTTTCGCAACAGTACCCAGTTCGCACTGTCCGACGAAGTCATTGTGGGTGCGAGTTCGGCTCAGACTCAGTTTCTACACACGGTCGACGAATACGGCGACTTCGAACTCGAATTGGAAGTCAAACTTCACGACACGGACTTGAACTCGGGTATCCAGATTCGAACGCACCTGACGCGCACCAACGACGCCGGCAAAGTGCGTGATTCTGTTCACGGGCCACAGGTAGATATCGGGAAATCTCCCGGCCGCAGTGGACACCTCTTTAATCAGGGCAACGGTGCTTGGATCACTCCCAAAGACGACCTGACCCGGAACGAATGGATGAGGAACGGCCAGTGGAACACGTTGCGTGTTTTAGCCGTCGGCCCGCGAATCCAAACCTGGATCAACGGCAAGCAAGTTGCGGATGTGACCGATCAGGGAGCCCACGCGAAGTATCCGTCGGGCGTGATCGCACTGCAGGTTCACGGTGTGAAGAAGTCGCCGGAGAAAGTCCGCCACGTTTCATTTCGATCGATTCGTGTTCGGAAGCTTCCATCGAAGACTCATCAGTAACAATTTTACTTCTCTCAACAACGACCTTTCAAAGACCGATCCAGGAACCTCCATGAATCCAGTCGGAATGCTCGCGCGAGCAAGTCTGTTGTCCGTCTTCGTCCTTCTGTTGGCCGGGACGGGGGTGGCGGCTGAGAAGCCCAACATCGTCTTGTTGTTCATCGACGACTGGGCCTGGAACGGCACTCCGGTGCCGATGGACGACGTCGCGGAAAACTCGCGCATGCCGGTCGTGCAAATGCCGAATGTCGAGCGGTTGGCTCGCGAGGGGATGAAGTTCACCAACGCCTACGCTTCGCCGCAGTGTTCTCCGTCTCGCGTTTGCGTGCAGACCGGTCAGTCGTCGCCGCGGAACGGTTTTACCGTGTTCATGAACGACCGTGGCCAAGACTACTTTGATGAAAAAGGCTACCCAGATTTCCCGGTGATCCCGTGCGTGTCAGACATGACCCTCGATGCGGACGCGGTGACGATCCCTGAAGCCCTCCGGCCGCTCGGTTACGTCAGCGCCCACGTTGGTAAGTGGCATATGCGAGGGGATCCGGGTGACGAGGGCTACGTGTTGCATGATGGCGACACCAGCAACAAGCCAGGCAATACGCTGCCGGCCGGCGCTCAACAACGCCTGCCTGACGATTTGACTGATCCCAAGTTGATGTTCAGCGTCACGGAAAAGGCACTCGGCTTCATGAGTGCACAAGTCCACGCCGGCCAGCCCTTCTATCTGCAGATATCGCACTACGCGATGCACGAGGGCCGCGAATGTCTGCCGGCGACGCGTCAAAAGTATGCGCAACATCCGCTCGTGCAGGCATACTACGAAAAGATCGGAAAGACTGCGGCGACCGTCAAACGCAAAGAAGACCCGGCCATTTGGCTGGGCATGTGCGAAGATCTCGACGGCCGCATCGGAGCCGTGCTTGAACGCATCCGCGAACTGGGAATCGAAAACAGTACCTACGTGGTGCTGGTGTCGGACAACGGGTACCGCCACAAAGAACTTCAGTTAACGACGGGACTCACGCAGCCACACCACGCTACCAAGTGGTGGGTTTGGCAGGGCGGCATTCGCGTGCCGATGATCGTGCGTGGGCCCGGCATTGAGGCGGGCTCGGTCTTTCGTGGTAACGTCGTCAATTACGATTTCCTGCCGACCTTCGTCGACTGGGCCGGCGGCGATCCGGGCAGACTGACGAACATCGACGGCGTCAGTCTCGCATCCTACATGGCCGGCAAGTCACCGACGGAGGCGTTTCTCAAGCGGAACCTCTATTTCCACTATCCGCACTACCGGACGACGATGCCGCATTCCGCGGTCGTCTCGGGGAATCGCAAGCTGCTCCACTTCTATGAGCGACCCGACATCCCGATGCTTTTCGATTTACGGGAAGATCGGGGCGAAGTCCACAACATCGCGTCCGCGCACGCGGAGGAGCACCGCCGACTTTATGACGAGATGATGGCATACTTCGACGAGGTCGGAGCGCGCATCCCGAAACAGAATCCGAGTTTCGAATCGGCTGCTTACGAGAAGTCCAAGGAGTACGACAAACGCATCCAATGGGGCCCATTCACAGGCAGCAGACCACTGGACGAAGACGAGAGCTGACGATCGTAGGCGGCCAGCAGGCAGCCGCCGGTACCGCAGAAGAAAAGAAGAACACTGATCCGCACTAATCGACACTAATTTTGAAGGCGACGAAAGTATTGGACCTCCGCGCATGATTAGTGAGGATTAGTGCCAATGAGTGTTCCCGCTTCGGTTTCGGCCGGCAAGCCTTCGTCGATAGCGACTTGTAAGTTGGACCAGTGTTGTCGGCTGCTAACATGTCGTCGACCACGTCGTCTGGACAAGGACCAGAAGTGGCATCTCGAGTCCGGCTTTGCCCACAGCTGGGAACTGATCCCCAATATGGCTCGACTGAGCGTTGTGAAGTAGGAACACGCCAGAGCCCACGCTGGCAGGTGATCCGGGGAGTCCCGGAAACGACGAAAGCCCGCAAAACACTTGGTTTCACGGGCTCTGATTCAGTCGGGGCGACTAGATTCGAACTAGCGACCTCTACGTCCCGAACGGAAGCGGCTAGGCCTGGGAAATGCTGATTTCCACCCGTTTTACGGCATTTTCACTCTCGGCAAGCCTCAGGAATCGTCACGTTTCAGCGGAGTTCAGTGACGAGTAAAGTGACGCGCAGGCCGAGAACACGCCACAATATATTTTCTTCCATCAAAAAGTCAGCGAGCGAGGCCTTTCCGAAACCCTACGGGGCTCGAACACATCGCCTGGCGTAAAGGATCGTGGATAGCAAGAGGATCGCGGCTATCAAAACACTTGAAACAAGGTACGACCCTGGTTTGCGTGTGTTGACCGCATCCCCAAGTGACTCGCTGCTCCGACGATACCCCCGTGGATCGGCCTCAATAACCCACGACGCCCAGAGCAGCGGCTCATCACAGTTAACTGACGGCCCGCTCCTAATTGCATCGAGTTGGGCAAGCCTAAGAGCCTCGATAGTCGAAAGTCTTCCAAAAAAATGGTCGTAAAAACTGCCCATGATCCTGGAAGTCACCGAAGAGTCCACTGGAAACAGTGTCGCGATTGATGAGTTTGCTCCGGCAAGATGGAATGCCGCCTGTATGCTCGCGACGCGCTCGTTTCGAAAGACTGGACCGTCACCTGCGCGACACGTTGCCAAGAGTACTAGCTCCAGTTTCGACAAGTCGAGCTGTGAAATGTCATTGGCAGTAACAACGCCATTTTTGAACGACTCGTCAGGCGACAGCTGAAGCCCGGCATGCAAAAATGGGTTACGTGCCTTCATTTCGCTTAGTACCGCGTTTTGCCCCTTCCTGTCGTGCGGGTGTACGGAGTGAACTGCCAAATGGAGAAGTTTGGCACTGGGCAAAGTATCTACGAATGCCGAGCCTGTCGCGTCACTACTTGTAAGGTTCGTAATCTGATCACCATCGAATTTTAACACTAGTCTCGAGGCTTCGTACTGGGACAACGGAATCTCATCCACATGACCATTCATCCGCCTTAGTCGTTCAGGAACGTGTGGATTTGAAACAATAAGACAGTTGTCAATGCTCTCTATTCCGCGTCGCGGCGCATCCATGATCTGCTGAAGCCTGAAAGCACTCGAAGCCATGCAAAAGCCGAACCTCTCAATCAAAAACTGCCCTCCGTCATAAGGCAGTGCTGACCACGGAACAAAATTTAGACTACCCGTCGGTGAAATAATCAGGAGGTCCGTCTCGGAAAGTTTCGCTCCAAGCTCTTTCGCAATAGGCGTCCAAAGCGACGCCGCCAGCTGCCTTGCATGGAGACTCCGCCCCCCTTTAAGATGTCTGATATCAATTTGCCAAGCGTTAATTGTCGAATCAATTCGTTCAACCTCGCCCAAATCAATGATCTTTATTCCCTCTCGCCCCGGCACCAACACACAAACGCAATAGTGGAGATGACCGTCGATCTCAGCATTGTAAAAATCGAGGAAGATTGAATTTCTGGGAAGAGCCTCGGAGATCAAATCCAGCTCAACAGGGGCATGAAACAAGTCTGGATTGAGCCCAAGCTCTGAGCATATTTGTGACCATCTTTGGCTGATCCTTTCGTGAATTGAAAGCAATTCATCAACACCTTGATTTGCATCGAAGCCACCCCGTAGCTTACGTGACAAGAATTGATAATCACGTATCAGAGAATTCGAGCCCGGGCCATCGCTGCCCACCGCGCGAATGACTTCGTTTCTAATCTTGACTATGTTCGAAGCAAGAGACTTCCTGCTGGAAACGAGTTCATAGATCTCGCTATCCATCAACTCAGGGTTGTTGCATAGAAGGCCAGTCAGCAAACTTAATACCTCGGGCGACGAACCGGCATATTCAAACGCCTTGTGATCGCTGAGGCTCACACAGTCTCTCCGAATCAAGTCATTTAAAGATCGGAGTGCAAGAACTAGGTGTCGCTTCGCCTCAAGAGTGTCCTTCCCTTTCAGCAACGCTCTTGCGAGCGTTAGACGGCAAGAGAGGACCTCTTCTGACGCAAAGCTGTCTGGCCCCGCCAACCAAAGAGACTCCGCCATGACCAAAGCACGTTCCGATAACTGAATCGCATCATCAATTCGCCCCAATGATATTTCGGCCTCCGCAAGCCTCGTAAGTGAAGTCACCAACGATGAATGGCCGTATGGATAACGCAGAGAGTTGAAAATTGCCTCGCGGACCTGAAGTGCGTTGAGCAGCTGCTTGCGGGCAAGGTCAAGATTCCCAGCGAGGCGATTGGCATATCCAAGTGTTGATAGACTGTACGCATATGCGGAGGATCGTTCGCCATGATTCCGCAAATCAAGGTCGCATGCCGTCCCCGCCATTGCAATCGCGAGTCCATATTCGCTTCTGTTGCAATGGTGCTCCGCTAAACGCCGGTGAGCGATCGCAAGCAACGACTCTATCTCGCTCGACTTTGGTTCTGCACTAGTCAAAATATCGAATGCCGCACGGTAGTACTGTCCAGCAATCTCCGATTCCCCAAATCGAGCTGACGAAGCCCCATGGTTGAGAAACTCTATCGCCAATTCCGCCGACTCCATTCGGTCCATGGCCTTTGAAAACAGCTCATGGGAACGATCACGCCATACCATAGCAGCCCCAAGTTCACCGTGCTTCTGGTATAGTAGCCCCAGGTTGTTCGCAATGGATAAGCGATGTGCGAAATTGTCATCCTCGCCCCCCGCAACTTTCAAAGAGAATTCGTAGCACCATTTCGAAGTTTCGAAATCGATGTCAGAGAATAGGATGCCGGCGTTCCCAGTGCGATCCCTGAGCCACGCTCTTAGTGGCGGTGGCCAGGCTAAAACTCTCTCTTGGGGAACCTGGCTCAAGCGTTTGAGTGATCGGGAGAGTTGATCAAAAAAATTCCAGTCTGGACGGATTTCGTATTCCATCGGGAACAGCTTTTCAAAAGCCTGCCCCGCACGCGTTACGTTTGCGACCGCGCGGATCCTGTCGGTGCCGTTGTTCCTCTCCCATTGTGCAACGCCGAGCATGAAAAGCCCCTCTGCGGCCTGGGGATCGTCGGGGCCCTCAATCAGATCGAGTGCTTCACGGCATCGGGCGACGCATTCATCAAAGCGCCGATTCAGATAGAACTGGAAAGCGTCTTCGAGTGAACTATTGACATCGGCGCTCCAGACTGATCGCTCGCACATCAACGATGCGATAATGGCGATCGGCAAAAGAAACAGACTACGAAAAGTCATTTCGGCCAAACCTCAATCAATCCCATCCACTCAACATGGCCAGCAAGGCAATTCCCAAGAGACTCTTGCAGGTCGCCTTCAAGATTGATTTTGGCAGTTGAGTTTGAAATCACCTGCCTTATGGAATCTCCTTCATTCGGGACAACGATTGCATACACCACATCGCCTTCAAGAGGCGATCCCAATGAGAACGAAGAGTCGGTGCCCAGTCTCAGCATGCCTTTCAAAAGACTGAGCTTGCCGTCCCTGCTCCTTAGAAAGAAAGCGGTACCACGACCTGGTGAATCAATCCGCACTGCAACTCCCGACTCAAGGTCGGAGACACTGCTGCGAAAGGAATCGACTGTCAGCTCAAAGGCAACCGAGCGCAGCTCAGGACGAGGATCGCGCGAAAGTTGCGATAACGCATACAGCGATGCCATTAAAACCAAGCCCGCAGCAACTGCAACGCTCGTTCTCAACGAAACGTTTCTGGAATGCTTGTAGAAGCTCCGCTCCTCAGTGAGATGGTCTACAGCGCGTCGGGCTTCTGAGGTTGGCGGGCCAGCCAATCGAATGGCAATCTCTTCTACTAGACTTGAAAGCTGCTCGCTTTCTCGGATCTCCCGGATTTCCTCCGGCGTGAGTTTCCCGCAAGTGAGGTCATGATATAATCTAAAGGCCTCGTGCGGGTTCATCAAGGCGTCTCCTGCCTTGGAAACGTCCACCGCAATGCTCTTTCGGCACAAGCAAAGTGCGACAGGACCCAAGCTTGCTCCCATCTATGCTTAAGCTCCAGTAGCTGGTGAAGCTGAATAGGCTTGACGGGACTAGTCCGAAGGAACGCCTGTGCGTCATTTTCGATACTTCGCACGATCGGCTCTTCCGAAATCGCAGGCTCACTCAGCCTCAATTGAACAAGCCTGCGATTCGACCGCATTGTGTAGTGCAGCAAAACATATTCGTCATAAGAAATTTCGCCAGGCGCTATTTGAGAACAGCTCTTCGCAACCCGCCTCATAAGCGACCGGAGCAATTCGATTGCGAACTGATGGTCCATATCGACTGCAATCCGTGACTTGGTGCTTGAACTAGGGCCGTGGAACGCAGGTTTATTGAGTATAGCTAATGGAATTTGGCCGAACGTAGGTTTTCGGCCAGGATTTACCTTGAAGCCCGCCGCCTGTCCGAGAAAGTCTAAAATGGGATCTATGCTGTTCGCCTTACTAATATCCTCTGCAATACTCCCGGCCTTGCACAGCGCACGCTCCCTGAGTGCATCATCTGCGGCCAACCCAACTTTTTCTTTAAGTGTTTTTAGATTTCCGGATGACCCCGAGATCAGGCGCTCTATATCTGAGCTGGTCTCGATAATCGCTCCGTCTGGTAAGGCCACCCCGGATAGATCGACATGCATAATCGTCCCTGGCCAAGGACTTCGGTCGGTCGCGTCTGATTCCATGCCTACAATCTGATCAAAGCCGCTTTCGGTTAGCCTCCCCCAGGTATTCTAGACATGGCCGCGCACTTGTAAAGGTCGTTGCAAACGTCCCCTAACAGCGTGTTGATTTTCGCGAGTTCGCGCTATCCTATAGCCTCACCACTTGGAGGCTGTTGGCATGGGATTGGGA
>JBCBOT010000167.1:0-17035 GCA_039821165.1 Planctomycetota bacterium | reverse complement strand
ACCGCATCTGCTAGCATTCGAAGCTTGCAAAACGAACCGAACGTTGCACCCAGCAAATGGCGGGCCGAACACTATTGATCCTGACACCTTTGTTTTGACCCTTTGTTGTGACGGAGTGGGGTCCCTTGCTAACGCGGCGGGTTACCTAGGGCCAAAACCCGACTTCGACTGTACGACCTGTGGGCAAGAATGATCACGCGAAGAGCGCGCGCCCGGCTTCTCTGGGACCTCCGCGGCTTTGCGTCTTCGCGTGAGTCTTCACGCGAAGTCGCGAAGATTCTGTCCGACCGTTCTCTTGGACCTTCGCGGCTGCGGCTTTGCGTGACATCCGGCTCGTGCCTCCGGCGAGACTCTCGGCAAAGACTTGATAGGAGTGAGCGGGCGCGCGTCCGGCGTGATGGGGTGCTTGTTGGAGTGTGCTGGTTCGCAGCGGCGCTGCGGAACGGTATCCTTTGCTGACGCGGCGGGTTACCTTTGACTGTCCCATGCTCACGCTACGGGTTGCCCGAGCCGGTCCCGTGTGGACCGCGCCACTCGGTGGGTTTTAGGGAGCGTTCGGGAATGAGTTCTTCGCTTCAAATTGCGAACACGCATTGAACTGCCGGAGTCGTTCGTCGGTGCGAAAACAAGCGAAGGTGATCACGCGAAGTCGCGGAGACGCGAAGAGCTTGCCCGGCTTCTCTGGGACGTCTGCGGCTTTGCGTCTCTCCTGCGGTCGCCAGTCCTCAATGCTCAGCGAACGTGAAGCTGGGTACTTTGAGAGTGACTTGTCAGGGTGTTTCTTTGCGTTTGACGGCGCGGCCGTTGGCGATGGAAAGGCATGCACCGACGATTGCGAGGACGGCCGTTGCGGCGAAGACGATTTGATGGCCCACCGCGCCGGGAACACTGTCGAGCACGATTCCCGAGAGTGGTCCGAAGAACACGTCTGGGAGAAAACCGACGACGGAGATCAAACCCATGGCGGCTCCCACGTGGTGATCGGGGACTTCGAGGTCATCTGCGACCGCAAAGTAGACGCCGCGCAGTGCGTAAGCAAACGCGGCAGTACTCAAGAGCACGACGATCACAAGGACCGGAACCGAACCCAAAGGCCCGAACATGTTCGGGCTGATCGCGACCGCCGCATAGTTCAACGCCATCGCAATGAAGGAGACGGTCAACACCGGAAATCGCCCGAGTCGGTCGGCGGTCAACCCGGCGACAATGGCGGCGGCGGGACGCACCCAAAAGGTGAGCGCGGTCGCTTTGGCCGCTTCACCGTCGGTGGCTTCAAACGTGTCCACAAGAAACAGTCCGTAGGTGTCGATGGCTTTGAAACCGCAGTACGCACACACCACGATGAAACCTTGTCGCCAAAGACGCGCGTCGCCCGCACGCTCCACGAGATCACGCAAGCGAAACGAGTCGGACGGTGCTTGGGATTTTTCGTCAGGCAGTCCGAAGTAGATGAGCGCAGCGGTCAGCGCGACGAATCCGACCGCGAGCCAAGCCGCTTGCGTGACACTGCCTTCTTCGCCAAGTACCAACACCAGCCCGCTGGCGATCAGTGCTGCAACCAATCCTCGGCCGGCATCGAGCAGTCCGAACGCGGCACCCTGACTCTTGTCGCCGGCGAGGTCATGGGTGGTGCGAAGCATGGCGGACCAAAACAGCAGGATCGTGCTCAGCCCGAAGAATCCATAGAGCAATGCAAGCGAAATGGCGGAAGGCGACTGCGTCATGAACCAACCGGCACCGGCGGTCATCAGCAATGCGATGGCCATCAGCTTGCGAGGCCGAAATCGATCGGCCAGCGGCCCGCCAAATGCATAGGCGGCGATCGCGACAAAGCCGTAGACGGAGAACGCGGTGCCCAACTCGGTGTTGGTGATGCCCCATTCGTCCAGCATCTTTGGCCGGAGTAACCGCGGCAACACGAACGGAAGCAGAAAGATGGCTTCGCCGGCGAGGATGACCGTCCACAATCGCAGCAGTCGTGGCGAGAGGTTCGGGTTCCACGTCTTGCGGCGGACTTCGAATTCCATGGAGTTTCCGTGAGGGGAGCGTTCCGACGTCGAGTTCGCAGTTGTCGCGAAAGACCTGGCGTTACTTTAGCGGTCGGTCACTCGGTGCGTGCGACAGGTGACCGCGCAGCGAGTCACGAGTCGAGGATCGCGTTCAGAACCGAGACACGAGAACCCGCGTGGACCCCGTCACTGCATTCGTTGCAACGCACTCCGTCCCACGACTCACGTGCGCCGTGGCTGGTGCTATGGCGACAACATCCGACACGCTTGACCGCGTTTCAGCTCTGAGTGAGTAACTCGACCGTACGTCGAACCATCCGTTTGCTGTAGATCAGGACTCCGTGTGCGACGGGAAAGAGTTCGAACGATTCGGCTCCTTCCAGTCGGGCTTCTTCGACAGCCACGATCCCGTCGTTAGGCCCAGTGATGAGTGGGTGCCAGCGGAATGAGCGGACGTCTCCCATCAGCACGTGGAACGGAAAGGGTGGCGTCGCCAAGCCGGGAGCAATGTCTTTCCAATCAACCCCCAGCTGCATCGCAGACTTGCCCGCAATCCAACCAAAGATTTTCGTGGGGGCCAGGCCCCGCGCGATTTCTGCGCCGTGGTTCGGCGGGCCGAGCATGACTAGCGAGCGGCAACGCTGCAGTAGACGACACGGATCGCCTTTGCGTTGGGTGTCGGCGATCCAATGACGCAACACGATATTGCCCATGCTGTGGCAAGCGAATCGAAGCGTCGCGTCTGCGGGCAAGTTCTCGAGGACTTCGCCGAGAGCTTTGGCATGCTCGGACATGGGGGCGCGGGAACTCGCATAGTCGAACGAAATGACTTCGGTGTCGTCCGCGTCCCGAATCGCTTTCTCGAGCGTCCTCATTGAACGCGATGATCGAAGCAATCCGTGCAATAGAACGACATAGCAACGGCCACCCGTCCGTTGGGGCGGACAGTGCTTGTCCAATGCATCGAGGCACTGAGACTTGGTGCCCCAGGCAAGGCGGACGTTTCCCGGGCTGAGCAAACGATGATGTTTTGTGATCGCGTTGCGTTGGATGCGAAAACCACTGCGCCAACGGACGTCGGTCCAAAATTGCAAGCCTCCGAGCGTCGGGAGCGGAAGATTGAATCGTGGCGTGTCGTGAGCCATGGAGAGGCTTTGGATGGATGCGTCGGTCATCGTGTTTAGACGGCTGATGCGTGCGGCGAAGGTCTAAGGACTAGGAGCCTTTCGCCGCGCAGCCATTGCGCAAGTCTGAGGGGATTTTCCGACATCTTTCGCCCGGCGGCGATTGGATCCACATTTGGGCGGCGTTTTCCGCCTCCAGCGAGGCGGTGCGGCTGCTAGTGCCTTGTTCCAATTGAACCGGACGGCTTGCGCCGGCTTGCGCCGTTCCGCGAACCGATTTAGCGGTATTGGGCGCAAGCCCTCCGGTGCGTCGGCCCCAAAACTGAATTGGAACGAAGCACTAGCCGCTCACAAAAAATCCGGACTCCACTGAGTGAAGTCCGGATCGTGCGTTTGATGAGAATCGGCCCGAGAGGGCGACCGTTCTAGCGAAGCGAAGTGTTTTCGCTGCGACGGCTGACGCGTTCGGTTCGTTTGCTCATGTAGTGCGTGGCCTCTTCCGCGACGAGCACGGTCTCCCCGGATCGGATCTCGGTTCGGAAGCGATGGTGACCTTCCCTTTCGGCTTCGGCCATGACTTTGATTCGAACCTCGCCTCCCGCCGGGATCGCGGGGATCGGATCGAAGAGGACTTGGCCCGTTAGCACTTGACCGGGATGGCCTTGAACACGTCGAGGTTCGATGCCGTGGCTGAATTGGGCGATCGCTCGAACGCCTCGGGCTTCGCGGCTACCGCGGTTCTTGATCAGGATCTCGTAGGTCACTTCGGTTCCAACGGGCGCCGGAGCGGCGGGATCCTGAATCGTCATGACCAGATCGGAGATCGATTCGACTCGCGTGTCCAGGGCGACATTTGCTTCGCCCGCGGCGGAGCCTTTGGCATGGAACTGGATGACCTGTTCGCCGGGTTGATTCAGCTTGCACTTGAATTCGTACAGTCGCTTTGCACCTGGCGGAAGGGTTTCGACGTTCCATGTCAATCGACCGGCACGGTGGTCGGCCTCGTCGAGGCCACCGAGATACTCCATGCCTTCGGGAAGTTGCATGGTGGCGACGACCTGCTTGGAGGTCGCCGTCCCGTGGTTGATGAGTTCAATGGCGTAGAGGCCATCGGTGTTTTGGTATTTGACCTCGGGGCCGCTGAGGATGGCCTCAAGCTGAGCGGCATCGACCCGAATGGTCTTCTCTGCTTGAGCGTTGAGGTTCAGATCGCCGGCGGCGAGCCCGTGGATCTTTAGGTTGCCGAGGTCTTGGGCGGTCAGCTCAACTTCGAATTGAGCTTCCTTGCCACTCGGGATGTCTCCGATACGCTGACTCTGTGGTGTCGGCGAGTTCGGCGACAGCGTGAACACAACGTTGGGCGCCGGTCCGTCTCCGGGGTTGAGCACGCGTACTTTGTAAGTCTGTGACTCGCCGTAGACGACGTTGTCGGGGCCCTCGATGAGCAGTTCCAATTTGGGCTCTTGGACTTCCACGGTGGCCACCGACTTTTGCGGCAACAACGTCCATTCGACGTCGAGACCGTGTTTGCCCGGTTGGACGGCTTGCAGCTGGACGAGCAACCGTTCGGAGGTGCCTGCCGGAAGCGTGTCGATTTTCCAGATCAATCGGTCGCCTTCGCCAAGCGTTTCGGCATCCACCGAACCGCGTGTCGCGTTTTGTCCTTGAACTTGGGCCCAATTCGGAACGTCGGTTCGAATCACAAGTCCCGAGACATCAATGGCGCCTCGGTTTTCGGCGCGGATCTCGAATTCGTGAGTTTCGCGGATGACAATACTCGCCGGGCCGTGCGTCAGAACGCGGAGACCAGGCAACTCGGAAGCGACGGCGGTCTTGCCGGCTTCGAGCGACGCCATCGGGTCGGCTCGATTGGAGTCCGATGAAGAGGCGACGAAGTCCTCTCGCAGCGGCGGATTCGGCGTTGGAGCAAAGGCTTTTGGTGTGGACGTTCGTGGCGACGGTGTCGTCACGAGATTAGACGGCGTCGGTTGAGTGGCTGGCGGTTGCGCCGGTTGAGTGGCTGGCGGTTGCGCCGGTTGAGTGGTCGGCGGCTGCGCCGGGCGATAACCCAAGTTGGACGTTGCCGGATTGTATGGTTGCGTTGCCGCTGGGGTCGGCAGCGGAGGTGCACCCGCGCTTCGCTGTGTCGGCGTGAGGTACGGATCGTTTGGATAAGGCGTTGCCGCAACCCGCGCTTCGGGAGCTTGAACACCCGAGCCGACCACGGGGCTTGGTATCGTGGGCGTTGATGCGGCGGGTTGATAGCTGCTTGAGAACGCGTTGGGAGCGGGCCCGGTGTGATGTGCGGCCGCATGTTGATTGAAATTCGGCGCCGTCGGCATCGGCAGCGACTGTGTCGGCGCCGATGGACTCGGTACCGGTGGCGGCAACGGGGTGGAAGCAAAGCTGGATGGGACACCCGGCTGGCTGGCCGTGAAGTTGTCCGTCAACGGTGTTTGTGGGAACTGATTGACGACCTGTGGCGGCTGCGCCGTGACAGCTTTCGATGACGAAGTCACCGGCGTCGGTAGGGGCGGCGTGTTGTTCACGGGTGCCTGCGCGACCTCGGAAGTTGTTTTGGGCGCGGAAGCCGGAGCAGGTTGCATCGTGGCGGGAGTCGCTTCCGGTTCAGACGCCGCGAGTTGTTGCGGTGCGGGAGCGGGGGTCGGCTCGGGCGCCGGTTCAGCCTTGACCTCCGGTGTTGCTTCGGTGGTCGGGGTCACGTTGCGAGTCGCGACGTCGGCCGCCGGAGTGGCCTGCGGTTTCGGTTCGGTCTTTTCACGCCGTGTCGATTCCGCGGAGGCGACGGTTTCCTTTGCCGCAACATCGACCTTGATCCGCTTACGCGAGACTTTGGGGACCAACTCGTCGTAACCAAATTGGTCGGTTCGAGCGGCCGCAACCTCGGAGGCGTCGAGGCTGGGAACGTTTTCGCGTCCCGCACGCCGGCTCGACGAGCCGGCTGCGATCGACGTACTGGGTTGGCGTGTGATGCGCGCGGAAGCCATCGACGCGGGGCGGCGGCTGGTGAGCGCGGGGGCCGGCTCCAATGCCGGCGGCTTGGGCAGGTCTCTCGGAGCTAAGATTGACTTGGGGGCATCGGCGAGGCGAGGCGGAGACGTGGGACGAGCGATTCGTGTTTCACCCGGCTGTGGATCACGAATCGGCGCTGTGGCGGCATGGTTGCCCGTCCTTGCCTGGTGATAGGGAATCCCTTCCCAATCGATGGCGCGCGGCGCGTTGGCTTGGGGCGTCGCAACGCTAGGGTTCGTAGAATTGCGTGCGGTCGTACGCTGATTCGCCGCACGCGGCGTTGTCGTGCGCTGGCTGTTAACCCGCTGGTTGTTCGATTGTGATTGGTTGCCGAACAACTCGCCGAGCAATCCTCTTGAGCGTTGGCGACTACTCGAGGAGTGACGTTGTCCGTTAAGCGGCTTTGCGTTTTCCGTCCCCAGTAGTGGCGGCACGAAGAGGCTGCGGTTGGGATCGATCTTTCGTGAGCCCGGTTGTTTTCCAACGACCTGTTGGACAGGTGCCGCCGCGTCGGGCGTACGCAGCTCGACCGCATTCTGTACGCTGCCGTCGGTCTTCGCGTTTTTTGCCCATTGCCGCGAGCGTTCGCCGGGGCGTCCGGCCAACACCGGATTCGCGAGGATGAGGATGGCCAGCAGTGGCGTGACGAATTTTCTGTGTCCGCAGCGCATTGCGTCTCTTCGTGATAGCGTGGTGGAACGTGTCCTTCACGGTATCGGAAGCGGTCGGATGCCAACCTGAGTAGAATTTGCCGGTTGTATTGAATCATCGAGCGTCGTCCGAGTTTCACGCCGACAGACGCGTGATTGGTTCAAGAACGATTCAAACGTTTTGAAAGTGATGGCAGTATGAAATCGAGTTTCCGAAGAGATGTGTTCCGTGCCCTTTGTGCCGTGTTGCTCCTGACGGGTTTCACAATGACGGATTCCAACGCAGAAACGATCGATGTTTGGTTCGGGACGGCTCGCGGTGGTGATAGCAAGGGCATCTATCACGCGACGTTCAATACGGAGACCGGCAAGCTCGGCAAAGCAGAATTGGCGGCTGAGGTATCGGGGCCTGGTTTTCTCGCCAAGCGATCCGATGGAACCATGCTATATGCCGCAGCGGCCGACAATGGAAAGCCGTCGATCGTGGCGTACCGAATCGAGGGAAGGTCCGGTCGGTCGACGCTCGTCAAAGACAGCAGCGTCGAAGTCGGTGATGGCGGTGCAGCACATGTGTCTGTCAGTCCCGATGATGCCGTTGTGCTTTCGGCACAGTACGGCGGCGGTTCCACTGCCATCTATCGTTTGAATGCGGCGGGCGGCTTGATCGAGCGATCCGGTTTGGAGAAGCATCCCCCCGGCTCGGGAGTCGTCGCGGGGCGGCAAGACAAAGCACACGCACACTGGACGGGAACTTCACCCGATGGGCGTTTCGCATTCGTGCCGGATCTTGGCATGGACAAAGTCGTGATCTATCGACTGGACAGTAAAGCCGCGACGCTTGCGCCACATGGTTACGGTGAATGTCCTCCGGGTGCCGGGCCTCGGCACATGAAGTTTCACCCCGATGGCGGCAAGATTTATGTTCTCAACGAACTCGCGCTCTCGGTGACTGTCTTCGAGTACGACAAACAAGCCGGGACGATGGCACCGATTCAAACCATCGAAACGTTGAGTGAAGCGACGAAGGCGAAAGAGAACTTCAACAGTGCGTCGGAGATTCGGATCCATCCGAGTGGTCGCTTTGTCTACACCGCGAACCGGGGTAACGACACGATCACCGTGTTCGCCGTCGACGAGTCGAGTGGCAAACTCTCTTTGGTCGAAGTCGAACCGATTCGAGGTGCTTGGCCCCGCAACTTCAATCTCGATCCGAGCGGACGTTGGTTGCTTGCCGCGGGCAAGAACACCAACTCGATTTCCGTGTTTTCGGTGGACCAGGAGACCGGCGAACTGCAATTCACCCGAGAGAGCGTGATGGTGCCGGTGCCGATTTGTGTTGTTTTTTGAGAGGTGAGTGGCGAGTGGTGAGTGGCGAGTGGTGAGTGGCGAGTGGCGAGTGGTGAGTGGTGAGTGGTGAGTGGTGAGTGGTGAGTGGTGAGTGGTTATCGTCGTAGGAACTGTTCAACGGTTTGGGTGTTGGCGACGTCGTCTTTGGTGAGGCCGCCGCGACGCGCTTGCAAGATTCCGCAGCGCATAACGTTCATGCCTTCGATTCGGTGCGCGTCGGTGCTGATGACGATCGGCACCCCGAACCGTTTTGCGGCGGCGAGATGGAGATCGTTTAAGTCCAAACGCTTCGGGCTCGCGTTGAGTTCCATCCGCGTGCCATGTTCGGAAGCGGCTTGGAGGACGGCTTCCATGTCGATGTCGTATGCGGGTCGTTTGTTGAGCAGACGTCCTGTCGGATGAGCGATGCAACTGACGAATTCATTTTGAATCGCACCGATCATGCGATCGGTGATTTGATCGCGCGGTTGGCGTTGACCGAAGTGGATGCTCGCGAGCACCCAGTCGGCTTCGCAAAGAACGTCATCGGGCAAGTCCATGCCGCCGGCCTCGAGAATATCGCATTCGATGCCTTTCAAGATTTCTAGGCGACCCAGGTATTCCGTGCGGATGTCATCGATCAAATCCCATTGCTGCCGTAATGCTTCGGCATCGAGCCCACCGGCCATCCGGACACGTTGGCTGTGATCGGTGATCGCGATGTACTGCAGCCCCCGAGCGATCGCCGCGTCGGCCATTTCGCGAATCGTGTTCTTGCCGTCCGTCGCGGTGGTGTGCATGTGCAAGTCACCGCGGATGTCCGACAGTTCGATCAATGGTGGTAGTTCACCCGACTCGGCCCAAGCAAATTCGTGTCGGTCTTCGCGGAGTTCGGGTTCGATGTAGGGAAGACCGATCGCGGCGTACACATCGGCTTCGGTCGCACCGGCAACACGCGATCCGTCCTCAACACTGAAGACGCCGTATTCGTTGATCTTGAGCCCCTGCGCTTTCGCGAGGCCTCGCGTGCGAACGTTGTGCGTCTGCGAGCCCGTGAAGTATTGCAGCGCGGCGCCGAACTCCTCCGCTTCGACGCAGCGGAGGTCGACTTGGTAGCCATCGTCCACACGAATTGAGAGTTTGGTATCACCACGCGCGATCGTTTGTGACTTGCCTGGAAAACGTTCCAGATGATCCATGGCCGCGCCGCGATCTTGTGCGACCACGAGCAGATCGAGATCACCGACGGTTTCCTTCCGGCGGCGATAAGAACCCGCCCATTGCATTTGCGAGACTCCTTCGCAGCCCTCCATGTGATCCGTGATCGCGGCGGCGAGTTCATCGGCGGCCAACCACAACATTCGCTCGTTCGCTTTTGCAGCCAGTTCGATACCGTCGAGAATCGTTGTCGCGGTCTTCTTGCCGAAGCCTTTGATGGCCGCGACTTCGCCAGACTCACACGCATTGCGAAGGTCGTCGAGTGACTTGAGATCGAGGGCGTCGAGCAGCGCGGTGGCTTTCTTGACGCCGAGTCCGGGAACCCGGGACATTTCAATCAGCAACGGCGGGACTTCGGCCCGAAGCTGTTCGAGTTTCGCCAGCCGTCCCTCTCGCACGAGAGCCTCGGCTTTCTCGGCGAGCGTTTTCCCGATGCCCGGAAGTTCGGAAAGATTCCGTTTCGGATCGTTGACGATTTCGGTGACGGACTCGTCCAGGTTTCGAATCGCTGCCGCACCTTGGCGATAGGCCCGCACACGAAACGGGTTTTCGTCTTTGAATTCGAGAAGCTCCGCGAGTTCGTCAAACGAATCCGCGATCCCCTTGTTGTCCATGCTGTTGGCCGATCTGTGCGTCCGAAAAATAGAACGCCAGTCAGTTTAGCCTTGCTCGGATTTGATTCGATTGGGTGTCCAGCCGCCGCTTTTCCGTTTGCTTCGTGGTGGCTGTGTATCGGACCGTTGCTCGGCTTGGCCGCCGGCGGGTTGCTCGTCTTGCCAGTTCACCTGCCGAACGCCGGAGCGTGAGGTGACTTCTCGGACGGGCGCCGAGTAGGTCGATGGGGCGCGAGTCCGGCTCGATGCCGACGTGTCGCCTTCTCGGAAGAGTTGACCGCGAGTGGCTGGCGGCAGCGGAGGTGTACGGTCGTCGCTCGGGTTGGCTGCACCGGCGGATGACTTGGGGGCCCCGATCGGTCGCAGCGAGCTGTACTCACGTGGCAACAGATCGGGAGCCTTGAGCGAGGAGGTCGAAGGACGTGGTTCGGTTTGCTGACGAGCCGTGAAGCCGTCGAGAATTCCATCCAGTGAAAGCGGGTCCGGGCGATCTCGCTTCGTTGCCGGCGAGGTCAACTCCATGTCAGCATCCGATGGGTCTTCCTCTTCAACCGTTTCATCTTTGAAGAGTGACGGGCCCAGATCTTCATCGGAGCCGGCATCGTCGCTGGGGCTGACACGTCGAGAGTCCCAACGCGGCTGTGGAACCGGATCGCTGTCCGCTTTGTCGAAGGTGGGCGAGTTGTCGGTGAGCGGTTCCGTGTTGCCCGCCGAAGGTCCGAGGGGTGCGGTTGAAGCACCCAAAGGCGCGGTCGTCGAGGGAATCGGAACGACGTTGTTGTAGGGATCGATGTTGGTTCCGCCGACCTGACCGATCGTCGGTGGTGCGAAGGAACCCGGCGTGATCGTCGTCATGCCGGGAGCGTAGCCTCCGGCCAGAGAGTTCTGACAACTATCAATCGGCAATTGCACGCCCTGCTGAAGCGGAGCAAACGTATTGACGGGCATCCGCTGCAGTTGCTGGACATAGGAACTGCAGGGCTGTTGGACGGTGACGGTCGTTCCGCTGATGGGGTCGATGCTGGAGACTGGACGGTAGTAGGTGATCGGCGCCCGGTAGTACGAGCTGTAATAGTTGGTTTCGCGGCGACCGAGCAGCGAGTTGAAGAACCTCGCTAGACCGGAACCGAATCGCCACCGCGGTGCCGGGGCGTTGACCTGGCCGAACGTTTGCGGACGGAACGATTGCACGGTGATCGGCGCCGAGTACGTCGTTGGCGCAATGGTCTGGACGCTCGGACGATATGCGGTCGTGGGCAAGATCGGATTGACGGCGGCGTTGCCGCGAAGGGTGGTGGCAATCGGCACCCGGTTCGTCACCACGGGTGACGAAGCAAACGGCAGTGATTGCGACGGGAATCCACTCACCGGCGCGACGGTTCCGTTACTCGGAAGTTGCATTCCAAACTGCGTGCGAACCCCATTTTGAATCGGAGCGGAGCCGACCGCGTAACCGCTGTAGACCGAGGGATTGTTGTATGGCTGAACGGTCGCAACGCCGCCGATCGTCGTGGTAACCGGCGGTCTTTGGGTTTGCACAAACGCCGGAGACTGAGCGAACGCGGCCGTTTGGGGAAACGTCGAAACCTGACCGTAGGCGGGAACCTGTCCGTAGGCGGGACGCTGTGCTTGAACGACACCGGGAACGAATGGCTGCGTGGTCGGGGCTGTGACAACCACCGGAGCATTGACGGGGTAAGCCGGGCGACCGGAGAGCCAATCGAGACCGCCGGCATGGGCGCTGGACGTCCATGCGAGAAGCAGGATGGCGAGGGTGGCAGTCGAGCGCGGTGACATTGTGATTTCCGTGCGAGTATCACTTTTGGGGGGCATTCGGTTGCGGAAAGTCCACACCGCTCCCGGGGAAGTGGACGCCGAAGATGCCGTCGGGTCAACGAATTGGTGAGTCGATCGCGGGACTTGGGAAGCGATTCGGAGGGCTTGTTGACGGTCGCACGGGATTTACCAGCTGGGTGGGCGGCCGCGCGACAGTTGAGAAACGACGTTTTGCTTTGATTGGCGGTTTTTGGCGGGGCAAAACGGAGGTTGGGGGCTTCTGTCAGGGTGGCATGAACGGTAACTTTTGCGATTCGATCGCCGCATCGGGAGGGCTTTCTATGCCGCCGAACGATGCAACTAGGGCGAGCCTGTTGTTTTTATCCGTTTGCACTCCACTTGGCACGTTGATTGCTAGAGGTGCGTGCGAACACGGAAGACTGTCATTCCGTCCGCCGGCCGAGCTTTCGCCTATCGCAAGAGCACGGTCCCGGTGCGTCCGGGCAGCCAGAACGAACCAAATAGATGATGCCGAGCGACTCAGCTTGCGAGCGAGGCATCCGCGTCCCTTAACCGATTCGCAGCAGCGGCAGCCGTCCTGCTGAACCGAATCCGAGAATCCAGGAGAAACCCTGTCGTGGCAAAGCAAATCGTTTTCGACGACGACGCACGCGGCCCCCTGTTGGCCGGTGTCAGCAAGTTAGCCCGTGCCGTGAAGAGCACGCTCGGTCCACGTGGGCGAAACGCCGTGCTCGATAAGGGCTGGGGCTCACCGAAAGTCACCAAGGACGGCGTCACCGTCGCCGACGACATCGAGTTGGACGATCCCTTCGAGAACTTGGGGGCTCAGCTCGTCAAAGAGGCGGCCAGCAAGACCAACGATGTTGCCGGTGATGGCACTACGACCGCAACGGTCTTGGCCGAGGCGATCTATCGCGAAGGACTGAAAATGGTGGCCACGGGCGCCGACCCGATGGCGTTGACTCGCGGCATCACAAAGGCCGTCGATGCGGCCTCGGGCCAAATCGCCAAGCTCGCTAAACCGGTGAACGAAAGCAGCAAGGGCGAAATCAAGCAGGTTGCCACGATCGCCGGCAACAACGATCCGAAGATCGGCGAGGTGTTGGCAAACGCATTTACCAAGGTCGGCAAGAACGGCGTGATCACCGTCGAAGAAGGTCGCTCCAACGAGACTTACGTCGACGTCGTTGAGGGGATGCAGTTCGACCGAGGATTCCTCTCGCCTCACTTCGTGACCGATCAGGATTCGGTGACGGTCGAGCTTGAGAACTGCTACGTGCTGTTGTTCGAAGAGAAGATCAGCAACAACAAGAAGATGATTCCTTTGCTCGAAGCGATCAGCAAAGAGAAAAAGCCGCTTCTGGTGATTGCTGAGGACGTTGAGGGTGAAGCGCTCGCGACCCTGGTTGTCAACAAGATGCGCGGCATTCTTTCGGCCGCTGCCGTCAAGGCTCCGGGTTACGGTGACCGACGTAAGGCGATCCTCGGCGACATCGCGACGCTGACGGGTGGCAAGGCGATTTTCAAAGATCTCGGCATCGACTTGGAAAGCGTCAAGCTCTCTGACCTCGGCCGCGCAAAGAAGATTCGCATCACGAGCGATGCAACGACCATGGTCGGTGGAGCGGGCAAAAAGTCCGACATCGAAGGTCGGGTTGAGCAGATTCGTCGCGAAATCGATGCCACCGACAGCGACTACGATCGCGAAAAGCTTCAAGAGCGTCTGGCCAAATTGGCCGGTGGTGTCGCACAGATCAACGTCGGTGCTGCCACGGAAACGGAAATGAAAGAGCGAAAGGCTCTGATCGACGACGCTCGTGCGGCGACGCAAGCGGCACTTGAGGAAGGGATCGTGCCTGGCGGTGGAACCACCCTGCTCCGTTGCCGAAAGGCTGTCGAGAAAGTTGAGGGTGAGAGCGAAGGCGATGAGAAGCTCGGCGTTCGAATCGTCAGCAAAGTGCTCGATCAACCGCTGCGTGCAATTGCCGCCAACGCAGGTCTCGATGGCGCTGTCGTCGTCAACCGAGTGTCCCAGCTCAAGGGTAAGACCGAGGGCTACGACGCCAATGCTGAAAAGTACTGCGACTTGCTGAATGCCGGTATCGTCGACCCCGCGAAGGTCGTTCGCACGGCACTGACCAACGCGGCAAGCGTCGCATCGCTGCTGCTGACCACGGAATCACTCGTCACCGACATTCCTGTTGAGGAAGAAGAGGGCGGCGGTGACCACCACCATGACCACGGTATGGGTGGCGGCATGGGAGGTATGGGCGGCGGCATGCCTGGAATGGGAGGCATGGGCGGTATGGGTGGCATGCCCGGAATGATGTAAGCCGCTTCCCCGCGAAGCACTTCACCCCACAACAACACATCCAATCACACTTTCAATTTCTAGATCAGATCATGGCAAAACCCAAACTGCGTCCGCTGGATGACCGAGTCGTCGTTCAACCCGTCGAAGCTGAAACCACCACGGCCGGAGGCATCGTGCTTCCTGACTCGGCGAAGGAAAAGCCGCAGCGCGGCACCATCGTCGCCGTCGGTCCGGGCAAGCTTCTGGAAAGCGGTAACCGAGGCGAGTTGAGCGTGACCGTCGGCGACATTGTCATTTACGGCAAGTACGGCGGCAGCGACATCGAAGTCGACGGACAAGAGATGAAGATCCTCCGCGAGAGTGACATCCTGGCAAAGGTCCTTTAAGCAGGACTGGTTTCGAGCACCGAATCATTCATAAAGGAACCTACCCGTGGCAAAACAATTGCTCTTCGACGACCAGGCGCGCTCGCGCATGTTGGCCGGTATCGACAAGTTGGCCGATGCCGTCGCCGTCACCATGGGCCCCACCGGTCGTAACGTCATCATTGATAAATCGTTCGGCGGCCCGACGGTCACCAAAGACGGTGTCACCGTCGCGAAGGAAATCGAGTTGGAAGATCGTTTCGAAAACATGGGCGCCAAGCTCGTGATCGAAGTCGCTCAGAAAACGAGTGATCTGGCCGGCGACGGTACAACCACCGCGACCGTGTTGGCACGCGCCATCTTCCGCGAAGGTCTTCGTAACATCGTCGCGGGGAGCAATCCTGCTGCGATCCGCCGTGGCATCGACAAAGCGGTCGCTGCCGCGACTGCCAAGTTGCTGGAACTGGGTCGACCGGTGAAGCACAAAGAAGAGATTGCCAACGTCGGTGCGATCAGTGCCAACAACGACAACGAAATCGGCGGCCTTTTGGCGGACGCTCTCGAGCGCGTCGGCAAGGATGGGGTGATTACGGTTGAGGAAGGCAAGACTCGCGAGACCGAAGTCAACTACGTCGACGGAATGCAGTTCGACAAGGGCTACATCTCGCCGTACTTCATCAACGATCCGGGTTCGATGGAGGCCAACCTCGAGAACGCGCTGATCCTGCTCTACGAGAAGAAGATCAGCAACATTCGTGACTTGGTCCCGTTGCTCGAAAAGTCGGCTCAAACGGGTCAGCCGTTGTTGATCATCGCCGAAGACGTCGACGCCGAGGCACTCACGCTGTTGGTCGTCAACAAGCTGCGTGGCACTTTAAATGTGTGCGCCGTGAAGGCACCCGGCTTCGGCGACCGTCGCAAGGCAATGCTCGGCGACATCGCGACGCTGACGGGTGGAACGCTCATCAGTGAAGACCTCGGTATCCAACTCGAGAACGTGACTCTGGAGCACCTCGGTCGCGCCAAGACGGTCACCGTGGACAAAGGCAACACCACCATCGTTGAAGGTGGCGGGCAGCGTAGCGACATCGATCAGCGAGTCAGCCAGATTCGCGCCCAAATCGATCAAACCGATAGCGACTACGACAAGGAAAAGTACCAGGAGCGTCTGGCAAAGCTCGCCGGCGGTGTCGCGGTCATCAGCGTCGGTGCTGAAACCGAGGCGGAAATGAAGCAGACCAAAGCTCGTCTCGAAGACGCTTTGCACGCGACCCGTGCCGCTGTCGAGGAAGGAATCTTGCCTGGTGGCGGCGTCGCACTCGTTCGCTGTGCCGAAGCGGTTGAGGCGATCAAGTCGTCTCCGCTGAAGGATGAAAACGGCAAGACAGCGGTTGCCGCTGCCAAAGGTGACGAGAAGATCGGCGTCGACATCGTGCTCGGAGCCCTCAGTGCACCGATGCGGCAGATCGCCGACAACGGCGGTATCGACGGCAGTGTCGTGGTCGACGAGGTGAGTCAAGAGGCGGCCAACATCGGATACAACGCACACAGCGGCGAATATGGCGACATGTTCAAAGCGGGCGTGATTGATCCGGTCAAGGTTGTTCGAACCGCACTGACCAACGCCGGCAGTATCTCGGGATTGCTCTTGACCACCGAAGCCTTGGTCACCAATTTCGAGAAGGAAGACAAGGACAAGGTTCCTGTCGAAGGCGTCGTCGCCTAGTTCGAAATCGCCGGTCGAGCGGCGAAGAACGGTTTAAGCATGTGCGGGTCGCTGCCATTTGTCGGCACGCGGCCCCACTGCGTTTCTGGAAGCTATCGTTTTTGACCCGCGGGCGTCCGCAACGTTCACCAACACCGAAGTTTCATGAGCGACAAGCGAGACTATTACGAGGTGCTTGGCGTAGAACGAGGCGCCTCCAAGGGCGAGATCGATCGAGCCTATCGCAAGCTGGCGATCAAGTATCATCCCGACAGCAGCAAGGCCGAGGATGCCGTCGAACGCTTCAAGGAAGCTTCGGAGGCTTACGAGGTCTTGAATGACGCTGACAAGCGGGCTCGCTACGACCAGTACGGTCACGCCGGTGTGGACGGCGCCGCCTCGCAATTCAATGACGTCGAAGACATCTTCGAAGCATTCGGCGAGATGTTCGGCGGTGGCATGTTCGGTGACCTCTTCGGCGGACGTGGCGGCGGCGGTCGAAGACGTGGTCCGAGACGTGGCGCCGACATCCGCTGCAACGTTTCATTGACGCTCGAAGAAGCCGCCAAGGGCGTCAGCAAAGACATTTCGTTCCGTCGCAAGGTGAGTTGCGAAACCTGTGACGGAAGCGGCGCTGCGCCGGGCAGTCAGCCGCAAATGTGTTCCACCTGTGGTGGGCGAGGCCAGGTCGTGCAGTCTGCAGGGATTCTCCGCGTGCAGACAGCCTGTCCGCATTGCGGCGGTGCCGGGCAACAGATCAGCCAGCCATGTGTCGATTGCCGCGGCGCCGGAACGCAGAACGACAAAGCAGAGTTGACGGTCGAGATTCCTGCCGGCGTCGACGATGGCATGCGGGTTCGCGTTCAGGGTGAAGGCGAAG
>JBCBOT010000166.1:0-17079 GCA_039821165.1 Planctomycetota bacterium | reverse complement strand
CGATGCGGTCGAAGTTCCTGTTCCCGAAGCCGTCGCGTTGACGTTGTTCAGTGGTGTGGGGTTGTTGGGGTCGAACGTGTCTCTCACCGCGGTCTTCGCTCGAGGCGAGGGTCCGGCGTGGCTGCCAACAAAGATGGTTCCGCCAAATCCGATTTGAGTGCTATCGAGCAGCCCCGTTCCGGTCGACTGTGCCGTGGAGCTGATCGTGCTGGTGCCGCCTTCCGATGAAACGCCGTTCGAATAAGCGCGATCGTTGCTCGAACCATCAATGGTCATGTCGTCGCCGCTGACGTTACCGAACACGGAAGCCGATGCGGTCGAAGTTGCGGATGAAGTCGCATCCGCGGTTCCATGGTTCTCCATCGGGTTCGGCAATCCGGCACCGTCTGGAAGCAGCATCGCAGTGTCCGCCGTTGCGTTGTTGTTGTTCAGTGCGGCGACAATCAGGTCTCCAGTGCCCGATGCAACGGTGGCACCCGATTCCACGGTGGCCGTGACGGTCGCCGTCGCCGTGGCGTTGACGGTTCCCGACGCAAAATTGTCGCCTCCGCCCACGGGAATCGTGCCAAGGGACGCGTGGCTTCCCCAGCCGGCACCCCCGTTGGCTCCCCACCAAGCACCGAAGTAGATGCCGAATCCTCCCCAAAGCACATCGACGGGGACGATCTTCGGAAACTCTGCACCCTGATGTGCCGACCGCGGCGACGCATGATGCAACGCTTGCACGCTCACCCCGTCTCCCGCGGTGATGTTCGCGGTGGAAGGCACAAAGGAGTCAACCGTGACGGCCGTGCTGGAACCGGCCGTCAAATCACCATTGACCTCAAAGTTCTCACCGAAGCCGATCGCATGTGAGTATGCGATCACACTGTTGATGGCATGAATCGTCACGCCGCCACCCGCCGTCGCGGTCCCATCCAGATGCGCGGAAACGGTGGACTGGATATCACTTGAAACAGTCGCGGTACCGTTGGAGGCGAGAAAGCCTCCGACAAGCGCGGCGATGGTTGATGCATCGTCGGCAATGATCTCGATGTCTTCGGTGGCAGTGAGTGTCGAGGAGACGTCCGTGGAAGCAGTCACCGTGGAGGTGATTGTATTGGTGCTCGTGCTCGTGACAGAAGCGATCGGCGCGGGGCCCAATCCGATACCGAAGGGGTCTGGTGTCACGGCGACGACTCCAAGGATGCTCGCACCGTTAACCGCAATCCCGTTATCAGCCTCCGCCAGAACGTAAATGTCCTTCGCGTTGATGTTGGAATCGACTACGACGGCGTCCACGGCTCGAGCGAGCACGTTGATCGTCAGCAGGGCTTTGGCGATCACATTCGTTTTGCCCTTCGCCGAAACGGTCACCTTGCCCCCGGCAACAATCGGTGATTGATTGATGGCCGCTCGGACGGTGCTGTTGACGGTATTCGTCGCGGTCGCGGAGAAAGCAATGCCGCCATTGATCGACATTTCAGCGATCGCTTCGATGACGGCCGCGACGCCGATCGCTTGCACCTTCACATCGCCATTGGCGTTGACGTTGGACTGAACGATGTCGGCTTCGACGGTGCTGTTGACCAGGTTGCTCGCGTTGGAGATGCCAACTCCCAGTGCGCCAACAACGAGGCTACCCGCGTGGGCGCGAAGCGTCGGGCATCCGGCTGCTTCAACCTTGACGTCATCCGCCTGAATGGTGCTCGTGTCGATGGTCGCGTCGATATTCCCGGTGTAAACATTGCCGGCGTCGGAAAGGCCAGCCGCTGCGCCGCCCGCGACGTCACCACCAGCCGCCTTGGCATGGATCAACGTGTACGTCTTCGCGACCACACTCAGATCGCCGCTGTTGACCGTCGACCCAGTGATCATCGCATCGATGTCCAAATCGACATGGTTGCACGCCGTTGCGGTGCCCATCGCGAGAATACCTGCAGCCGCCAGATGACCCGCGGACGCGAGAATCGAACCGTTGTGGCCCGCGTAAACCGTGACTTGATTGCCGACGGTCAGATCCGAGTCGGTCACCTTGGATTCGATCTTGGCGACAACGTCGTTGCGGGCGCCTGCGCCGCCACCCGCGAAATCGCCCGCCCCCGTGCCCCCCGCCGCAGCGGCGAGCACCGATGAACTGTCGTATGCGAGTACCAGCACGGACATTTCTGTCGCGGTCATCGTGACGTATTCGATGCTGGCTAGAATATTGCTGGTGATGTCGTTGCTCGCGAACGCCGCACCCTCAGCTTCCACTCCTGCTCCCGCGCCTTCACCCGCCTTGGCTTCGATCGTGGATTTGTTCTCAGCGGACACCGTCGCACCGCTGAATCCAACATGGTCACCGACCACGGGAGCACCGTTCGCCGCGCCGGTGAGGGTCACATCGGATGTGTTCGACAAGCTCGCGTTGACGTTGTTCTGAATCTCATTGTCAGCGAGTGAACCGCCGCTGGCGAAGCCTCCCGCGCCGGTACCTCCCAAGGCGAGTGCGACAATTGACGGCGAGAAGGCGCCTTTCACCTCGAGACTCGACGCTTCAAGACGAGTGAGCGAATCCGCAAACGCCGACGTGTCTGCCTGAATGTCGTTCAGTGCGACCGCCGCACCCTCTGCTTCCAGTCCCGCGCCGACGCCTTGTCCCGCAAACGCATTCATCGCACCACTGTCTTTGGCGATCACCGTGGCCTTACCCGACATTTCGGTCGAATCTTGCGTCAAATTGGCGAGGTGATCGCGATCGATCGTGTTCGTCGCGATGGATCCTCCCTGAGCAAACAAACCGGCACCCGAACCGCCTGCGGCAGCAGCCGTGGTCGACTTGGTGCTGGCCGCCTCGATCTTTAAGACCTCGCCTTCGAGATAGCTGCTTCGTGACTGGGCCAACATGTTGAGGGTCAAGTCGTTGGTGGCCAACGCCGCACCCTCGGTGATCAGTCCCGCACCGACGCCTGTCCCAGACCCCGCGAGGATTTCAAATTCATTTTTTGCACTGATCAGCAAATCGATTGATTCGATCGTGCTGTAGGTGACCAATGCCTGGCCATTGATGTCGAGCATGTTGTCGGCGATCGATCCGCCCGCGGCCGCCAGTCCCGCGCCGACCCCGCCACCGGCCGAGGCAGTGATCTGGAGGGGAGCCATCTCGCCAACCATCTTGACGACGACATCCACATCGACGGCCACAAGCTCGCTATCACGAGCCTCCGCCAATGCGTCGAGATCCAGAATGTTCTTCGCGATGGCATCGCCTTCGGCCGCAAGGCCGGCTCCCGCGCCATTGCCCGCCGATGCGATCAAGCCGGTCTTGGGACCGGCCTCGATATTGATCGCAAACGAGTCCAATGTTGAATAGTTGACGGCTTGTGCAACGATATCGGAGTCGACGTCATTGGTCGCGATCGAGCCACTCGCGGCAGCCAAGCCCGCACCGGCTCCGCCACCGGCAGACGCGACGATGTTCCCCGTCGATTTCGCGGAGATCTCCATCAGGTCGGCCGTCAGGTCGGAGTCATCGGCCGTCGCGCGGACGTCCAATTGATGCATTTTATTTTGCGCGTCAGCGCCACCGACGGCGAGCAGTCCAGCCCCGACGCCGTTTCCGGCGCCGGCTTTGATCTGCGCGTTGGCTTTGGCGGTGATTTTGATCGGCAGCGAGGTGCCCTGAACGGTCAACGTCGAATTGATGGCCTCCGCGAGAACCTTCACCTGCGTGATGTCGTTCAGCGCGATTGAAACACCATCGGCGAACAATCCCGCGCCGGCGCCGCCGCCCGCAAGTGCTTCGATGCAATCCGCTCGTTCGGCGGCGATCTCGATTTCACCAGCTGTGATCGAAATGTCGGTCGTCTTGCCGGTCATTGTCATGTCGATCACGTTCCTGGCATCCGCGACTCCGTCGGACTGGATGCCACCGCCGACGCCCATCGCAGCGTGCGCGTGAATACAGGAACCTGCCCGTGCTTTGACGGATGCTTTGTTGTCGACGGTCCACGTGTTCTTCTGGGCGAGTGCGTCGATCTGGAATAGGATGTTGTTGAGCGCGACCGATCCCGCAGCCGCGTCGGTGCCGGCTCCTACGCCGCCCGCTGCCTTGGCCGCGATGTACCCGTCGGTTTCAGCCAAAACCTTGACCGACCCGGCATCCAACAGGACATCATCGACTAACGCATCGAGGTCCATGTTGATCGTGTTGGTGGCGATGGCGGCGCCGAAAGCGATCGCACCCGCGCCGACGCCGACACCCGAAAGCGCTTCGATCTTGCCGCTGTTCTTGGCGGCCACCTCAACCGCATTGGTGATGTCGACAGAGCTTGCCGTCAGATTGGCATCGAAATCAAAGTTGACCACGTTCGTCGCGACCGAACCGGCCACCGCCCCAGTTCCGGCGCCGTCACCACTGGCAGCGAGTGCTTTGATGTCGCCGCTGTTCTTTGCTTCGATCTTTAAGGAGCCTCCTTTGACCACGCCCGGATCATACGCGAGTAACCCCATCGTCACGGTGTTCGTCGCAACGGCTGCACCAAAGGCTGTCAGACCCGCCCCGACACCATGTCCGGCCTGTGCCTTAATGTCACCTTCGTTCGAAGCCTTGATCTCAATGTCATCCGTAATGTCGTAGTCGGAGTCCGCCGCGTGAGCATCCAACCCGATCGTGACGACATTCGTTGCGACGGAACCACCCATCGCGAACGAACCGGCCCCCACGCCACCCGCTGCGGTGGCGGAGACTTCGCCGAGTGTCTCTGCCTTGATCGTCAGCTTTTTGGCATCAATGTCGGCATTCGCAACAATGGCGTTCTGAGTGATCGTGACGGTGTTAGTCGAAACAGCAGCTCCGAAAGCGGCAGCACCGGCACCGACGCCGTTACCTGTTTCGGCTTTCACTTTCGATGCGGAGCTCGCGCTGACTTTCAGCTCGCTGCCGAGATTGATCAGGTTGGTGTTGGTGACGTTAGCATCCATCAACAACGTGTAGACGTTCGTCGCGACTGAGCCACCGAGTGCGAAGGATCCGGCGCCATCACCACCGAGCGCTTTGGCGGACACGTCGCCGTAGCGATCCGCCGTTACCTCCATCTTGTACGCATTGACGTTGGTTGTGGTGAGCGCGGCCATCAGAGTCGGTGTCACGGTGTTGGTCGCAATGGATGCCGCAAGACCGTTCGCCCCACCGCCGACCCCGATGCCGGATTCCGCACTGATTTTTCCCGTGTCGTCCGCATCGACCTTCAAATCACCGGTCAAGTTGATGACCGACGTGTCGACTGTGGCGCTGACGAGCGTGGTCACGACATTGGTCGCCACCGAACCGCCGGCGGCGTGAGCTCCAGCGCCGACGCCTCCCACCGAAGACGCCTTCACATCACCTTTGCGTTCGGCTTTCACGGTCAACTTTTCGCCGTTGACGGTTGAATTCGTCATGACGGCACGAGTCGCGTCGGTCACCGTGTTGGTCGTGATTGCGGCCCCCAATGCGACGATCCCCGCTCCGACACCGGTGCCCGCTTTGGCCTCCACCTTCTTCTCATTCTTGCCATTGATCTTTGTCTCTCCGCCGACGTTCGCGATCGAATTGGAGAGCGTGGCGAGCGCGTCAATGGTAACAACGTTCGTCACGACCGAGCCGCCCATGGCGAATCCGCCCGCACCCGCACCGCCGGCGGCTTCGCCTTTGATCTCGCCCTTGGTCTCGGCGAGGACTTCGAACTTGTATCCCGAATTGACGACTGCCGCATTCGCCAAACCATCCACATCCGACGTCAGCGTGTTGTTGACGATCGCCGCTCCGACTGCGGCGCCACCCGCACCGACGCCGACCCCGGATTTGCCCTCGAGATAGATTTCGTCGGCTGCTTTGACTTTGATCGCACCGGGTGCTGTGAGTGCGACGTTATCCGCGGTCGCATTGACCGTGCTCGTGACCACGTTGGTGCTGACCGACCCGCCGAGCGCAAAAACACCCGCGCCTGTGCCACCCGATGCCTCGGCTTTCACTTTCGGTTTGACGCCCGCTTCGATGCTGATTTCGCCGGTGGGTACGATCAGTCCAGCGTCGATTGTTGTGTTCGTGACGGTGGTGGTCGTGCCGAGTGTCACGGTGTTGGTCGAGATGGCAGCACCGACGGCGGCTCCTGCAGCTCCGGCGCCGTTACCGGACTTGGCCGTCACATCCTTCTTGTTCTCCGCCTTGATCTTGGCATTGCCTTGGATGTTGAGGTCGGAGTTGTTGACCGTCGTGGTCACGTTGATGATGACGACATTGGTCGCGATGGAGCCGCCACCAGCAAATCCCAACGCGCCTTCGCCGCCGGTGGCTTCGGCCTTCACCTCCTTGCCACTTTTCGCCTCGATCGAGAGGTCATCAAAGATCTCGACGTTATTGACGAACACGGTCGAGCTGTTGGTGACCGTGTTGGTCGCCACTGCCGCTCCGATCGCCACGACTCCTGCCGCGACGGCGCTGCCCGCGGTCGCCTTGATCTCCGAGTCATCCGTCGCCTTGATGTCCGCCGGGCCGCCACCGTAAACCGAGATCAACGTGTCGCTCGCGGTTTCCTCCAAACGTGTGTTGACTGTGATGCCGACCAAATTGGTGGCGACAGATTCGGCACTCGAACCACCGACAGCACCGCTTCCCGCACTCGCCTTGGACTCGATCTTGGACGTGGACTCCGAACTCAGCTTGTAGCTGCCCTGGACGAGCTGTGTGCCGACGGCATCACCCGCCAATACCTTGGCGTTTTCCTGAAGCGCCGACGCCGCGATGGTGACGTTGTTGGTAGCCGACGCGGAACCGATCGCGACAAAACCCGCGACGGCAACACTGTTTGCTTCCGCTTTGATCTCGGACTGGTCTTTGGCAGAAACCTCGGTCAATCGCACCGACACCAAATCAGAAAACCAACGGGCGTCGGCATCGACGGTGTTGTTGACGATATTGTTCGAGACCGAAGCACCCAACGCAAATCCACCTGCGCCTTCACCCGCCGCGGTCTTGGCCGTCACCTTGGGTTTCGATGAAGCTTTGATTCCGATCGAGCCGTCGCCGTTGTCGTCATCCCAATCGCCCGACACGATCGAGACACTCTCGGTGTAGGCACGCACCGTGTTGTAAACCTCGTTGGTTGCGAACGAAGCGCCGACCGCGCCGAGACCCGCGATCGAAGTCTGTCCGGCGTCGGCTTTGATCTCGGTTTCATCCTTCGCTTCAACCGACACTTTTTCTTCGGCGGTCAGGATCGTGAGCGTGGCCGGGACGAGCTGCCCCGCATGAGCGTCCACGGTGGTGATCAACTTGGTGACCGCGATCGACCCTCCGTTGGCAAAGTTGCCCGCTCCCAATCCGCCGACCGCTTTGGAGTCGAGTTTGGTCTTGTTCTCGGCACTGATCGAGATCTTCTTCGCACCGACGTTCGAATGTTCCACGTCAGCGTGCACCGAAATCACAACATCATTCGCGGCCGTCGCAGCACCTACGGCCGCGCCACCGACGATGATCGTCAACGGCACCAAAGGAGGAAGTTCAAGGTTCTCGCCCGCAAGCTGAGTCTGCCCCGCGCTCGCCTTGTTCTCGGAGGAGTCCGAGGCTTTCACCGAGAACGAATCCTTCACGACCACGAAGGACGTGTTGTCAACGTTAGCATCGAGGGTGATATTCACATCGTTGTTCGCGACCGACCCACCCAATGTGGAAAGCTCCGCGCGTTCTCCGCCACGAGCACTTGCCGAAACATCACCCGAGTTCGTCGCCGAAACCGAAAGCGAATCCCCGTCCAGATTCGTGTCATCCAAATAGGCCACGATGACTCGATCAATCTCGTTGTTCGCGCGGGCGAAACCGCTGGATTCGGTGGTCGTAGTCGGCTCATTCGTGATCGTGGTGGCGATCGCATAACTTCCGGCCGTCGCGGTCGCTTTGATGTCGTCCGATGCTTTGATCGCGGCAGCACCCGCACCGGCATCGATCGTTGTTCCGCCGCTGACGTGGGCATCGACGGATGTCACAAGATCATTCAAAGCCGCGGAGCCCGCATCGGCGTAGTCAGCCGCGTTCACACCGCCGGTGGCCGTGCCTGTGACGGAGCCAGTCAGCGATGCTTCGATCGTGAATCCGACGCTGTCGATGTTGGCGTTTTGTCCGAGCGTCGCGGTGACGTCATGGTCGACGTCGTTTGTGGCCAGCGAGGCGGCGAGCCCCGAATTCGTGGGTGTAATCCCGACTCCCGCGGTGGCTTCGACCTTGGCAACCACGGGGGCCTTGATGCTTGACTCACCCGTCGCAGTGATCGTCGTTGTATCGGCAACCGATGCGACAGCGGTATTGCTAAGCTCGTTCCAGGCGAGTGACCCCAGACGTGATCCAGAGCTCGAATCACCCGCGGCTTCTGCCACCGATTTGAGAGTGATCGTTGGCTTGGCAGAGGTGGAATGTGAATCAGCGGTCAGTGTAACGCCGCTTCCAACAGTGGCTTCCGTTTGGAGATCACTCAAGTTGGCAGCCGAGGCGCCACCGAAGCTGCCGCTGCCCGCGACGCCTAGTCCCGATGCCTTGGCTTCGCTCGTGACGGTGTGCGTCGCGCTGTGAGTGAGCGCCATTCCGGCGTCGAGTGTCACTCCATCACCGATGGTTGCGGTAGCTTGGGAAACAGTTTGATTCAACGCTTGGGCGGACCCGAGGTGGTTGCCCAGTTCTCCGCCGAGGTCGACACTTGAGACGCTCGGTAGTGAAAAACCTCCACCCGGAGCGAGCAGGGATAGCGCGTTGCTCAGATCACTGCCGCTGTTGCTGGTGGTGGAGTCCGACACTCCCTTCGGCGCCGCGGTTGCTGTCGCGGTTTCGGTCAACGTTGCCGTCGACTTCACCGAGAGTGCGCCGCCCGCATCCGCGGACCGATTCAGGTTCGCCGTCGTCGTGTGATTCCCAAAGTTCATCGCGATCATCGCGCCATCGGATCCGGCCGCGACGCCGCTCTCCGGAGCCGCCTTCGATGTCACGGTGGCGTTGCGTGTCGCCGAAACCGAAACGTCGCCCGACGCATCAATCCCACCTCCCGTTCCAATCGTCGCGACGGTTTGACCCACGACGTGACTGAGCGCCGAGGAGGCATCGACACTCCCACTCACGTTGGAATCACCAGCCTTGGCATCGATGGTGACCGTGTTGTTGGTATTCGCCTCGACTTTCAATTTGTCCGAAGAACCTAACGCGACGGAATCAGCGATCGTTGCCAGTGCTCCCTCGTCAAACGCGTAGTGTGCACCGATCGCAGTTCCTTTACCAACACTTGTTCCGCTGCCCGAATCGACAGTGCTGGTGGTGGTTCCGTTTGCCTTCAACGAAAAATCGCCGCCCGACGGATCGACTGAAGCCCCCGCCGCAATGACCGCATCGGTTCTGTCCCGATTGAAACGGCTGAACGCGATTGAACCCGGCGAATCGCCAGACTGGACGGACGCGGCGCCCGCCATCGCGGTTGTGTCCACGGTTGATGTTCCCGTTGCCGTCGCACCAAACGAGGCCCCGACCAGATTGGCATTGGCGCCGATTTGAGCCTTCTCGAGACGATCGATCGCGGACTGAGCGACTGCGGTCGCATACCCAGCACCGGTCACGTTCTTGGCATCTGCCAAGGTTTGAACCGTCACGGTGCTCGTTGTGTCGATGTCAATCGCGCCGCTTGCCTGAATCAGGCCTGTCGAATCATTGGACGCGCTCGTGTCGGAAACCAACGAGCTCAAGGCCAACACGCTGGTGATTCCCGTGACGGCGCTGTTCTCGCTTGTCAAAGCCGAGTTCAGCGACGAGCCGACGCCGGAAGTGTTGGCGGTGGCGCCCTCGTTCGTGCCTTCAGCCGTCACCGTGAGAGTCTCGGATGAAGTCGATCCGACGGTGAGCGTGCCGCCGGCATCGATCGTCACCAGATCCTGAATCAACGCGACCGTTGTGGTTGCCACGTCGGCTAAGGCGAGCGATGAACCGGCAGTCGTCACACCGGTCAACAATCCGTCGGCCGTTGAGGTGGCGGTGATCGTGTTCATCGCATCCAGATCGACGTTGCCTCCCGCAGCGATATCCGTTGTCCCCGAAACGGTCAGCGTGGCGTTCGAATCGATCGACACGTCCGCGGATGCGGCGTCGCTGGTGGTGGAGCCCGCGCCACTCGGCGATGCCATCGCGGTGAGCGTGACCGTGGAAGAAACGCTCGCCGTGAAATTGCCCACCGCATCGATTACCGAAGCGCCTGAAACCGTCACGATCGAAGACACATCCTCGGCGACCGACACAGTGTCACCACTTTCGCTGGTCGTCGCCGAGACGTCTGTCGTGAGCGCGACATTGTTCCCCCGCAAGGTCGCACCGGCCACCGTGATCGAGTTGTCAAATCCACTATTGGTCACCGTGAGCGAGACGTCACCGGCTTGATACGTTCCTGCCGAATCCGCTTGGGCGAGCAACATCGAACCGGCACCCAAAGAGATCCCGAACGTACTGGCCGTCGGATCTGCGATCGGATGCTCCGGGGTCACCGCGAGCGTGATCGCGCCCGAATCGCTGATGGAAGTGCCTGTCGTCGGCGAATCACCCGGAGCAAGCGCACGGGATGAAAGCGTCACGCCGCCGGCGACATCGATTCCGATATCGGCATCGAGTGAGATCAAGTCTCCCGCAGTGAGCAGATCGGAATTCACGAAGATGCGTTCCGCGCTTGCGCTAATTGATTGATCAGACTGAAGTGAGTCCGACACGGTCAACGCATCATTGCCATCGCCCGCGAGGATCGAAATCACGTCGCCAAACGTGTGCGCCGAACCGATATCGAGTGTTAGCAGGTCGTCGCCGGCCTGAAGCGTCACATCCAGACCGCCGGTGAGGCTGGACAATGGAACCGTTGCGGTGTTGGCATTCAGTTGCGTGACGCCCGCGCCTGCGGTCACACCGTTGACTGAATCAATGACATGCAAGTCCGTTCCGATCACCGTCACCAGCAGATCATCATCAACGCCAGCCGCATCATCGATCGAGAGGCTTCCGGCCGAGAGCGAGACGTTCGCCAGCACCAAACGATTTTCCAACCACTCGAGTCGTAATCGCTTCTTATGATCGTGAATCCTGCGGCGGTTTCGTTTTGTTTCCGACAGAAATAACGGATAACGAAGAGACATGGCGTGGCCCGGTGCGGGTGACGAAATGGGGCAGAGCGACGCAGCACGTCGCACCACTCTCAAGCCACCAGTGCGAGAGAGCGGAGACTCATTTCACCGGGTCGAAATACTCGTTGCCAGTAACGCTCTGGGGTCGCACTGGTAGGCCATTGGGATCGCCACAGCGTGAGAAAACGCTATCGCAGTTTGCACTCAGAACACTTCCACAGGATGGCTTGGCCTGTGCCATCACCACTAAACCGAATCTGTTTTTCGATCTGGTGTCGATTCAGCGACTTGATCGTCGCCTGCAAACGTTCTTTCGGGTCACGATCTATCTCCATCGGGAGTGGATCGTCAATGCGTGACGGCCACCCATCTTCTTGAAACGCCGCGAGTACGAGTTCTTGATTGCGCGAAGGCTGACGGAAACGTTTGACGACATCATCCCGAAGCCTTAATTCTCGCTTATCAGGGTCCCAAACCGGCATGGTTCGGAGTGAAGCGACGGCGTGTTCGGCTGCGATATCCGGCGACGACACATGGGTGCGGTATTGGTGCCGTTCATACGCGCAGCGAATCGACCTCCAGAAAGAGCAGTAGGTGAGCGAGTTTATTGGTAAACAGTCTTGGGCACCGCACTGGACCGCACACGCTGCAACAAGCTCACTCTCGTTCAGCGTCAGTAGGACCCACGGCAAACGTGGTGCGGCTTGAAAAGCATGACGAAAACGATCCAGCACTTGATCGTCCGTGTCGGTCACCGCAAACAGAATGACATCGACGTTTGTCTCCTCATCGTGCTCAGCGAGTTCGTGTGGTGTGTTCCAAAGATAAGATTCGATCACTCGTCGATCGCGTTCCGTCGCCTTCCAAAGACCCAATCGCAACGTTGCCCCGTTCATGATGTTTTCCCCACAGGTAGATGTACTGCCACACAGCACGTCGATGCGTGCGGCGAGGAGCGAATCCGGGGGAATCAAGAGAGGAGTCTATCAACTACGTGAGCGATCACCTCGTCGTTCTTGCCGCGTCACGGGGCCCAATCGTCGTTAGGGCTGGGCAGGGCAAAGAAGTTGAATAATGTTCCAAACAGTTCCTCTGTTGGTTTCCCTGAGATCGCAAACGCACTGGAGTATTTGACGGTAGTCCGCCGAAAACCCCCTTGGGGGAGGATTCGCCGCTTTACGCATTGGCGGTGTTTTCGAGGGCCGCTTTGAAATCCTAAGCCGTTCGCCGACTACTGACCCCTGTATGTTTCAACGCGAAAAGCGGGGCCATTTCTGAAGCATACTTCCCGTTCGAACGTTCTAAAGGTCTTTCGCTTCGAGCGATTTCTCTACTGTGAAGCTAATCGTTGCAAGGATTCCAGTTTCGGTTTCCAATCATTGGACTCCGCTGCGAATGTCGTCAGTAATTGACGCGTGTTCTTTTCCACGGTCTTTCGCAATTGTGTTTTTTCGAACAACGAGTTCGTTGCGTCGGCTTGGCGAAGACGATTTCGATTCAGTTCGTAGCCACATCGAAGCAACCGGTCGAGATAGATCGTCTTGTTTTCGCTGTCGTAATGTAGGAGGACCAAGGTGTTGGTTAGCTTCAGCCATCCCCAAACCGCATCGTCCTCTCGACCATCGATCGCTGTGGCAAACTCTTGTGATGAATTTGTGTCGGTAGCGAGTTCTGAAAGAATGTCTGCAGCGCGAATCTGCAGTTCCAGTACCGCGGGTCTCTTGCGGAGAATGCTTGCCAAGAGTTGGTAGGCGCTGCGAAGGTCCCCGTTCGTTTCCACCAAATCCACTCGGCGCAGCTCAAGCGTGATTCGTTCCGATTCGTCGAGGCCTTTCGTATCGAGTGCCGACTGAAGCAAGGTGTCGGCCTGCGACAGACAATTGCCAGCGACGGACGGATCACTCGCTTTGTCAATCAATCGGGTCCAGGTTTCACTCGCCCAAAGCAAGACTTCCAAACTTGCTGCTGGTGTGAGTGCAGATTCAAGGAGCGAGTCGAGTTGATCGACATCGGATGGTTTAACACTCGACCTTTGCTCGAGGTCGCGAAGAAAGTCACCGACCAGGCTCTTGTAGAGTGACGTGATTCGATCTTTTCCGTCCTCGCCATACCTCTTGGAAAGTTCTTGAAGCGTGGACTCAAGTGCCGAGAAGTCTCCCGATTTGGAATACGCCTGGAAGAGAAGTTCATGCACGACCGTCACGAAGTCGCTCGGCATCGAAATCCCGCCGTCTAGATTTGCGAGCACCCCCGAATTGCCCGCGAGAGTCTCCACTGCGCTTCGTGGTTGCTCGCGACGGAGTGCGATCTGGGCAAATGCGACTTTACCAGCGAGCAACGTCGGGGTGACGCGGTCTTCTTCCGCAAACCCAGCGATTGCCTCGCCGAGAGTCGACTCGGCCGTGCTCACAATCGCTTCGATCTGTTGCGTGTGGCCTTGGATCTCTCTCCAATTGGCTTCGGACCAGAGCTGCCGTCCGGCGGCGAGCAAGGCTTTGTCGCGCAACTTCGAAGACTCAGGAACCCGCAGATAGTTGATGGCGGCACGGTCATGAAGGCCCTCTTGCTCGTAGAACTGGGCCGTCGCAAATCGCATCGTGTCGAGTTGCGGATGCTTGATGCCACGTTGTTCGACGAGTTCACAAAGGCCGGCCATTTGGTCGAGGGAATGGTGACTTGGGGGCGCGATGTACTGCGTCTGGAACGATTCCTGCAAAACGCTAAATGCAATCGTGACCGAAGGCGTGACGAGCGGTGACTCGACATCGGCTCGCCGGATCACCTGTGTCGCGTACACCGCGGCATCGAACAATCTGCCAGCGCTGCGATACAGCCCCGCCAGTGTTGTCGCGATTTGCAATCTCTGTTCGGCAGGCACTTCGGATCGAGGCCGCGCCAAACACTGTTCAAAAAGCAAAATGCTCTCCGCGAGTTGTTCGCTCGCATCGTCGGCATTCGATTGCTTGGCCGCCAGATAGGTTTGATGCTGATCAAAGGCATCTCGGTACAGCCGATTGAAACGAAACGACGAATTCGTCCGCGTCGGCAAAGGAAGCTCTTCGCGCGGGGCCGCAACCGGCGATTGATTGAAAAGCTCACGATCAATCAAAACGATCTTTGCCGGGCCGAGCGGTTTTGGAAAGTCCGTGCGTCGACGCGGCGGTGCGGGCTCGACCCGGGGCGCAGGCTCTGGTGACGCATCCATCGTGGGAAGTTCCGGAACACTCGACATGTCCGTGTCGGGGCCGCCGAGTGCGAAGGATCCGTCACCAGCGTCCTCGAGCACACTTTCGATCGCGTCTTGCTTTCGTGCTTCGAAAGACCTCGCTTCGACCGGGACGTCGGACTCCACCGCTGTTTCGGTCGTTTCAGTTGGAACAGGGTTTGGTGTTGCATTCGCGACCGCGAGAGTCTCTGAGTCGTCCGGTTTCGGACGACCCCGATACTGCAGGGCAACGAACGCGATCACAAGCGCCGCTACGGTGCCAAACGCGAGCCATTCAAACCACGCAACGCGTTGACGCTCGCCACGCTTCTTGAGGTTGTCGCGTTCTTGCTGTTTGCCGGCCGCTGCGTCAAACGCCGTCGCGGGGTCGAGGGGTTGCCATTCCGCGGGAACGTCAGCGACCAAACCTTCCTCAGTGGCCTCTCCCTGACGCTCGGGTGTTGCGGGCTCACGTTGAGCCTGCTCGCCGGCCGGGTGCGGCTTGCTCGACGGAGCGTTTGCTTCGGACACATCTCCCGGCTGAAGCGACTTTGCGCGTGATCGCCAATCAGACATGCAGGATCAATCCTTAGTGCTCACTATTTCTTTCGCTGCTCTGGAAGCTTCAGACCCCAAATACCGTTTCGGGTATTGTTTCTCTTTCGCGGAAACTGCTTTGCGAGGATTGCCGCTTGCGGGTGCACGCCGACGTCTTGATACGTTCCTTGGTGAGCTTCGGCGAGCGATTTGAAACTCATCGCATTCTTCGTGTTGACTTCCATGCCGAGCGTGTGGAGCACGACGCCCTTGACGGGATTCTTCGTGTAATACCTTGAGGCCCAGTCGGTGAACGCCCCATCGCCGAGCACGAACATCACATCGGGCTTTAGACTCAGGCCGAGTTCGAGGGCTTCACGCCCGTTGGTCTTCAAGCAAAGGGGGACCGTTTGAAGCCAATTCGCCAACAGGTATTTATTCTTCGACGTTGCCGGTACGAGTGTTCGCGGCGGTTGCGGATGAAAGAGCGGGTACGCCGTGTCACTGTAAAAAATCACATAGAACTTCTGTCGGCGATTGAGATTGTTGACGGCTTTGACAAGTTCGTTGAGCGCGGTTTCGAAACGGCCTCGCGTCATGCTGTTGGAGTTGTCAATCACGAACACAAAGTCAACCGCTTCGGTCTTGGCGCCGAAGAACTTGACTTTCGCCTTTGTCGGTTTCATGTCCTCGCCGTCACCACTCGAACCTGATTCTGGTGCGGCCAGTAAACCGGCATCGATGGTGTCGGCGATGTTGACCGAGACGAGTTGCTCGGTCACCTCGTTGACGACTTCTTGAGACTCGGCCGGTTCCTCGACAGTCTCCTCAACCGGTTCCTCGATTTCGAAATCGACGGTCTCGATCACGACTTCTTCGATCGGAGACTCATCGCTGTTGGTGACCGTGATGATGCTCGGGTTTTTGACTTTGCGATCAACGATCCAAACCGCTGAAAGCAAAAGTAAAAGGGCGACATGGATGGCGATGCTCAGGCCATTGGTTCGTAATTGCCGGAACACGGTTTCGCGGTACTCAAACCAGCACAGCCGAACGAATGCGGGAAGCTTGCCGACGACGGAAGCTTCCTCAACGCTCTTCTGCAGCGCTTCATGGTGAGCCTCCTGTTCTAATTCGGCTTGGCGATACACCGAGGGCTCATCAGCAACCGGCCCGCTCGCATCGCCACGCTCGGTACCGATAAGGTCACGGAATCCGTCGTGAGCCGCTGCAGCCAAGTCCGTGAGTGCGATTTCGAGAATCTGCTTGCCATCGGAGACGATGGTTCGCCCCTGGTCAGCAGGTAAATAGAACCCGCGTCGGCGTGCGTTCTCGAGTTCAGATCGCGGGACGCGAAAAAACTGCGAGCCGTCCGAGATAGTGACGAGGTGCGACATGATTCTCGCGAGAAGAGGATCTTGGCGAGAGGAGCCCGCCGCGACGAGACCAGTTTATCCACTGGGAAGCGGCGGGGTGACGCTGAATGAACCGTCAAAGGCGAGGTTTGTACCCAGGAAACGGCCGATTCGGGCGGTGAAACCGCGTTTTCAGTGTCCTCCAATAGAAAACGGACGTCGATTGCTCGACGTCCGTCCTGAAAATTCTTGACGATGGTGCCCGGGCCTACAGCATCGCGCCGAGACGAGCGACGAGGTCCGCGGTGCGGCAGCTGTAACCCCACTCGTTGTCGTACCAGCTCACGACCTTGGCCATCTTGGTGCCGAGGACTTGTGTGAAATCGGCCGCGAAGATGCTGCTGTGTGGATCGTGAACAATATCGCTGCTGACGATCGGGTCGGTCGCGTAGAACAGGACACCCTTCATCGGACCTTCGGCGGCTGCCTTGATCGCGTCATTGATCGCCTCAGCGGTCGCGTCCTTCGACAGGTTCACGGTCAAATCGACGACGCTGCCCGTAGGAACAGGGACACGCATCGCGATACCGGTCAGCTTGCCCTGCAGTTCGGGAATCACCAAACCGACGGCCTTCGCGGCACCCGTTGATGTCGGGATGATGTTCTGCGAAGCACCACGAGCACGGTACAAATCCTTGTGCGGCTGATCCTGAACGTTCTGGTCGTTCGTGTAAGCGTGAACGGTCGTCATCAGACCGGATTCGATGCCGAACGTTTCGTGAATCACCTTGGCCATCGGAGCCAGGCAGTTTGTGGTGCAAGATGCGTTGCTGACGCATTTCAGGTCGG
>JBCBOT010000165.1:0-17080 GCA_039821165.1 Planctomycetota bacterium | reverse complement strand
CTCCACCAAGACTTCGTGCAGCCGAACGAGCGACTTGCGGTAGACTCGATTTTCCAGTCGACACAACGTCGAGGGGCTTGCGAGGGGATCGTCTTCGTCGGGCTCCCTCTCGGCGGCTACTTGCAGCGCTGGGTCGGTGCGTAGTTGTTGATGATCGTTTTCGTCTTCGTATCCCGCAGCGATGGCGAAGATCCGCTGGGCGATCATCTCGCGTTGCTGGTGAGTGATTCGTTCTTGGCTTCGGGGATCGGGAATCGCCTGGTTGACCGCATCAATCAGCCCGAGCTTGGAATCGACCTGTCGGAGCAATAAGAGGCCCGCATCGGAAGTCAGCCTTCCGCCATCAAAATCAAACTCGACCGCCCGTCGTCGGAGTCGTTTTGCAGAGGAGCCGCGTCGTTTACACTGCGTCATTGCGAAGCCCTTGTTCTGGTGTGTTGTTGAAGCTTGGTAACTCCAATAACTACCAGGACATAGGCTTTCGCGCTACAGCCCTAAAGCCATACCCAGGCGAAATATCCGGGCTAGGGCGTCGCAGCTCTTTATTCAATCTCAGTAGAGACGAATTCGCGGCGCTGGCATCAGGAGACTTGCGATGGGCAATTAGGACTGCCCGCGACTCGGAAGAGACTCACCAGGTTTGGCATGAACGCGAGGACGAGATCGTCAGAATCCGGGCAGGCGACCTAGAAGGACTCGCCTCACTCTGGGCATCAACCAGATGCGGGAGGCCGGAGTACTCAGCAGGCCTGACAATTGACTCGACATACAGCCTCGCCCTGTTTGGGATTGAAGCCCCTGGCGGATTTCAATCATGGGATGCTGTCGAGGGGATCGCGGAACGCCACAATTGGCTACCCGATCAACGGCTCGACGTGGCGGTTGACACGTTTGGCACAACGTCCCCTGAACCCACCGCGAATCGACTCTTCGTGCCGGTCGAACGGGGCGACCTAGTGCGAAGCTCTGTTAGCATGGCTCTTCTTCGCCATGCGAAAACCGTGGCCCTTCAGCAAGACGAATCACCAGATTGGCTTGAGTGGTTCAGGGACTTCCTTTGGAGTTGGAGCGGAAAAAGTTCGACATTTTTGGTGATTGCCCAAGCCCGTGAATTCACCGAGGAGTTGCTGAGTGAGCCAAGCCTGCCGAATGCACCTGTTGAGTTATGGAGGCACGCGGCCACTTGCCATTCGCGTTTCGGAGGTTGCGTACTAACGAATCCGCCCCGGTATGACGGCCGCTATAGCAGCGTCACAGAGCCCATCAGTAGCCAACATATCGAGCGGGCGGCTAAGCAAGCCCGGCTGGACCCAGACGAGATCGAATCCGCATTGGAATCACTTACCGACTACTTGGGCTGGGACCCAACCAAGGGATTTGTTGGGACAAGATAGGAATAGGTCGCCGTCAGCCGCACCAGCTAGAAAACCGGGGACCAGCCAGCGATGGCCCCCGAGGATCCTTCGATCGTTCTAACCCCCTCTCGGTAGCCAACTCTGTCGAGAGCTGTTCATGCGACAGTAGGCTCGGCCGGCATTTCTACATCCCAGGCAAGGTGATGTCGCAAAAACCGATCCTCCGAACCGATCTTCTTATCCCTGATAACGAATTACCGACCTAACTCTGTTCGACAAATAACGACGACTCCGACGTAAGCTTACTTTTTCTTGGACTCTCCTCGGTTGCATCGATCGCCAGCTCCGAGACGTGATCGCGGTCTGCGTCGGCGACTGCACCGATGCAGATCGCGGGCAAGTGCCGTCGGTGTCCCAGACCGACCGCAGACGGCGTTGTGGAAAACCTGAACGGGATTGTCCAACGAATGGCACGTAGTTTTATCTAAGTCCTTTCAAGAGTTCGAGTTTGGCTTCGGACCGTGGCTTCATCAACAAGTCGTATGGCATTCGCCGTCGCTTCTTCTTTCGTGGTTCAATACGATCGGGTCTGTTTCCAACTCGATGGGCAGCAACCGCGGACAGTAACTCGTCGCGTATTTCCGCGAAGCTCCGATGAGCGTTTGCGGTACTTGCGATCAATGGCTGGAAGACTTCGAGTAGTTGCATCGTGCCCTTGAAACTGATCGTCCGTGGGGCGATGTCAAATGTTTCTGCGGCCTGAGCCATGATTGTTCGAATGAGGTTGTACGCCAACAAGTGAGTCCATACCTCCTTGCGCACCAAGTCAGGAGTCTTGCAACGTAGAACGTCCATTTGCATCGTCGTTTTGATCGATCGCAGATCGAGCTCTTGATTCCAACGAGCGCGATAGAGATCGGCCAAGTCGTCCTTGGAATACTTCAGTGGATCGAGAAGCGTTGTCACAACAACGATCTTTCGGCTTCGAAAGCCTGGTCGTTCAACTCGGAAACGAACTTCGCGAACGGTCAGAAATCTGGGCATCCCACGCTGTGCGGCGCGTCCGACATCGCGAATGTGTTTCTTAGGCCATTGAACAAGATGATCCTCGTGACCTAATCGCGTTCCCAGGCGAAAGTCGGCTTTGCGTAAGGCCTTGTTCAATCGGGTCACGACAGGGATACCTCGTTCGCTCAGTTCGTAGAGATTACGCCAGTTGCACATCAGGCTGTCAGCGAGGAGTACGTCACCTTTCTGGATGATGCCCCACATGCTTCTTAGCAAACTGACCTCTCCAGTTCCTTTGCCAGTGTACGAACTGAGCGTCATGTCGAGGACGGCCCCACAGGATAGCGAGGCGAGAATTCCAATCCGAGCAAAGGGGAAACCAGCCCCTGGTTTGGACTTCCAAGTCTGCGGATACTCCGCTTGGTTGGCCTCGGTGTCAGGCATCGAGATAGAAGATCCATCGAACATCAAAACGCGGTGCCCTTTCCAAAGCCAATTCTCTTTCACCTTGGATTCGAGCGTTCGCCCGACAAGCTGAGTGACCGTCGCGAAGAACTTCTCTGGCAACCGTTTACGCGCTTGGCAGTACGCACCTGTGTGCGAGGAGCAAGCCGCTTCACCACGAGCGACCCGATGAGCCACAAAACGGGCGACAGCGGATCGGCATGAGTGATCAGCACTGATCACTTGCCCAACGAAGATCCACAGCGTTACCAACGGGGTGTAGATGCGTTCGTTCCACGCGATTTCAATCGTGTCCAACGCTTGATTGACAGTTTCACGCGATAGGATGTCAGCAAAAGCGAAGTCGCCATCCTGAAGAAACTGACGCCTGAGAAACTCGAACTGACTCCGGAACGACCGCTCGTTACAATACCGCATCCTTGGGCCTCCTTGCCGTTGATGAATGTCGCAAATCCATCTACGCAAGCGAGGCTCTTCTTGTATATGTCATTCCACGGCAGGCACTTACGGAAAACTACGTGCCATTCGTTTGTCCAACTTCGTTCAGTTCCGTGCGGCGTTAACACGCATCGGTCCTACACCTCGATAACTAAAGTCGAGCACCTCAATCGAGCTCAACCAATGCAATCGCGTTGTGGTCATGCTCAGCCCATGCACCAACAAAATGCGTTGTCGTGTCTATGGTTTCAGGCGAACTCGCTATCATGGAATTTTGGGTTTCCGGAAAGGCCAACCCGAGTGCCAAGCTCGCTGTATTAGGGAGATTCGTGGGCCAGACTTCAGATCAAGGATGTGTCAACCATGGATACTGTCATGTCAAACGAACCCTCATTTGATGTCTTTCTTAGCCACAATAGCAAGGACAAATCGTCGGCACGGGAATTATACCAAATCCTGGAATCTCAATACCAGCTTCGGGTTTGGTACGATGAGGAGGAGCTTCCCCCGGGTGTGCCGTGGCAACCATTGCTCGAAAAAGGAATCAAGAATTCCGTGTCTGCAGTGGTCGCAATTGGTAGTGATGGGCTCGGTCCCTGGGAGGACCAAGAGATGCAAGCTGCGCTTACTCTTGCAGCGAGCGACGGCAGGCCTGTAATTCCGGTTGTGCTTCCAACTGCCCCCAGTCGACCCGAACTGCCACTTTTTCTATGCAATCGTACTTGGGTTGACTTTCGTGGGGGGTTTAGACCGGAGAGGCTTGATCGTCTGGTATGGGGTATCACCGGAATCAAGCCGAACCAATCAGCATCGAACGACGCGCTTAGTCCTCCCCGTTTAGAGCCGACACCGGCACTTAAGATTTGGCAGGAGAAGCTCGGCTATCTCCAGGAGCAAGAAGCTACTACTACGGACGCCGCTCAGAAGTTTTCGATCAACAAACAGATCGAAGAATGCGAACAGAAGATCGCTCATTACTCCGTAGCACATCGGTAGGCACGCCATCTAAAACTACGCAAGTAGTACAACTAGTTAGCTGAGTTCCGCAACCATCCTAGACGCTTCTTCAATCTTCTTCTTTATTACAAATTTCTGCTCGGGATCCGAAGTTAGCGGCTCCTGCGATTGAAGGTATTCAAGCTTTTCCCGCCACGCAACTAGAGCGGACTCGTTGTCGACGAGCACGCTGTCCTTGATCGCATTGAGTTCTTGCCGCTTATCCCTTATTTCTTTGAACCGCTCGACCCAATATTCGGTAGGTCCTTTATAGTGGTCTGAAGGATCAGACTTGATGAACCACGGCCAAAGGTCGTGTTGCGTTCGAAACTCTTCCAAAAACGCTTCGAGTTCCTTCTCGTCACAGGGCGTTTTGCTCGTAATTCCCAACAGTTTTTCTTCACGGGTCATTTTCAAGTCATAGATATCGACGTAAACGTGCGGATAGAGAATCCCATTGAGAGCGTTCCTCAGCTTTTTCTTGCCTCGATAAAAGAAGTGAAGGCCCGAGTGCTGTATCGTAGGTGGTCCAATCAGTGCACGCAGCATCATGAGTGCTAGATCAAAACTCAGCGTCAGTCGATAGGGCTCAGCCCAGTCGGCGAGGTTGATACCCTTATCAATTGAGGGCCCGATGAAATCTGCTCCATCGAGGCCCGGTATTTTTATTTCGCTATCGGTTATGGGGACTCCTGCGATCCAAGCCGCGGATTTACATTCCAGATTCGGCTCGATGCTACGACGCCGATTGAATTCTCGTACTGCGGTTTTTAGTGCTATAGCGTGCGTTATCGTCTGCTGGTGCTTCGTCAGTTCCGCCCGAAAAAAAAGTTCGTCTCCTAGCACCTTGTACGCCTTGAACCTCTTCGTCTTTGCTGTTGTGAAGGGCGATCGCGAACAAAAACTTGGTAAAGACTGGTCGTACGCATTCTCGAGCATCGCAATAAATGTACTGTAAAAATGCTCAAACTTGACAATCCATGGATCCGCGATGTTTTCACGACCGTTCTTCTTGATTGACTTTGAACGCACCAAATCAACGCTCGCCATCATGTATAGCTTTGCTTTCGATTGCAATTCTTCAGCCAGCGTCTTTCTTGGGCGCGATTTACGTTTAGGTGCCATGGAGAGTTCGTGATGTATCTTTGAGGACCAATGAGTTTCGCGCGTGTCCAAGTTTGTCGTTGGCTGACCCAAACGGCAAACAGATACGACTTTCAACTGACCAATTGTACAATCTCAGAGACTGCGTATGGCTGGCGTCACGGGAAAAAGTTCTGGTGACGGTTGCCTCGTATGGTCCTACGGCATCGTGCACTGAGTTCTCTGTGCTCGAGGCTCCTCTCATCAGTGCGGCCACCGGCAGGAAATGGGAGCCCGGTCCAACGTCTGTGTACGTAAGCTGACCGCACAGTCCGCGCACGATTCGCTTACTTCGATTCGCTAGGTTTGAAGACTTTTCGATAAGCATCACTATTTCCGCGGCAATCTCAAACGACCAGCGTGTACCGACATGAAACTTCGACATTTAGCCGGAGCACCGAATGTGGGCGGATTCGTTGCGCAAGTCAGGTACATGGAACCTGCAGCATGACCGACGCGAATTTCGCAATATGCTTAAGAGCACCGGTTGCATCGACTTCAGCGAATCCGTGCGTTGCCGAGCCGGAAGCACCGAAGCACGCTCGCGGCTGATCTGCATCGATCGCCAGGACCGACGGCCAGCGGCGGCGTGGAAAAATTGTTAAACCGAGGGGAATTCCCGTGGGTAGTAGTTGGCTTCGGTGACGGCAGGAGCGGACTGTTGGGCGGGACCAGAATCCAGCCGTTGGAATGTCCATTTGCTGCGTACGAACCGCCTTATTTGGGGCAAAAAGTTTTGGTGAGTTTCGCTAGGGATTTCGTGGTAGGCTCTCCCTTTTCGGTCTACGAAACACCTTGGGATAGAAAATGAGTTTTCGAACAACGGTTGTCGGCATTGGGGTTTCTGTTCTCGTTTGCTTTCCTGCACGTGCTGGGATTCTATTGAGCGTGGATGATGGCCGGAATTGGCGAACCGTGACATCGCCTTCCCCGTCAGTTCTGAATGCCGCAGAGTTCGACAACGCAAATCCAGGATTCCCGACTGCGATGATTGTTGGTGACGGCGGCACCATCCTAAAATCAACCAATTCTGGCGACTCATTCTTAGAGGTTGCCAGCGGAACGACCTCCAATCTCCAAGGGCTAGCGTTTCGTGGAGACAACTTTATCGCCGTTGGGGAAAGCGGCACGATTGTTGAGTCCCGGAACAACTCGTTGACCAACTTCACTGAGGTCTCCACACCAACCGATTCGCATCTCGCGGATGCGATCATGTTTCGACAGACGAGTCCAAGCAACGCTTTGACGGAAATTGTTGTTGGTGCGAGTGGCACTGTTCTGCGACGCCAAGACAGTGGGTTTTTGAGCATCAGCTCGAATGTTACGAACGATCTAAATGCTGTCGCTCATAGTGGATTGGGGCAAATCGTCGCTGTAGGCGATCGAGGATCGATGTCCGTGAGCACAGACTTTGGATTGACCTTCCAGTCAGTTCAAACGGGATTGGCGATCGATCTCCATGACATCGTATTCGAGGGAAATGATTACTTCATTGCTGGTGAGGACGGTATGTTTCTCACTGCTGCCTCAAGTGATTTGAGTACTCTTTCGAGTCAAATAGTTGGATCGAGCGACTTACTCTCGATTTCAGGGGAGTTGTCAGCATCAATTCTGTTTGGGGACCGGTCTGGAAGTATCTTTCGTTCCGACGATGATTCCCTTAACGGGCTGGTTGAAACGCTGAGTGGAAGCGAGTCGGTCGTTTCAATTGACGATGGTGGTGGCTTTGGAAGACAGATAGCACTGACTCAAGGCATTGCTGCCGTTCCCGAGCCGTCTACGTTGGCGAGTTTGCTGAGCCTTTACATTTTTGCCGGTCTGGGACGGCGAAGAAGACTCAATGTCAGATGACGGCAAATTGTTGCGTTTGCTCGACGGGTTCAGTGCGAGATCCGACGGCACACCGACGCGAGTTTCGAGTCGATGTGCCTGACTGAAGTTGCATCGTCCGCTTGCTCGGTGGTGGATGCTGAGGGAGCATAGACAAAAAGACCGACGCGCTTCCGGTGATCCGCCGGCGGATCAGCTCCTGCCAAAGCGCACGGACGACGCAGGAGACTCGGGCTATTCTTCGAGTATCGGGCAGCGCCGCTGCTCTACTCATCTCCAACAGGCAAGACGCGATGCAGGAAGCCAAGCAACTGCCGTCGATCGGGAAGGATTCGGCAACGAAGCATGGCGTCGATGGCCTGGAGGCAACACCATGTCCATCAGCCTTGAATCCGTCGTCACGCGATATCTCGCAGCCCGAAAGCTCTCTCGGGGAACACAAAAAGAATACCGCTCCACTGCAGCCAAATGGAGCAAATGGGAGGGCCGCATCGCAGTTGATCAGATCCAGAGAAGCCATCTCCGGGACTTCCTCGATCGTGTCCACACCGATGCGGTCAATGACGGAGGAACAAATGCTGGGCGTACCGCCAACAAAGCGAGAGAGCATCTCAGAGCGATTCTCTCTTGGGCATGGGAAAACGACCTTATTGAAGCACTGCCGAGGTTTCCCAAGGCCAAGCAACAGCGAGATGTCGCAGGCCGCCACTATCTAACCAAATCCGACTTGAATGCTCTGTACTTCGCCACGTACCAATTGCCGAGACCACGGGGCTGGAAGCACGAAACGACGGTGGGCCATCACTGGCGTGCGGCACTTGTTGTGTTCTTCAACTATGGTGTCGATACCGGAACGGTCTTTCGGTGCGCGAGCTTTCATGAACCAGTGCTGTGGAGACACGTGACATTTCAACCGCAGCCGCCGAGTGGCCAAGGCGAAGACTGTCGTTACGGCTGGCTCTTCTACCGAAGAGTGAAAACCAAGAAGCAGTTTTATCGTCCGATGAACCAAGTCGTGCACGCACACGTGAAGAGCATTTTGCCGAGTGAAGCGCGACCCGACTCGGTCGTTTTCGATGCTGGAACCTCGCGTCCCAACCAGTATTTCCAACGCCTGTGCGAATTTGCTGGGATCAAGCCCAAACGCGATATCGACACCGGCCGTGAGCGTCCGTGGGTGCTGAAGGATTTGAGGAAGACTTGCGCGACGTTCTACGACGAACATATGCCCGAATCTTCGATTGAGATTCTCGGACACTCGGTTGGTGGAGTTACCTATCGTCATTACGCGCACCGTGACCCGCTGGCGTTCAAAGCCATCATGACGCTGCCACAGCCAACAGCCTTCAACGGGCTTGTGCTCGGAATCGATGGCGAATGCCCATGTTGCCGCCGGAAGTTCTTGCAAGGGTGAGCTCGACGACGTCCAATGGGCATCTCCGCTCAATGCGGAGGTGCCTTTCCTTAGGAGCCCAGTCAGTGCCACGTTTCTGCGCGGATCTCAAAACACGAATCGAGCATTCACTTGAACGCATCGGACTAAGAGGTTTTTCTGTACAGGATCTCGGCGATGGTCGCATTCGTCTCAGCGGAACTCCAACGGAACCGTCAGATGCAACCGTTGCGATTCTCGTTGCAAACCTCGTGCCGGGGGTTCGAGAAGCGACGTTTTGACAAAACACCCAGCGCTCGCGGTGGATTCCACCAGTAGCTATTCACACCCGAACTGACGGCTATCGGCCGATGCAACCGAGGTCAGTCAAATCGAGTCGAAACTCGCGTCGGTGCGTCGTCGGATCTCCCACTCGCCCGAGGAGCAAACCAACAGTTTGCCCAGTTATTCGACTGTCAACTGACTTTGGTGGCCGTGATCGATGAAGAGCAGCAGCTCTTTTCGATCGCAATGTTATCATCTGCAGAAAGTTGGTTTAGAGCATTGAAACGGCACGTAATTACCAGATACTCCCTACAACTCGAAAAAATGTGATTTCGACTTTCTTCTTTGGGCCTGGAGTAACAAGATGAGATTTGGAATTGTCGTGGGTGTGGCTCTTATGTGCTGTGGGACTCCAAGTTTTGCAGGCGTGATCGTTGGTCCGTCCTCTGTCGCAGGGTCGGAGATCTATAATTGGTCGAACGGTTCAGTCGGGACAGGTGTGCAGTTTACCCTTTTGCAATCGTTTACACCTGACGACTTGATCACTATTACGGCTTCTGGCGTCGTCGACTTTCGCGCCGGCGGTGGCGCCGACGAGAACGCGGCTGGAATCTCACTTGAACCTGCGTTTGTTGGCACTTCGAACCAGGTGACAGATGTGGCAAGTGGTCGCTCGCTCGAAGCCGGGGCGCTGGCGATTTGGAACAATTCGCTGGGTGCATTCAACTTGTTCCCTGTTGACGCATCGACAGGTCTTGGAAGCAGTAGTCCGCCCACCAACCTATCAGTCACGCGGCGAATCGGAGACGTGTTTTCAACCTCGGGTTTTTCTGGCTTGTCGGCGGGCGAGGAATTTCGCTTGCTGAATGTCGACGTGAATTCTGGCAATAGTGGAAGTTTCACCGTTTCACTATCGTTTCAGTCGGTCCCCGAACCTTCCTCATTGTCGATATTTGCAGCCATGCTCACCTTCTGTGCGACGCGTCGGAAACGCTCTGCACGACGATAGTCGTCTTGCGTATCGCCGCGGTTCGGTCACTACGATGAGCAGAGAGTTGCCGTCGATCGGGTTCGATCCTGCGCATACTTCCGTACAATCGAACCGCTACTTATCGGACGATACCAATATTTGGCTCTACTGAGTATCACCGATCCGTATTGGAGGGTTTTGGCGGCTCACTAGCAACTTCCAGGAATCATTCGAATATATCGAGTCTCCCGCACTTGCTGGTCGAGATGACAGGCGGCTGGATCAGATGATCCTTGGCGATATGGACAACTCGCTATCCTGCGTGATCCGTCGAAACCGAAGTCGGTACACGCGGATCAGCCGCGAGCACGCTTCGGTGAATCCGCCGCTGCGGGTTTGGGCATCGAGCGAACTCACAGAAACCGATGCAACCGACATACTGGGGACTGCGGCCGAACTCGCATCGGTCTTGAGGGTTGGGCTCAATAGAAGAACGGAAGGAGAAGGAGCATGGATTGTTTCTACAAGCACTAAAAGCGCGCTGACGGCATATCGATCTGTACAGGCTTTCGCCACCAAAGTGCTTCTGCGCGGTCCACTAAGACGAATGCGTCAACTATTCGTGGGGTTTTTCCTTGTTTGGCGTGCCAAGTCGAGAGCTATAAACGACACACATCGCCATCCCATTTTCCGCAGTCCAGGCATCTTGCCAAAGACGAAAAAGTTATTGACTAAGGCTTGACTAATTGATTCGACACTACAAATATTTGGGCGATGGGACGAGCGTGAGCCGTGACCCGGTGGAACCGGGCGGACAAGAATTGATGCTTCCCGTGGAATGCGTCATTTGATGGTGTCCAATTGTTGGATGTGTATCAGACGCACAGCTCGTCAACCAACCTCTCTCCGCTTCTACGATTTGGTCAGCCCCACAGCGTTGGATGCTTTTGTCGGCGTCCTCGATGGAATCGCTGACAAGTCTTTCTGTGCGGAGCACGCCATCAACTCTGGCGGCCTTAACCTCGGAGAGACCTTCAAAGGAGCCTGCCCCGTGTTACGAACTTAAGAAGCGAATCGTTTGGTCAGTTTTCACCTGACCATTTGAGAATCGAAGCACGCCGCGCTTAAGTGACGTGATCATTTCATTTGCGAATCTATTGCTATGTACATGCAGGAGACTGCCCAATGTTTGATCAGAACGAAGGTTGTGTTCACTATGAAACACTGCTACACAGATGTTGTTTGGATTTCGAGCGTGGCGAAGGTCATGGAACGTGCGCGACGTACGACGACCCCGGCCGTTGGATCCATGGAAGTAGAGATAGGTTCGAAAGAATACAGGGAAGAATGCTAGATGCACTAGAAGCATTTACTTTGAGGTTTCGTAGAAACCTCGATTCCGAAATATCGATGGGAGTGGAAGTCGAGCATCTTCTATTCCACGTCTCACGTTACCAGCATTCACGGCCGTACTACTTCTTGGTCGATTTCGTTTATGCACTAATGGAAGGATTCCATGTGTTCGCCGCGCCAGCGAGACCATCGCCCGATTGGCAAAAGCGTATTGGTGGGGGGCGTCGTACTTCAGGTGAGGCTCAGCGAATCAGATACGGACTCTACTTCGAGCTAATGGCACTGGGTTTCAATCTTGGACTATTTAATATCGAGATTGCCGAAGATGGCCGTGCGCGTAGCTGTCAGGCAATAGACATTGCGTCCCGATTGCTGCCATTTGGTCGCCAGTACAGATGGTTTAGGAAGCAGAACCTCAACGAAGAGGTATCTGCATTCGATGGACTGCATGAGGCGGTGCTGGCCACGCTAGACTTCTTTTGGTCAAGGGCTCTTCGAGAGGTGCGCCCCGTAGTTCTTACCGATCGGATCTCGACCGTTGCCATCAGCCGCTTCGCCATGTTGAGGATCGAGGCGAGGAGAAAACGGGCGTAGCGATCATCGAACCAGCAGGTAGCGAATAAGTTCGCCGTTCACCCGTTTTCAGTGTGAGTTACGGTCAAGTACATCTGCTTGACCGATATCTTCTGGTTGGATGTTCGCAGTCGTCAGTTGAACAAGTCACCGCAGCCGTCGGCACGAGCCGAGTGAGATCGGTGCGGATGACCGAAGAATCACGCAGTCGATTGCCTTCGGTGATTCGACCGACGGCAATCTGAGCGTCGGATTAGAGCCAGCAAACGATGCATCTTGCGCGAGTACCGGGAACCAGAAACTCGCCTGTGGTCGTTGAACTTCCAATTGGCGAATGGTTTGGTCGTGAGCAGCGCGTAGTCATATGAACACTGGGCCGCGATGAAGTCTAAAATTGACTCGATTTGACAGGAAAAATCCTAAAAAAGCCAAATCGTATTTCCGTTTTGGTCGGGTCGGCTCGCTTTACCACCGGAGACTTAAATCATGACCAAGACAACAAGCACAACGGAATTTGTCACACAAAACCTGTCTCACTGGGAGGGCGGTTCCCAGATGGCAATGGATCGCCTTTACGAGTTGACGAAAAATCAGCTCCAGAGGGTCGCTCGCTACTGGATGGGACCACATCTACAATCTGCGTGGGGAAGTGAAGATGTCCTTCATGTGGCATGGCTAAAATTTCAAAAAACCTCCTTGGCAGACAAGCAGCTTGACGCTCGTGAATTCTTCAGACTGTCCTCCCTGTTCATAAAGAGGACGATTATCGAAATCGGCCGAAGGAAGCAGGAGCATCAAAAAAATGACTCCCCTGCCATCCAAAACGCGCTATTTGAAGAGGAACCGAGTGAGGTAGCTGCCCAACGCGAGGCTTATGCAATGTTTGAGGCAACGATCGATGCCCTTCCTGCAGACATGAAAGAGATCGTTCGGTTAAGCTACTATCAGGGTCTCTCTAATATCGAGATTGCCGAGCTTGTCGGCATGACACCGAAAACCGTGGGTGTTAAAAAACTGAAATGCCAGCGGATTCTTGAAAAGGTCCTGCGCGGGAACACTACAGGATGATCGCTGACATTCTTGCACGATACTCCGACCACGATGCTCAGAAGTTCTGGTCAAAGATAGAAGAATTCATCGACAAATCCACTGACGTGGAAACTTCACAGTTCATCCAGCGTGTGTCGTGGCTTCGGAACGATCCACAGCTGGCTAGGCTGTTCAATGATGTTGTATCCAAGCGTTCCGTCAAGAGGCAGACTCACGTCGTGAGACGTTTCCATCTATACCAGGTTATGAAATTCAATCAAAGCTCGCAGAGGGTGGCCAAGGAATTGTCTATTTGGCCCAGCATACATCGCTGAAGAAACTTACTGCAATAAAAACTCTCAAGACTGATGGAACAAGGCAGCGAGAGAATTTTCTTCGGGAAGCACGGATTGTTGCATCGCTTGAGCATCCTCACGTCATTGCCATACGGGACTACGGGCTGACGAGCAAGGGTGTCCCATATCTCGTGATGGACTACGTGAAGACAACATTGGGAGATTACTTCAATGAGCCGACAGACTGTAGGACCGTTGCGGAAATACTTAAGAGCTTGGCTTCTGCGGTTTCGTACGCGCATTCGCCCCCTGAGCAAGCCGGGATTATTCATCGGGACCTCAAGCCATCCAACGTATTGATTCGTGAAGGATACGGCAACAAGGCCTGGCCACTGGTTGCGGATTTCGGTCTCGCATACGAAGTCTCACGCAAGAGCGTTAAGGAACGCGCTGGAACTCCCGAGTTTATGGCGTTTGAGCAGTTTTGCGGCAAGGCATGCATTCAGTCAGATGTATTCGGCCTAGGCGCGATTGCGTTCTATGGCGTCACGGGGAGCTTTCCTCCACGGGTGGTAGGCAATAAAGAGCGAGTGGATGCTTCGAAAGCAGAGGATGATCTTTCAGATATTGCGCCGGATTTCGCTGCAACCATTCTCCACTGTCTTAAGAATGATCCCGAAGAAAGATATAAGGACTGTGACATGCTGTTCGGAGATCTCCAAAATTTTCTATCTGGAGAACGGGTTTCAGTGCAACCAGAGAGTCTTGGCCAAACGATCATGCGACAAATACGATTACACCCGTTCCAAAGTGGGCTGGTTGGGCTGATTGGCTTGATGGCGTTTTTCTTCGGCACGTATTTCGTCGCTTCGCAGCAGGCGATTGCTGAGCAGGCTCAGTCGATAGCCGATCAGGAAAGAGCAAAGGCTGCACTTGAACGGAAGAATGCTTCGGAACTGCGGGGTTTGAATAGCCGGCTAAGAGAGAAGGATCGCGTAAATGGTAGTTGGAGCGGGCGCTATTCTCAAATATTGAACTGATCCACGCGAAACCCTTTGAGCTGCGAGAAAGGGACCTGGAGGCCATGATTTCAGTCCTTCACGAGATGGAGTCAGAATATATCGAGAGTCCGTATGCTCAACTTGAGATCGCGAGAGGATATGTCAAAGTTGGGCATGAATTTGAACAGTACCTGAAATTTAGAAAAGCGCAAGACAACTTCTCGGCAGCCAATCGGATCGCATTGCGGCTCAAAAGTAGTGCGTTGATCAAGGAGCTTAGTCACGGACATCTCGGCTATGTCCTCGAGACTTCAGCATCGCGCGCGTTTTCGTGCGAACAAAGGGCAAAAACCGTCACCGATGTGAGCTTTCCGGAAACCCTTAAGGTTGATCCTTTAGCCAAGTGCAGACTTTGGCGTGATGCAGCCAAAGCCTTCGTTGTTCGCGCGGAATTTCTGAATGCGAATCACTGTATATTAAAGATGCGCGACAACCTTGCGGGCAACGCCGACTGTTGGTACACCACCGCGCAAACGTATGGTTTTTTTTCTCGGCTCTCCATGGGGTTTGACTTCAGCAAGATGGAGCCAGGTCAGATTGCCATCGTCGTAAAGATGATTCGAAATGCAGAAGCTCAGGCTCTTGAGTTTTTGGAGAAAGCAATCGAGTTAGGATTCCAGGATTCGAAGCGATTGGGAACGGATCCACACTTCCATGGACTTTATGGAACCACGAGGTTCACAAACATGCTTTCAGAGCTGCAGGCTTCGGTCAGTGAAAAACGTTAGTTTTTCAAAATTTCCCTGCCATTTGCGCGGCCACATCTCGCTTTACCTGGGAGGACTTCTGATCGTAGGCTTGAGTCCTGACCCATCTTCAGTTTCTTCGTTCTGGCAATGTGCTTTTGTGCGAAGACGCCTCGTTGGGACTACGACACGCCCAACACATCACGACCATGGAGCTTTACTATGTCGTCGCGTTTCTTCTTTGCGTTGGTTCTAGTTGGCGGTGTGTGCCTAGACGCCACCGCAGGCACAATTCTGATGATCAACGACCGAGACATGCGTCCGAGTTCTTGGGATGCAAGTCTGCTGTCGGGCAATAAGATAGGAAACACCCGAATTCGTTTGGTCGACTCGCGTTTCGTCAACACTGAAGCTCTGCTCACTGATATCGATGGCCCCGGTGGCTTTACATTTGATGTCGGTCACCATAAAACTAACGCGTTCTGGGACCCGTCTGTGCACGGGACCTTAGAGACGATAAGGTTTGACGCGTCGGTATTCATCGATAGTCCCGTCACATTCGCTGCATCCCTTTTTCAATCAGGAACTTACTACGTCCCACCAAACTCACGGTTCGTGGAACCCGGCGTTGGAGTGTCACAGGGATTGTTGCAGTTCTTTCGCATAGGTGATTTCTCGCGCGCGCCGGGGGCTGCGGGTACTGGTGGGCAGAAGATCGACACCTCGTTGACCGCTGACCCTATTTTTGTTGGTTACAACGTGCGGCGGGGCGTCCTCGCGGGTGACGTTGATTCCAAGCTAGGGAATTTTCGAATGCAGCTGACCGGAACCGCTGCCGTTCCCGAGCCATCGACGGCAGCGGGATTCCTTTCGATAGTAGTGTCGACAGCCCTCTTTTCGCGACGTTCGAGGCGCACTCGCGATTGAGATTGAACGCCACTAAAGCGTGCGGATAAGAATATTGACTGTCGCCCTAACATAGCGCGAGTGCCCGCAGCGATTGGACAATCCCGTTCAGGTTTTCCACAACGCGGACTGCGGTCGGTCCTGGACACCGAGGGCACTTGCCCGCGGTCTGCGTCGGTGTAATCGCCGACGCAGATCGCGATCACGTCTCGGAGCTGGCGGACGATGCAACCTCAGTGTATTTCACGAATTGGTTTCTCGCTTCGGTGTCCAATAACGTTCGACTCGCACACCAATCGGAATTCCCTGCCGCAACTACCGTGCTCCTTCGGGAAACCAAGCGACATCACTTATCTTCGCTTCAGGATACGTTCGATCTATCGTCACGAGAAGCCGTTGAAGCTTGCTTGTATTAATTCTCTGACTAACTTTCGGGTCGTCGAAGAGAAATCTCGCCAGCTCCTTGGGTTTGCCACAAAGTTCAACATAAATCCGAACTACCTCATCCCACCAGTCTCCGGTCTCAAAGAATGAAATAACCGCTTTCTGGAGCTTCAATGGCTTCAGGCTGTGGACAAGATCTTTGGCTGTGAAATATTCCTGAAAAGAGTGATGGCGAAACTGCAGCACATGCGCCTCACGAATTATCAGTCCGTCGACCAGAAGTTCATCCTGGATATCCTGCGTCTTTTCGACGAGTCGCGGAAATGTCTGCGCAATTGCTTTTTCCAGATGCCCTTGACGAAACTGCCGTACCCCTTCGCTGTGTATTGACTGCGCGAGTTCTCCGAGGACTGCGAGTTTTACATCGACGCTGAATCTTGAAGCTCTCAAGACCCCTTTCGCGAGGTCCCAACCGCCGCAAAGCAGATCCACAAACATGTTATAGAGCTGAGCTCTGTTCGCAGGTAGTTGACGCTTTTTGCGGAACACCAGAATTGTGATTGTGGCTAGCAGTGGAGACGACATAAGCTGCCTCAAAGAACTGTTGGAACCCAACAATTTGAGAAAAGACTGCAGCCCCCCATCCTTACCGACCAACCATTTCCCCGCCAATTCCGCGATTTCGTCGTTGTCGAGACCACTCAGATGCACTCTCGGCAACCAGCTTAACCAAGGCTCTAAAACGTAGTCACGAGCCGTCAAGACGACACTAAGATTATCGAATTGCCGTATGCCGGAAAATGCGATTTCAACTATTCTCTGTCGCCACTGTATATTTGGGACTTCGTCAAGCCCGTCGAGATACACCCGCATCGGTCGTTGACCGCCTAATTCAATGTCATCTTCGTCAACCAGTGTCGACCGTAGGCC
>JBCBOT010000164.1:0-17168 GCA_039821165.1 Planctomycetota bacterium | reverse complement strand
GCAATGACGATGTTTTGCGGATCAAGAAACAGCAACCCGATCTCACCGTTCGGGGCACTCAGATCGGCGGTGCCTCGGTAATCAAGTGACTGCTTCCCAGAGACTTCCACAAACCCGCCGGAACCGGAAGTCGCTCCCCCGCGTGCGGACACCGTTCCTGCGAACCGCGTCCACTGATTCGCCCAAAAGATGACTCGCCCGCCGTCGCCACTGACGATCGCATCTGCCATGACGACCGCATGGGCGCTCACATACGTTCGCTCGGCATTGCGGACCTCACTGTTCTCCCCCTGATAGTCGCCACCGATCAGCGCCGTTCCCCCGCCAGCAGAACCCGACACATCAATCACGGCCTGTTCCAGCAATCCGACGTGCATCCCCAACAGCCTGATCTCGCCTCCGACTTCGGTGTCGACCACAGATGACGCATCAATCAAACCATTGACCAGCGTTGTTCCTGTGTCGCCGCTATCGAGCAGTACGCGACCACCGTTCGCAATGATCTCACCGTCATGGCGAATCGACTGCGCGGTGAGTTCAATCTCGCCACGCTGATTGGCAAGCACTGAGGACCCGTCGAGTTCAAGAGACTCGCTTGCGGCCAGTTCGATGTGCGCATCGATAGCGTCCAGGCGTGCGTTCCAGTCAATCTCTCCTGCCGAGATGCCAAACGAGTCGCCGTCAAAGACGATTTCCCCTGTCACGCGAACGTCGTCGAGTTCATCTCCTTGGATAAGAAAGTCCCGCATAAGACCCGCCCCGGAACCGTCTCCAATCACTTCGAGTCGATTCTCGTGGAAGGCACCTTCACCACCGGTTTCGACAATCAGGATGTCATCGGGAGTCCGGAAAGACAGTCCCATTGCGGCTTGATCACTGAACACCTCGAGTCGCGAACTCGCCCCCAACTCCAGCAGCGCATCCGCATCTGACTGGGATAAATCAATCAGGACCTGTGCCGAGTCCAGTTCCTGTTCGATCGCTTCCAAGTCGCGATACTCGATCGAAATTTCATTTGTCGCTCCCTGGGCCGTCACCGTGCCGGACGTCGGCTGTTGAATCAAGTGAATCAACGATTGGAACCGATCCTGGCCACCGATCGTCAGCGAATCATCACCGGATCGGCCATCGATATTGATATCGAAATCGGCATCTGCTCGATCGGCGAAATCCACTCGGATCTGATCGTTGTCCGTGGACCCGATGACGCGGACCTGGCTGATTTCGTTGGCGTTGGTTTGATTCACCACTTCGCCGTTCACGGAAATGGTCACCCGACCGGCTTCGACATCGATCTCAAAAAGATCGGACTGACCGTCATCACCCTGTTCACCGGCGTCAACGACGATTTCGGCAAATGCTCCATCGCCGTTGAGGACTCTTCGAGTCTCAAGCTCCATGACGCATAGCTCGACCGCCTCATCACGCCTTCGTTGGAAGCGTTGACGACGGCGAAATGGTCGGATGAGCGCGCTGAGCCAGCGGGATAGCGATCGATGCGACATAGGACGATGTTGGGAGGGCAGTCCTCCATCAACGGTTCAAACCGAAATGATGGAGCGACCGATTCAGGTGTTCGTAGTGGAACAAGCCTTGGAGAGGCCTCAGCTCGAAACCGTTGCGCGACCGAGCGCGCGGACCTCTCGGTCACTTTCGGAATCGTGTGGTCATTTCTCCCAACCTTTGCCCTTTGACACGATCGATGAAATCGAATTCGACCGAGGTATCGCAATTGACCGGGATGTAGCGGTCTTGAGCATCTCAATTGCGCGCCGCAAAAAGCAGCGGGTTCGAGCGGCGATGACCGAAGCCACCTGATACGACAACCTACTGATCCAGCCAAACGATACGGATATCGAAGATGCTGAATTGCCGCCTGTACAACGGTGAACCGAATCACGTCACCAGTCTCAATCACGCGGGTCTCGAGCGCGCGTCGCGCGGTTGCCAGAACCGTTTGATGTGCATCACGCCTTTGGCACTCCTGCTTATCGCTGGTCTGACTTGGAACCCGGCAAGCGCGGAAGACGCATCCTCGATCGCGGAACTGCTTGCCCAAAACACACCCGGCGAACTGGGCGGTCCGGCTACGACGATTGCGTTGCCGTCCGCAGGGCAAGTGCTAGAAGAAACGCTCGCACTGCCAGCCCCCTCTCAGGACACGCAACCACCCATGGTGAGCGTTGAAACGCTCTCAGCTCCGGCACAACCACCGGCCCTCCGCGAACCGGCACCGACTGCGCCACAAACAACCGAGCCTTGGCTGGACATTCGCCCCCGCTCGCTTGGCCCCGACCGAGAGTTGATTGATTCCTCCCGCCTTCCCTCAGACACAAGTCAACTGCAACACGCCGATCCAATCGCAACTTGGAATCAAACCTACCGCGTCGACTATGCGTTGAGCGACTTCATTCGCGGGGCATCCTTTTATCACCGACCGCTTCACTTCGAGGATCCCTACCTCGAACGCTATGGACGAACGATCAAATGCACCAAACGCTGGCCGGCCGCACACTCAAGCTTCCATATGCTCTGGAAAACGAGTTCGTTTCCCATCAGCTTGACGCTTGATCCACCGTGGCAACGTCACCGAAGCGGATTCCGAGAACCCTATTTGAACCGACGTCTAAAGCGATGACAGCCGAAACGTGCGTTTCAGCAGTCGAAACAACTGGGCGGCCAACGTCTGACTCGTAACCGAAACCTTCGCCTGCGCCGTTGCTCCCGGGATCAACGGCGCCTCGGTGGAATCCAACCTCACGAGCACCCGATACATAGGCGTTTCCGGTTTGGCCCGATTTGCTTCGGGCGCAATTCGTTTGCCAGCCACTAACTCGTTGGGAATCCGGTCCGCGACCGTGCGTGAGATTCGGATCACCTCGCCTTCGAGAAAACGACCGCCGTGACTTTCTACACATAAACGAACGTATTGCCCCTCTTGAACACGCCCCACGTCGAATTGGTCCACGTATAACTCCGCTTCGACCCGGTCAGAAGGATTAACGGAGCACAGTAGAGTCTGGCGAGTGAGGAACGCCCCAAGATTGCATCGATCGAGCGGAGTCCCCTCCCAAAACGCCAACTCCGGGTACTCACGCTCGGACCTTGGTAACGCAGAAGGTTCGAGCACTCTCCCATCAAGAGGTGCTCGCAAGATAAGAGCCTCTCGATCCTTTTCGAGTTGCTCTACCTCGCTCCTCAGTTCGATCAATTGCTGTTCGGCCGCTGGAATCTGTGCAGCCAACGCCTCACTTTCGTTCCGCAGTGATTGCAAGTGCAACAGACGGGCTTGCTGTAGCGCCGCTTTAGAACGCACTTCGTGAAGCTCGCGTTCGACTTGCAAATTCTCCAGCCGCGCAAGTTGCTGTCCCTCATGCACACGCTCTCCAGGCCGGATCGACTCCACAAGGGTCCCGGGCACTGAGACATAAACCTTGCGAGCGTCGAGAGGTCGAATCCTTGCGGCAGCGTTGACGCGAGACGGAAGCGGAACGAACGAAGCAAACAAGAGGCCCCCGGCAGCCACGCATAACGACAGAAGAAATCTCGGTCTGTGCAGTCTCTTTCGAAGTGTCGGATCGCGCATCGAGTCGACAACGCGATAGCTCGGAGGGCCCAAAACACCGCCTGCGACCATGAGCACCATCCCATAGCCGATAACCGTGATACCGTATTGGGAACAGACTTGCAGAACGAACCATCCGACCGTAAGCAGAACAATCACACGATACACGCTCGATGCGATCGCGTAGGCAAGCTGCAGACGGTCCGTCGTTGGTTTCGAACCCGAACGATCGATCTTCGCGAGCCCGACAACACGTTGGATGAATTGATTGAGTTCTCGCCGCGATGTTTGCCAGAGGTTCGGCCGATCCAAAACGTCCGACAGAATGTAGTACCCATCGTATCGCAACAACGGATTCGCATTGATCAACACCGTTCCGACCGAACAGACCACCATGATGTTGAACAACATCGAATGGAACGGCCCCGGCTCCGTGACACACCAAAGCAATCCACAGACGCTGGCAAGCACCACTTCCACGAGGATTCCCGCTGCCGAAATCGCGACGCGGTGGAGACGACTCGGTAACTTCCACCCGTCGGTGACATCACAGTACAAGCATGGAGTAAAAACCAGAAGCATTAACCCCATTTCTTGACAGCGCGCCCCGAAATGACGCGCCGTCAGCGCGTGCCCCAACTCGTGAAGCAACTTCGTGAACGCGATGGCCACCGACAAGAGCATGAGGTTGAACGGGTTGAAGAACGCGTTGATAGACGGCAAACGAGACACCAACATCTCTGCGCTGGTTGCCAAAATCACAATTGCTGCAAGGACAAAGACGAGAACAAACGACAAGAAAGAGCGGGTAAAACAAAAGGCAATAACCGAATACAGCCTTTCAACCAAAAAGCTTGGATCGATTCCCGGCAAACGCACGGCCAAAGGGTTCGCCCACGCCTGAAACCGCCGACCGCGACGCGCTTTCTCACTTCGCAGCCAGAGCGCCTCGGATTGCCCACTTGAAGCAGGAATTAGGAGCCCTCGTCGATACAGCGTCGCCACGAAACCGCGAAGCTGACCGAGCGTCAGCCTTGCCGGCGAGAATCGACCTCGGTGAAGCGCCATCACCTCCTGGAGCCGGCGAGTACCATCGAGCCACCGAAAAATCGCAAACTCATTTTCCGAAAACTGAAAATAGCGAAGGGAAATGGGGTCCTTGATCACCCAAACATTGCTCCCACGACGACGCTGCGGATAAACCTCAAGATCGCCTCGATGACGAGGCGCCGAGGACTTGCTTGCGGCCGAACGCTCGGAGGCATTGTCTCCCATGCCACTCACTTACTCTTCTTGCTGAGGATCATGTCCGCTCGGGTACCCGGACGAACTTCGCCGCCTTCATTCGAAATCTCCGCAACCACGAGCGCCTTTCCCGCTAAATCCACTTCGGGGCTCAGGAAGGTAATCGTGCCTTCAATACTCTTCGGACTCCCCACAGGTCGAACGACCACGGACTGCCCCTGACGAATGCCCTCCAACTTCAACGCCGATACGAATCCTTCGATACGCAAGCGTTTCGTATCAACAACACGAAAAATCGTCTCGCCCGGCGTGACCCATTCCCCCGCCTGATGTTTGATCTCGAGCACGACTCCGTTTTGAGGCGCGAGAATTTGCCGAACGTCGACGGCGCGCTGCGCCAATTGCTGCTTGCTGCGACTCAAACTCAGCCGCACACCTGCCGTCGCAAGCTCACTCTTCCCTTTCTCGATCTCGAGCTGGGCGTGCTCCGCATCCAGCTGTGCCTTTTCAAGCTCTGATTCGGACACAGCTGCGAACTGATCTTCTTTCGCTCGCTGCAGCCTCTGGAATTCGGCGGTCGCGTATCGCAGACTTTTTAGTGCCGAACGCACAGCAACATCGTCTCTCGATTCCCGCGACGCGATCTCTGTTTCCAATTTGGCCCGCTCAAGCTCAAGCCGTGATTCGGTGTCATCGATCTGTCCAAGGAGCTGTCCCTTGGTGACCACACTTCCCTCTTTCACCGTGATTTTCGAAAGCGCCCCGATAGCGCGAGCCGGCACCTCGACATCATCGACAAGCCGAACCACCAGGTCCTTCAATTCGATCTCCTCACACGTCCCGTTTGTCGCAAACAGGAGCATCGCGAGTGCAACGACGGCGCCTCGGCCAGCCGAGCGATGACGAAAACCGAACGTTTGACAGTTTCGAGTCATAGCAAAATCCACTGCTTGATCGTGTCAACAATTTCGTGAAACCAAACAAACCCCAACGATCGCGTACCACAATCGATCTTGGCCCGAACCTTTGCACCGGGACGAAACCACTCGACCGCACCGGGCGGCACCGCGACCGACACCCGCATTGAAAGATCGTCCGCATCATTGATATCGATACGCCCCGCCAGTTCCTTGACCTCTCCATGGAACACACGGCTCACTCCATTCACGAGCGAGAACTGGACGGCAATCGGTTCTTCAGAGGAACGACTCGCAAGAGTGACATGACCGGTCCTGCGTATCGGAACATCGAGTTCAACGCGATAGTCTCCCGACAGGTCCGCAACTGAAAGCATCCGCTGTCCGCGCTGAACAGGACGATTGGTCAACAGCCCTTCGGGGTCCCATGTCATCACGTAACCGTCGAGCGGACTGCGAATCGTTAATTGCTCCTGCTGTTGGCGAAGCAAGTCAATTTGTTTCGCCAAGCTTTCCAAACGCTGTCTCAGCTCTTGTTCCTCGGCAGCCAATTGGCCTGGGATCCGCTCGGTACCACCATCGCGGACCGACTCCAATCGCGCCAAATCGATTGCGAGCAGCTTCTTTTCGACCGTTTGAGACTCACCCAATGAACGTTCCAGTTCGATCTCAAGGTCACGACTACGCAGCCGTACCAACACTTGGCCGTCATCGACCGATTGATCCGGTCGACACTTGAGTTCGACGACCTCGGCATCCATCGGTGCAAACAAATGTCGCTGCGAAAGAGCCACCACGCGACCATCGCATCGAACGAAAAATTCGACGGGTACAAAGTAGAAAATCACCCCGAGCATTACCAATCCGACCAAGGACACCAATGCTCGCCGACGACGGGTTTCGATCGCGCGGGTGCAACGACGAATGGACTGCGAGACTCCCAAAAACGGAAGGGTCTCATGCTCGAGTGCGTTGCGAATTGCACCGGCAGACAGCGAGGCGATGGTCGTCACGCGATCCTCAAAACCATCGTCAAGCTCCTCCCGGTAGCGCTCGAATATCAAAACACCAACGGTGTCCGAATCTGTTTCCCCATCGGAAGCATCGAGTGGAACAACGTCGACCGTGCTTGCGTGAGCAAGATCAACGAAGTCGAGCACCGCGTCCTGAATCTGAGGCGGCAGTTCGTCGGTATCGCCCCGAAATTGAAGCCACTGTCCTGAAGTGGCCACCACCTGCGCCAGTGAACGCATCGAAGCAACCAATTCACTCTTCGGATCGATCTCGTCGATTCCACTAATCGCCACCACGTCAAAGCCACCACGGCGCGGCACGGCAAGGCTGATTCGATCGCACCCCACGAGATGCCGCGCCTCGTTGACAACCCGATACGCCGTCGGGCCGAGTCGCAATCCGGCATGGATACGGCGAACAAATGTCTCGCGCTGTTGGTAAAGGTCTTCCGTTTGGCCAAACTCACGCTCACGCTGATGACGGTGAAACGACTCCGTCAATTGCCCCACCAACGTCAGTAGTTTTTCATTCCCAGACAGAGCCCGCTCGCCGATGTCGGCACGTTGGACGACCTCGATGACACCGTAGGACTGATCGTCCAATCGACACGGAGCTGCGACCCGCACAAGTTCCTCATCAAGCCCTTCGATCGGTTCCCAGCGCGATCGCCCCAGCTCGATGGTCTCACGCAAAAATCGATCGTGCTCAACACCTCGATTTGACAGCAAGGAAGCGGGCGCAGCGTCGGAAACGGACTCCGAGAGCGGCCGAAACTCACCGGCGTGATTTGCTAGCCAAACCGACCCCGCAATTGCTTCCAAAAGCTCGACCGTTCGTTGCAACGTCACGTCCGCAAACTGGTCAAGCGTCGTCGGAGCTTTTGAGAGCTCCGAAACATCGGATAAAAACGCTTCTATATCGCTCCATCCATCGCTTTGGGAGGGAGCTTCGGCGCGACCGGTCAATCCTTTGAACCTCGCGACAGAGTGTTAAACCTGGGGAGTTGTGCTGAATTTGCTGGAAACGCGTTCTTTATCGGAAACGGAATCTATTCCGAATCGCGGAATGACGATCCAACAGAAGCGGGATCGTAGCAGGATTGATGACGCAAACGCCATGGAAACAGACTGAAAACCGATGTCGTCGTGGACAGCCCAGTCGCTTCGCTTAGCCATCGCGATCTTATTGATCGTCGTTGTCGGTTGTTCCACGACGGAAACGAGCCGTAACTCGGAGTTGGCTGAATTCGTGGCGGGCCGAAATGCAGTACCCGTGAGTACTAGCGAGGCTCCTCAACCGACGGCGGTTCAGCCCGTCGCCTATGAATCGAGCGCGACGGAACTTTCGCCTTTCTCGCTTCGTGGGTCCTCCGATAACGGGGCGCCTCAACCATGGGACCTGACACTCGACGAAGCCGTTCAGATCGCACTCGCCAATAGTACCGTGCTCCGAACCCTGGGCGCCCGCGTCGTTCAAACCCCCGGCGTGACACCCACGATCTATGAGCCTGCCATCCAAGTCACCGACCCGACCTCGGGAATTGAGGCCGCGTTGAGCGCGTTTGACGCACAGCTGCAGGGAGACCTTTTGGTCGAAGACAATGATCGCGTTTTGAACAACGAATTCGCCGGCCAGGGAACAAACTTTTTCCGTCAGTACCTCACCAAGCTCGAGACCAGTCTGAGCAAACAGACGGCAGCCGGCACGATTTTTACCCTGCGACACAACTTCGATGCGGACCTCAACAACGCCGACCGCAACATCATTGAAGGACGCGCGTGGGCGTGGAACTTGGAGGGAGAAGTTCGGCACCCGCTCCTGCAAGGCCGTGGCGTGATGTTCAACCGGGTCGCCGGCCCCAATGCCACTCCGGGAGTCTACAACGGAGTCGTCATCGCACGATTGAATGCGGACATCACCATCGCGCAGCTTGAGATCGCTTTGCGTGATTTTCTGAGCGACGTCGAAAACGCTTACTGGGACCTCTTCTTCGCCTACAAAGACTTGGAAGTCAAACGAGACGCACGCGACCGAACGCTCAACACATACCAGTTATTGAGCGCAAGACAGCGTGAGGGATTAGCGGGAGCTGAAGAAGACAAAGTCGCCCAGGCTCGTGAACAGTACTTTCGATTCGAGCAAGACGTGCAAAACGCACTCGCGGGACGACTCGTTATCGGCACCCGTTCGTTCAACGGAAGTGGCGGTGGAACGTTTCAGGGCAACGGAGGTGTTTACACCAATGAACGACGACTAAGAATGATCATGGGGCTGCCGATCAATGATGGTCGTTTGATCCGCACCACAAGCGAGCCCACCATTGCGCCGACCACCTATGACTGGAACAATTTGGCGAGTAACGCGGTCACGCGACGAACCGAATTGCGGCAACAGCGGCTGACCGTCGAACGTCGCCGCCATGAACTTGCAGCCAGCAAGAATTTCCTCTTGCCTCAACTCGACGCGATCGGCCGCTATCGGTATCGCGGACTGGGGAACAGCCTGTTCGACCGCAACATCCTGGATAGTGGTACCGAGGTGGAATCCGACACGCACGAATTTCTGATGGGCATGAGCGTTGCTTACCCCGTCGGATTTCGTCAGGCTTCGGCGGCCGTTCGAAATGCCCAGCTTCGACTGGCCCGAGATCAGTCGCTACTCGAGGAATTGCAACGTCAAGTCTTATACGGGGTCAGCAATGCACTCGGCGAAAGCGATCGAGCCTACACCGTGCTTCGATCCGCGCTGAACCGCAAGAATGCGGCACAAGAGCACTACAGCATTCTCGTTAGCAAGTCACAGAAAGAGCGCCGCTCCTTCAATTACAACGCGCTGCTTGACGCCGAACAGCGACTCGGCGACGCATCGACCGCGGCAATCCGGGCAAAGATCCAGTACGGGTTGGCGACCAAGAATCTGAATTTTGAAACCGGCTCGCTACTCGAGTACTACAACATTCACCTCGCGGACTCTCAGCTGGCGGTGCCCACACGCCCGTCGCACCGCTACCTGCGCACCAAGCTCAGCGATGGGTGGAAAACACTCCAATCCAGCCTCCCCTCGTTGCGACGAACGGCATCCGATCAACACGGAAGAGAACACAACGACGTTGGTGCAAACGAGGCCATTGTGAGTAGCGACGCGGCTTCGTTGGAGTCTGTTGAGACTGCCTCAGACGCGTCCGATCTATCCGCACTCGAAGAAGTCGTGCTTGAGGAGGCGACTCAAGCCGTCGAAGCGGCTCTCGAAGCGGCGGTAGCTTCGCCCTCCGATCGCAACTTCTAGATCATCCGATCAGCGGAACCACAATCGCGCGATCAATGCGATCAACAGCAACAGCGCGAGCAGCCAACCAGCGATGCGCGAGACTCGAACAAGACGATCCCGTTTCAGCATGTCGCGAGACCATTGGACCTTGGACTGCTCCTCGATCAACTTGTCTCTCAAGACACCTTTGACGAACGCGGGCTGTCCAGTTTCAACGCCGCTCCCGGCGAAGTAGCACCCGCTGAAGAACAGCGAATCGTCATTGGCAGCATCAGACTGCGTTGAATCACAGCCGAACGCCTGGCCAAGTACGATTCGAAGTCTCGGTTTCAGTTCGTGTCGAATGCGACAAGTCAATGAATAGAGTTTGCGATTGCCGCGCTGCTGGGCCAACCCATCTTCACGACTAAACAATCGGTGCACCCAGTCTTCGAAGGCGTCGCACAGCCGATCGCTATGTGTATTCAGCTCGTTGGGCGTGGGACGACTGCGGAGGTCAAACCGACCACCAAGTCGCCGAGACAAAAGATCGTCACCGAGACGTCGCACCAATTCGATGAACCCCGCTTCCCGTTCGAGCCCGACCAAGAGTGCGGTAACCGGCGAATGCACACCAAGCGTCTTTTGGATCGTTGTGACGTCGTTCCGCGCGGATTGCGCGATGGCGGCCAACTGCAACGGTCCAACCTGTGACAACTCGAATGGGAGCAGTGTCACCGTGCCATTGACCCCGCAAAGCGGCTGCCGGCGTTTCTTCAAAAGGCGGCAAACGTACTTGAGTCGCTCAAGCTGATCGGACGTATCCAGTGCGTCGGGCAACGCGATCTTCTTTGTCGCGCTAACGAGTGGAACGGAAACGCTTGACGTCTTGGGTGCCGCCGCGACCCGTCGCGGGTCGGCCTGGGGCGACGATTGTTCAATCGTCGCGGTCGGCGTTTTCGAACGGTTCGGTTCCACCTCGGCGCCGATCGTCTGATTGAACATCAGCGTCCCGTCGTGGCGTGCGGCTGGTCGTAGCGAGTCATCCGTTGACGGCGGCGCTTTCATGCGACTCGTTCGTGCCGCCGGACTCGGCGATTCACTCGGCGGTGCCTTCATGGGAGACATGCGCGCGGGCGATGCCACCGGGTCAAGTGAATGTTGTTGGATCGTACCCAGGTAGCCTTGGCTGGAACTCTGCGGCTCACGCGGACGTGGTGGGGGAGGCGACTTCGTTTCGTTCCGAGGAGAACTCGTGGATACCGAGTCTCCAGCGCCGACGGAGGATCGTTCGACCTTCGGCAATGGACGCGTTTTCGGGGTTGGCAACAACTGTTCGCCCCGGGACGCAACGTCTCCTACTCTCATAACGCGTGGACGCTGCACCGAACGACCCTTCATTCGGTTCATCAGCACGCTCAGTGAACTTGCCCCGGAACAAAACAAATACAGCGCCTCGGAACTCACGTACCACTTCAGTGCGTGAGCAACACCGTTCGATTCCGGAACGCCGTGGATTAGCAGCGGTGAATCGAGTGCCTCCATCAACCCTCGTTCATCCTCTTCATCGGATGACCCAAGTATCAAGAAGATGGGATAGTCTTTCGTCGAAATGCCCTTCGCTTCCAAAGCGGCGATTCCCGCTTCCCATGCCCGGTCGATGTCCGGGAATTGTCCCTCGGTCGATTGATTCCAACGCCGGAGGCCCCAGTACAGAACCATCGGAATCAACGCCGCCAGCGCAATTTCCCCAAACGCGTGAAGCAATCCGATTCCATGGACAACGTTGACTCCGTCGGGACCAAAGAGTCTCAGCAGCCAGACCACAATCAAGAGGGAAAGCAGTGCGATCGCAGCAAACGACGAAGCTTTTCCCGCCGACGTCTGAGGCAACACACGACGACGCCACGGTTTCTTCTTTCGTGTGGGTGCGTCCGCCTCTTTTGCTTGGTCTGCCATGATTCCCTCCATCTCGTCCTATTGACGCACCATCGCAAGGGTTAATGCACCGGCCAAAAGGATCGAAACGAGCCAAGGCCAAACGAGCTGTGCTCGTGACCACAACGGCATCGCCGGTCGAATCTCGCGTTCACATTCTTGCGCCGCAGTCGCCTCATTCCATCTCTGTCGCGCCTGCCCCACCACATTGCCGTATTCATCGGTCCACTTCGGAAGGGAAGCCGCCAACCCATGCTTTTCGATCAGCATTCGATTGAGCTTCTCGTCTCGGTAGAGACCTCGAAAACCGAGCATGACACAGACATAGATCAATTGGAGTGCGTCATCGGAACCCGACTTTAAGGCCTGATTCGCGTTGACATAGAACAGATCGTTGCAGCGTCTTGATTGAAAGAGTGACCACTCAAGAACGTTGTCACGCCACCAGTCTTGGCCTTTCCAAATGTGCGCATCGACCAACATCTCGTCGATCCAACTGGCCAACGCGTACTTGGCGAGATGCCAATCATCAGAAAACCCGTCGAGTCGCTTATCCGCTTGCTGGAAGAGACTCTCAAGCGTTCGTTTTTCTTCCGCCGCCGAGACCTCCATACCGCCATCGATGCGTTGCATCAAGGAGAACGCATGGATCATGATGGGGTCGACAGCGTCGGCGAATCTCGGTGTCATGATCTAGCTGCGGATAGCGAACAAGGCGAATCGAAGACGCGCGCGGTTCGCGTCGGGAAGCGCAACGTCCAAGTGACGCGCACCGTTGAGGTCCTCAAAGTTGCGGACTCTCATCGCAATCGACTGAGTGCGTCGAATCTCGGCCCAAGCCGGTGATTCGTATTCGTCCTGCGAAATCTTGTAGTACGTCCAATATTGCCGCGAAGGCAGGTCGGGAATCGTCGTGTCGACAATCTCTCGCTTCAACCCGTTTTGGCGAATGTGAAAATAGTGCTCGACACGTTCCGCACTCGCGAACACCCAGTACCACTCCGGTGAGTGTTCGATCAATTCCAGCAACGCCGACTCGCTGGCACCGCCTCGCTCCACGCCGAGGTACCATTCCCACCCTGGATCGAACCATTCCGGGCCGAGCTGCGCGATCATCGTCGAACCATGGCCTTCAAAGTTCGCTCGCAAGTACTCGTCGAATTGTGTGGCGTACAGCAAGCCGAGAATCTTCTCGCGAATGTCGGCGAAAATGAATCCAAGGTTGTCGTGGTCGTAGGGTTCGACTTCGACAGCCCGCCTTTCGGAGCTGAAGATCGACAGACGTCCGAGGATTCTCGCCAACTCGGTGTAGGCCGTGAAAGGATGCACGCCCAACGCGGGTCCCATCACGTCGAGTGTGCTGTAGGCTTCGTTTAAGCGATCGAGCATCGACACGCGTCCCGACTCCGCGGGCTCAAGGCTGTGCTTGCCGACATTCAGCTGTCGAACCGGTTCGCTCAACGTGTCCATGTTTCCGCTGATCACGTCGCGGATACCCTGGATGTATTGCCGCCGCAAATAGGGCCAAGACTGCGTCGAGAGAATCGGCGGAATGTATTGATCGTCAAAATGCGGGTGAACGTCGCGTTCGCTCGCGCTGCGTATTCTTGCGATCGGCAGCACTTCATAGCCGGCGGTGTCCTCGCCGATCAACAACCGCGTGTTCAGTTTTCGGAACTCGATCGGCTGCCCACCTGCTTGGCCGTTCTCGTCAGCAACATGGGTCTCGACCCGATCGAATCGCGCGAACGAGTTGGAGTTGGTGCCAATGTTTGTCCCACCAAGATTCAACTTTGGGACACCGACATAAACCATCAATGTGTTGTCGGCGTCGGCCGCAGCCTGGGACTCGAACGCCTCTTTCAGATCGATTTCAAGATCGCGTCCGGATTCCAGGCAGACGAGCGTCCCGTCTCGAAGCCGGGCGTCCAACTCCTCGACACGGAGTCGCCCGCTCGCCAAGGCATCTCGGCTGTAGCTGAACGATCTCAACCCGTAGTTGTAAGGATGGTCCCAGCTCTCCGACGTGTGAGTGAACTCTTGCCAGTGCCGATCCGCAGCCTGCAAATGCTGCGGCCGAACGAACAGTCCTTGGTACCAGTGAACAGGTGGATGGATCATGCGACCGGAGCCTCGCACGCGGGAAGGGATGGATGGGTGCGCAGGGAGGGCGCTCACGCTCTCCATCGACCAAACGGAATGTTTCAGTCGCTTGTCCAAGTCGAAACTATCGAAAACAGGGCGCAGGCTCGCTGATAACCGGCGAGCCTTACCTAGATTTCGTGACCGGCACGCCGCAAACAACCGATATATCCGGAAAGCACCGATTCAATTGGTCGGACACCGCAGAGCCGTGAAACAAGACGTTTCATAAAACGTGATTGACTCCTGAGCCTGACACCGTGAAATACACTGCGTCCTTCAAACGATCCCTTCTCACAATCGGCATCAGCCTGTTGCTGGGATCGCATCCAACGCAGGCTCAATTGCCCGGCAATGCCGATTCGGACACAGCCGTTCCGACGACGGCAACGGAGATCCTTCCAGTTCCGACTTCCTCGCAAGAAGTGCTGCCGGACCCGCTTGGCCTCCCTGGAGAGTCCGATCCGATCGAAGATGTTTTGACTCCCGAGCTAAGAAAGCTCCTGTTCGATCCCTCGGTCGATCGCCCGAAAATACTCTTTCAACCGGCGATTCCGACCCGCGGCTCTGACGGACTCGCCATCCTAAGACCCGATGTCAGGCTGGCCGATACCGAGGAAGTCATCGCGCCCTCCATGCCAAGGTCAGTTTTCACTGCACCGACGGAAACAGTCGCCGTCGATGAGCAACGGATCGCTGTTGCATCGGCACCTGAAAGAACCACTCGTCGAGCGTGGATCCCACAGTCGTTGCACGCTCGTGCCAACAAGTTTCGGCAACGTGGCCGCCCGCTGAACCGGCTCGAACAGCAATTCGCTCGCTACTTGAACACGCAGCGGGGACGCGATGTCGGCGTCGGCGCAGAACGTCTCCCATTCGCGCTCTTTGAGATGGACGCCGCCAAGCCATCGAACAACATTCGATTTCGCCTCGAAGCGGGATATGATTGGGAATTTCCCGATCGAGCCGAATTCTTCTGGTCAAGACTCGGCGGTAAGGGCCCCTCGCTGACGGTGCCAACGGAGTCGTCCGTCGACTACCAAGATCTCCGGCTCGCAATCGAAGTCGGCGGCCCTAAATTCTCCGCGACGACCGAACTTCCGCTGCGGTTCATCAACCCGACAGAACTTGAAAACACCGGCGGTCTGGGCGATCTCATTCTCACGACCAAAACTGTCATGGTCGATGGCGAACGGTTTCGATTGACACAGGTGCTGCGAAATCAATTGGCAACGGGAACTGCTAAGTCGGGCCGGGGGAACGGACACGTTTCCATGGAACCCGGCGTGGTAGCCGCCTATCAATGGACCGACCGCACAATGATTCACAGCGAATTGAAATTGTGGTTCCCGATCGGCGGCGAGCCCGGCTTTTCCGGTCCGATCCTGCGATACGGGTTTGGCGCCGCGAATCTGCTCTATGACAGCGACACGTTTGCAATCCTTCCGACGTTCGAAGTCGTCGGTTGGTCCGTTCTCAATGCGCAGCGAACCGGGACTCTCGGTGCGATTACAAGTATCGATGGCGAAGACATCATCAACATCTACCCGGGAATGCGGATCGTTCGTGATTTCGGCGGCGACTACGGGATGTTCGATTTTGGCATCAATGGTGGCTTCGCCGTCACAAGTCGACACTGGTACGACAGCCTGATTCGCATGGACCTCCGCTGGTCCTTCTAAATTCGGCGACTGTCAACACTGTGAACGCCGTGAGGCGTCGCGTGCCAGCCGAAATTCTTTGCCGCGAATTCGCATTCGTCTCATGTTTTTGAGGCCGTTTGCCGACGGCCGAGCGCGGCGATCGATACATCCCGCACATGCGCTGTAGATAACCGCGCCTCGTTACAACGCGCAAGAGTCTGTCGTTCGTTTGACGCCACTTCATTAGGAGTGTTTTACAGTTCGGACGACCTTAGGCAGAGTCCTTGCCAGTCGGCTTCCATTCCAAAGGTGTTTGCTCACCGGGTGCGGGGGAACGGACTGGGACTCGCACATCGACTCCCAGCCCCAACCGAACATGGACATTTCGGATCTCGAATCACTCCTGAGCCCATTCGCGGACGGCGAAGCTTGCGGGCCGGATCTTGAATATGATCCGGACTTCAGCGAGATGGATCTCGCCGCGCAGGGCAAACCGGAACAGCAATACGGTGACACCGTTGTTGCGGCCGAAGAACCGGACTGGAAAGAGGTCCGGCGACGCGCCGAATCGTTGCTCGAACGCACCAAGGACATGCGGGTCGTCGTGTTCCTGGCTCGAGCCTATTTGCACGAAGAAGGTCTTCCCAAGTTTGCCGCCACCCTCGAACTCCTCCGCGGCTACGTCGAGAATTTCTGGGACTCGGTTCACCCAGAGTTGGATCACGATGACAACGATGATCCGACGTACCGAACCAACACGCTGACGACGCTTTGCGACGACGAAACAACGCTCCGCGAACTGCGCGACGCACCATTGGTTTCATCGCGAGCGGTCGGACGCTTCAGCCTTCGTGAAATCGAACGCGCCAGTGAATCCGCGGAAGCCCCGCCAAAGGCATCGTCGGCTGACCCGGACGATTGGGGCAGTGATTCGAACGAAGAAACATCCAGCGAGCCAAGCGGCCCGTCCAAAGCGACCATTGACGCCGCGTTCACGGATTCCGCGATCGAAGAAATCCAGTCAATCGCCGACGCCACGCAAGCCGCAGCCGATCACTTGGCGGCGATTGAAACATGCGTCACTGAACACGTTGGTATCACGTTTGCCGTCAGTCTCGCGCCGGCGCGAAACATCCTGGTCGAGATGAATAAGATCGTCAGCGAGCAGCTGCAACGCCGCGGAGTCGGCGTCGAAGAGCCCGCCGCGGATGCCACTCTCGCCGACGAGGGCGAGTTCGTCGCCGAAGCAGGAGAGGCAACAGTGCCGGGTGCCGCACCCGTCGCATCCGGCGGTTACCCAGCCAACGGCAAGATCGCAACGCGTCAACAAGCCATCAAGGCACTCGAAGACGTCTGCGACTTTTACGACATCAACGAACCCTCCAGCCCGCTGCCGCTCTTGATCCGCCGTGCCCAGAGACTCGCCTCCGCAAGTTTCTTGGACATCCTTCGGGACGT
>JBCBOT010000163.1:0-17255 GCA_039821165.1 Planctomycetota bacterium | reverse complement strand
GAAGCTGTGGGATAGCGAGACGGGACAGGAGCTGGCCAGCCTGAGCGGGCACTCGGCTTGGGTCCACGCGGTAGCGTTCAGCCCCGACGGCCGCCGGATCGTCTCCGGCTCGAGGGACAATACGTTGCTCGTTTGGGATACCGAGACACAAAAAATCGTTGCTCGGTTCGCGGCCGAATCGCCGATTTACGGCGTCGCCGTTAGCGGTCAACGTATCGCCGCCGGTGACTCACTCGGTAACGTGCATTTCCTGACGCTCGAGAACGACAACTAGGTCTCGCTTTTCGTCGCGGCGATCGCTTCGCGGAGCAACTCCGTCGCTCCAGCAATCCCCAAAGCCTCCCCGCCTTCCAACAAGGCGACCGCTCGCTTTACCGCCGACATCAAAACCATGTTGTGTTCACACATCGCAGTGACCGCTTCACCGCCAGGCGTTTCCATCGCTTGACGCATCGTCTGCAAGTACGCTTCCGCCGCCGACTGCATTGCGACCGCGTCTTCTCCGCTGCGACCATCAACAGCGAATGCCATCGATTCCAACCGCCTAGCGAATGCGAACACGATGACACCATCCATGTCGAACGTCTCGCGAATCTCCCTCGCGATTGATCCGGGTAGCACACCCTCACCGATCATGACAACACCTCCACCGATTCGGTTCCCATCAACACTTCATTCGCGTCGACCAGTTCGCAAGACTCGATCGACTCGTACAGAAAGTTCCTCGGTTCTTCGCGCCCACAATCAAGAGCAGAGACATAGCTGCTCTTCATCGCAGTCGGGCTGATCAACCGCCGCGTCCGCTTGCCGTGCGCATCGCAGTAATCGATTCGGCAAACCCAACGATCCGGATGATGCTTTGCACGACCGAGCAACCGCACCATCGAAGACTGACGTGCTTCGCCGGCTCGCAACGCATTGCGAATATGACCCTGCGCGATGTCGAACAATTGCTTGAGTGCTTCCAACTCTGACAGTGTGAAGGAACCGCCTTTCAGCTCTCGCTCGATTGACTGGATGGCTTCTTTGATGATCATGCTTCGATTGCCTTACAAGCTTGTACCAAGCGATTCCGCCGTTCGTTGAAATCAACACCACCACTCGGGCAGCGCTGAACCATCACCGCCGAACGCGGCACGGGTTTCGATGGCGGAGCGTTCGGAAACCCGCCGGCACACCGATGCCGCGACAGGAACGCACGCATCTCGCCGGGGTCTTTTCCGAGACGTTCGGCCAACTTGGTTCGGAAGTAGCCCATCGGGCTTGAGCGAGCTCGCTCGGACGCCAACCGGCACGCAGTCGCGATGTCGGCCTCGTTGACTTCGCCGGCTTCGAATGCCGCCGCGACTCGCCAAGCGGTTTCGTAGTCACCACTGGGCCATCGAAGAGCCCTCGCGATGTTCACTACGATCGGTTCCAGCTGCTCGGCCGTTACCAAACATTCATGGTCCCCCGTTCCTCCTCTCTCGCGACTCGTGTCTCGCGACTCGTGTCCCAAGGGGGAAAGGGGACCAAAGGGTTCTTGGGTATAGGGAGGATATATAGTGTGGTTTTCGATTTGTCCGGGGTCTGTCCGGGCAGTGTCCGGGGTATTGTCCGCCCCGTTGTCCGCCGTATTGTCCGGGCAATTGTCCGCCCCGTTGTCCGCATCTCTCGGCTCGATCTCACCCACGACGACGGGCCGATTCAGCGTGATCGTGTACACCACTTCGGCCCGCGTCGCGCGTCGTTTGGGACCATCTTCTCGCTCGACCGACAGCAGATCCCACTTCTCCAATTCCGCGATCGCACGACGCACGATCCGACGGCGAGACCGGATGTCGGTGGACTTGGTTTCCAGTGCCTTGTCGCTGGCCAACTTGTCCAGCGTCCGCACCAACGGTTGCCAACCATCGCTCACACGCGCGACCAACAACGCCACGGACCAATACGAGGTCCCTGGAGCGAACCCGATGTCCCGCAACCGTTCCTCCATCGCCTGACACCGCTCACGGCACAACCGACGGCGAACCGCATCCTCCGCGTCCCGAGACTCCGCGATCGCCAGCAGCTCGGGAGGCTGATCCGATTTGACACCCATCGCCAAACCTACTCGCCTCGAGCAATGCGAGCGGCCGTCTCGACATCCGTGACGACCTGGTTGGTGGTTTGATTAATCGTCACCGCCCGCTTCGTCCCAAGCACCTGGCCGAACACAAACTCGATCGCCTTGGCGTCACCTTCTTTGGCCTTCTCGACTTGCCGCTTCACGATCGAGCTGACATCTTCCTCCGTGATCGCGTCATACATCGCCGCACGCAGTCCTGCCTGCCACGACGTGATGTCCGCTTCGGTTTGAACGGTCTCGTCGACTTCACTCAGACGTAACCCGCGATTGCCTTTGCTCATGATTTGGTTCCACTCCCGGTTTCAATAGGTACAGATCAACGGTTTTCACTCCGCCGCGACGATCCCGTCCACGGCGAACTTGTTTTGGTAGGCGTGTTAGGAAAGATGCCCGCTGCAGCTCGGCCAGCACCGTCCCGCCTTTCGCGTTGCTCTTCGGCTCTGTTCGAGCCTGCCGCGCTGTCTCTTCATCGATGCCCATCAACGAGCAGAGCTGCAGCCGCGTCATCGGGCCGTGTTGATAGAACAGTTCCAGGGCCTGGACGGCGCGAACCGTCAACGACGTAGGCCATCCAAGTGACCGCTTCCACTCGTTGAATCGCTCGACACGCAGCTGGCCCAGGCTCGGCAATCCAGCCGCCGTCAATTGGTCGCGTGTCTTCGCGGCAACCCGTTTGCGATAGTGTTCCGAGTCTCGATTGGTCGGCAGTCCGAGCCTCTGTCGAATCCTTCCGACGCGGTGACGGTTCACACGACAGCCCAATCTTCGCCCCAATTCCGAAGCGATCTCGCTGTCACTCCATCCGTCTGGATGCCGTTGCTCAATCGCATCCAGGATCTCGGTATCGCTAGCGCACTTGCGCGTTTGCACCAGCCCCAAGCGTTTGGCTCGTTGGTAGATCGACGAGCGCGAGCGTTCGAGATCGCATTCGATCGTGCCGATGTCGATCTCATCGGATCGGTAGTAGCGACGAAGAAACTCATCCTCCACGTCCTCCCAAGGCCTCCGAACGCTCATCGCTACACAACTCCTCTACGGCGCCGAAGGCAAATCCGACTCTGCAATCGATTCCCAGCGGATGCCGGGATCCATCTCATCAACACGCTGCGGACGTTCGCCGCCGCGCGGAACGCAAAGCAACTCGCCTGCGTCCGGATCGAACCGAACTTGCACGTACGCCGGCAAACGACGGCGAGCTTGCACCAGCCGATACCAACCATCAGTGATCGGCTCGCCGTGTTGGTCGCGTGGTGTCAATGGATTCGTGATCGCATCAGGCAACGACATCACCACTCCCTCGGTTCAGAGAACTTCGTGTCCGGGTATTTCGGTGATCGAAAGCAAACGATCACCAGCACAATCACCAATCCCACGGCCGAGACTCCGTAGACCGGGGCGAGAATTGCCGCGATCGCCGGGAACAACGTGGCGAGAACAACGCCAATGACGACTAGCAGTGACAACCACATTTCAGGCACCCACCACCGCACACCTGGACGCCGACGTAAATCCGTGCAATCGGCTGCGCAGAGCACTCGCCACCGACCGGTAGGAAAACAACTGCACTCGCAGCTGCTCGAGGCAATCGCCGGGCGTCAGATTGCCCGATTCGATGTACGCCTCCAGATGCTCGATCCGGCACACCAAAGCCGCATGCTCACGGCCCACACTCACAATTGCCGTCGATGGATTCATAGGACTCTCCCAAAAGCGAAGTGAAACGGACGCGACGCCGCCGTAGCGGCGTCGACTCCGGTTCACGCCGCAACAGGTTGAGAGGCCTGTAGAGCTTCCAAACGCGCGGTGATGGCTTGCGACAGTGCGGTGGCCGACTGGATCGCCGTCGCAGTCGCATCGGCCGACTCCTGAGCCTTGACCGCCGTCGTCGCCTTCGCCCGCTCGAGTTGATCGGCCAACTCAGTCTCCGCCTCCTTCGCTTCATCCACACCCGTTTTCGCGGTTTCCGCTTTCGCCAAGTCCGCATCCGCCTTCGCCGCCAAATCTGCCAATCCCGACATCGAATCACCCTCTCGTAAGTGCACAAAAAAAGCCCGGAGGCTCGCGGGCACATGCGAACCAACCGGGCAGTGAACGGTGACCGCGGAGGTCCACCGTGTTTCGCTCGTTGATGTTTGTGCCCATCGACGGCGGAACGATACGGCGTGGTGAGAGGGTGGCGCCTCGGCGCCACAGAAAACCTTCAAATGGCGGATGAAACGCCGCGCGCACTCAATCGCGCACACGAGATGCGCGAAACACCGTTTTGGGTGCAGGATTTACCGCTAACGCGAAAGCCCTCGTGAGTCCCGTAGGGGTCATAAGCCGCTCTCCCAAGCGGCTTTTCTTTTGCGCGGACAGCTTTGGCGGCGCCCCGGGCAACATCGTTCGCGTTTTTTTCTGCGGTCCGTGGAAAGCTTCCACCTCTGTCGCAAGGACTGATCACGAAAAGCCGCGAAGCCTTTTGGAATCCTCCGCGTCTTGGCGAATTCGCGTGAGACGGTTGGATCTTGGGCAAGCCCCATCGAACGCTTTTTGACGAGTCGCGTGGCACTTCCGCGGGGCAATCTTGTGAAAGCTGTGATTGAGCCAAGTCATTCCCTCACTCACGTTTCGGGTTACCAAAATCCAGAGCGCAAATCCAAAACGCACGCGTCGCCAATCCCGAAGATTCATTTCGACCATGCGTATCGCCCTTGCGAAGAGTACGCGGTGCCGCCGAGACGCGATGAACTTGCCCAGTTCCTTCCAAATTTTTTGGCGGTCAACGGCTCTCTTCACTGCTCTCCATAGCATGGACGATGCCGAATTCCAGATCGTTGTGGGCCACATCCTGCGTGTGGATGGGGCTCATTCACTTCAAAAGCCCGAGACGCCGAAGAATCTTGGTCCGTTCGCCCGCAAGGTCCTGAAGGTGTTGGTGGGCGATCGCAAGGCGCTTGGTGAGATGGAAAAAGCTTGGTCCGCTGCGGTCCTCAATGAGATCCGCTCTCGGCGGGCCCAATAGCGCGAGCTGTGCTCCGATGAGAGCATCACTTCTAGGTCGAGCAGATAAAGACACCCCGCCGGAGCCATTCACGGATTGGGGCAAAATCACGTGACGGTCCGACGGGGTGCGCTTTCACGTTAACCGAGCGCGGCTTCGGTGGCGGCTTCGGTGGCGGTTCTCGGTGCGGCGAACCAATTCATCGACGACCAAGTTTGTCCATCGAATGAGCTCCTGTCGCTCCTCCGACTCTGGAAACCCAGCGGCTTCGCTTCGGAGACGATCGGATAGTTCTTGAAGCTCAACCGTATCGCGGGCGCGGAGGTCGGCAACGTCTTTCGGCAGCATGCAAGCCTTCGGGGTTTGAGTACGTCCATGCTCCCGTGGTGGGCGACAAAGAACGTCAGCACGCTATGGACCCTGTACTGGGTGCGTGCGTTCGCTTCGTTGCTTCCTGACGCACGACGAGCGACCAAATCTTCTCCGACGCGCCGTCGGGTTCTTTCTGTCCTCGAAGAACAAGCAGAACCCTCTGAGCCAAAGAGTCTTTGACGGCATCGACGGCCATCTTGTCGGACGGCGTCATGACCTCCGCAACCAAGATTTCGAAATCGTCGTCCGACATGTTTCGGTTCCCATTCGGGGTTTGAGCGGAAACCGAATTTGGTCGCTACTCGACCAAGATCGATTCCCCGCTGTCTTTCAGTAGAGGTGGCGTTCCGGAGCCGCCTCCGTTTTCAAATTCGCAGTCCATGTAGGCTTGCAATGCAGCCTGGGCGGCAGTCTCTGCGTCATCGACTGCTAATTCCGCGGCTTGCCAGGCTTGCAATTCTGCTTGGCAATCCGCACAAGCCTGACTGGGAACGCCCTTTCGTTCGGGATTGGATGGCCCGATCGCGCTCACCGAGGCAACGAGGCCTAATCCGAAACCGATGATGCCGGAGAAGGGGGCGGTGGACCTGCTAAGTGCTCTTCCTGCGGCCATTCCTTGGCTCCTACTTCGATACTGTTTTGAATAGTGTCGCGCATTCGCTTGCGCATTCGTTCCAGCACTCGTTCCGACTGTTCTTCCATCGAGTCCTTCTCGAGGGCGGATTTTTGATGGTGTCTGAAAAGGCGAATCGAGCGGACTTCTACATCCGAAAGTACGACTCCATCAATTTCCGGTGGAAGGTCAGTCGGGGAGATTTCAACGACCCCAGATCGAAGGTTCGAGATGATCGCTTTTTCACTGATTGTCAAAGGCTCACCGCCGACTTTGGGCTGGGCAGCGGCTAAGAAACACACGGTCACGAAGCATGCCGCTGTCGCTACGCAAGCGAGCGTCCACGATTTCCATGGGCGTTTGCGTAGGAGTGAGTCGAGCGACTCTCGGGTGGAGCCTAGCTGACTCTTCAACTCCGCGTTTGCGGCGGCAAGTTCGTCCCGTCTGGTGATGGTGTCCGACAAGCCTTCTTCGGCGAGGGCGATGGTTGATTCCAATGCCTCGACCTGGGTCCGTAGCTGATCTCGATCCTGAGAAACGGCGGCGAGATCGGACGTGAGGACTTTGAGATCGTCGGCGGCAATCGGGTCCGCTTCGGCAACCACGGACTTCCGAAGGTCCTTCATGTCGGGAGGGTCGCCGCCCTCGGCGAAATGACTGCGTAGCGCGAGCAGCGTGAAGAACGACTCCGCTGAACCGTAAGGCCCCATATCACACGAGACCTGTTTCCATTTGATGACCGCTCGGCCACGAACGTTGGGACGCGTCGGATAGTTGAGCGCGAGAGCCCTTTCGATGTCGGGTTTTGGTTTCGTCGCCATCGGGTGCCACCGGTGTGAAGCGGGGTGAAAGAAGGGGTTGTCTCGTAAAAGACAGGCTGATTCTGCATTGCCCCTCCCGTTGCGACAAGCCGCCCACCCCCTCTGGACCACGCAAATCCTCGAATCACCCCACTGCAAAGGGGTCTGATTCATCCACGGATCGCTGCGGGCAAATCGGTGGTCCAAGCGTCAACGCCAGACTGTTGGTGCCGCCGACGCACCAGGTCGGTGACGAAAAATCAGGACGTTTTGGGGAGATCGCTTAACTGGCAAATGGTGTTCATCAGTGGCATGAAAGAACACCGATGACGCCGAGGGGCTTAAGCCGCCCGTTGCGACCTAACGTGCCCCGTGGCCGCAGCGGGCGGCCGCTCCGAACCGACGGCGGCGGATGCTTTGAAAAGGCGGTTACTCGTTGACGCTTCGCACCAGCGGTCACAACCACGGTGTGTGGCCCCATCGAAAAATCGGGCACCCCGCAGGCCGACCAAGCTCGTTGCCCAGCCGATTGATTTGATTCTGGTTATCGCTTAGCGCAATAAGGTCGAGACCTGCGTTCCTGGTGAGCCACAAATCATTAGCCGTAGGTTCTCCTAGGGAACCGACGGCAAGCGCTCAGCCACTCACCATTTTCGGGACTGCCCAATGCGGCGGAGCGAGTGCGGTGAGGCCACTCTTTCTTTCGCGGCTCTAATCCGATTCGATCGATCGGAACTCCCGAGCAAAGTCAAAATCAGCAGACGAGGATTTTGGGGAAAGTCGCGAAACGCTCGTGCATAGACGAGCCAATAAACCGGGTCTGCGAGCGAGAATTCCGGTTGGATCGGTCATCAACAAATCCGAAATCGCAGCCGAAAAACCTCAAACTTTCGGTTCTCCCCTATTCAAGCCCATTTGCGTTTCCGACGCGGTTCTCGGGCATGGGATCGAAGTAGCGTCGAAATGGTTTGGCGATCGCAGCTCTGCGTTCGCCCAACTCTCTTTTCAAAAAAGCTCATCCCAATAGCCAGTTGGTTCCCATATGAAACGAATTGTCAGCTTTGAAGCTGTGGAGGCTCGGCGTTTACTCGCTGCGGACGGATTGCAACATGAAGACACGGTCGTGGAGGTCGCCGGAGACGTGTCGGCCAATGCGACCGCCGACATAGGCAACCTTGAAGGATCAGTGATCGCCCGAAGTCGACTTGGTTGGCGAAATCCGTGGGACCGGATCGGATTCTCGCTGGAACGCGACGCTCAATTCAGTGTCACCATTTCAAACTTCCGCTCCAACGTCGACTTGTTCGTCACCGACGCCCGTGGCTCGCTCGTCGGCTACTCCATGAACCGTGGAACCCGAACCGATTCGTTCGAAGGACAACTTGATGCCGGACAGTATTTCGTTTGGTCCGTTGCACGCTCCTGGCGTACAACAGGTTATCGAATGGAGCTTTCCGCCGAACTGGTGCCCGCGCCGGCACCACCTCCCGTCACCGATCCCACTTCGCCGACGGATGGTGTCGAACGTCTCACGGACGTCGCCTACTTTGGCGGGGGCAATGAATGGGGCCTCAATGCCGTCGGGGCTCCCGAAGCGTGGGCAGCAGGTTATACGGGTGAGGGAATCACCGTGGCCGTCATCGACACCGGCGTCGACCTGGATCATCCAGACCTGGTCCAAAATCTATTCGTGAACGCGGGCGAGATCGCTGGAAACGGCATCGACGATGACGGCAACGGGTTTGTCGACGACGTCCACGGATACGATTTCGCAAACCGTGACGCGGACCCGAACGACGTTCACGGACACGGTACCCACGTGGCCGGAACGATCGCCGCCGCGAATAACGGATTCGGCGCGACCGGCGTCGCTCCCGACGCCACAATCTTGCCGATCAAGGTACTCGGCGATAACGGCTCGGGCAGCTCACTCGATGTCGCCGCCGGCATTCGTTATGCGGCAGACATGGGCGCGCACGTCATCAACCTCAGTTTGGGCGGGGGATACAGCTCCGCGATCGAATCGGCGATCTCATACGCCCATTCGGTCGGCTCCTTCGTCGTCGCTGCAGCCGGCAATGAATACGCTTCGGTCCCTGGCTTCCCGGCTCAATTCAGTAGCTCCTACGACAACGTCCTTTCTGTCGGCGCTTACGATTCGCGTGGCGCCGAGGCGGCATTCAGCAACGATGTCGGATCGAGCGGTGCTGTCCAAGTCGACGCGCCGGGCGTTGGTGTCTTTAGCACCTATGTCGGCGGACGCTATGCATCGATGTCGGGAACGAGCATGGCGACACCTCACGTCGCCGGCATCGCGGCGTTGACGCTGGCGGCAGATCCGACGCTGAATCCTGCCGCTCTTCGCGATCTCTTGGTGGCGGGCGTCGTCGGATCGACCAGTGGTTCGGACGCCATCGGCAACGCAAGCACACTTTCCGCAGTCGCGCAGGCAGCTGCCGGCGCAACCGCAGAAAGCAGTTCGACCTCGGGCGGCTCACGGGGAACACGGTCGGGTGATTCGGGCGGCGTCGGGGCATCGAGTCTCGATCGGGTCTTCGCATCGGCGACGCTTACGCCAAGCGTGACGCACGAGTCAGAAAGCGACGTCGCGGATGTCGCCGAGGTGTTCGAAGCGTCCGCCGACGACTTCGCCGAACACGCCCGGGAAGACGCCTCCGTTGTCGACGAGGCGATCGCAGTTTGGTCGGATGGCGAAGGCGATTCCTCGGAAACTCGCGTCGAAGACTTTTTAACGCTTCTCGCCTAGGAAGCCGAGCGTCATGAGTTCGGACGATGCCGCGATGTCACGCCTCATCCATCGCGGCATCAGGACTCCAAGACTGGCACTGCCCGAGCCCCGTTGCTCGATTTTTGGGCGGAGCCAGTCTTCGCTAGCCGTCGGTTCAAGTGGTGGCGGACCGACGGCTAGCGACGCTCATCTGCCCCAACCAATCACTCCGGTTGGGCGTTTGATTGCTGGTCGGTGGCTTCGGGGGCACGGGACCGACCGCGCGAAAGAAAAACGATGACGCCCGTCCACACGAAAGCGAAACCCAACAGCGTCGACTGGGTCACTTTCTCTCCGAAGTACACCGTCCCGACAAGAAACTGCAGTGTCGGCCCGATGTATTGAAGCACGCCGATCATGGAGAGCGGAGCCCGCTGTGTCGCGCCGGCGAAGAGCGCTAGCGGGATGATCGTGACCAGACCGCCGAAAATCAAAAGCGAGTCGGTACGATACCCCATCGCACCGAAAGCGCCTTCGTCATTGAAGCTGAGGTAGCTCAGGAAACAGACCGTCGGCACGATCAAAATGCCTGTCTCAAGCAACAGTCCGTCGAGCGGATCGAGCTTGGCCTTCTTCTTTGCCAGGCCATACATCGCAAACGATGTCGCCATCGCGAGCGAAACCCAGGGCAATTCACCGATCGCCACGGTCATGATTGCGACCCCCACGCCGGCGATACCGATTGCCAGCCAACCTCGCCCGTGCAACTTTTCTCCGAGTACCAGTACACCAAGGAGCACGTTAAACAGAGGGTTGATGTAGTAACCGAGGGACGACAAAAGCACGTTCCCGTTGTTCACGGCAACCAAAAACGCAATCCAGTTGATGGCGATCATTGACGCCGCGAATGAATACGTCAGCCATGTCTCTTTTCGTCTTAAGGCGCTGAAAAAGGCGCTGCGGCGTTCGGGCGGCCCGATCCGGAACCGAACGGCTGCAATGAAGAACGAAAAAAGGAACGCCCAAAGGATGCGATGACACGCAAGCTCGGCCGAATCCACGGCGGCAAGCAGTTTCCAGTAGATCGGAAAAAGCCCCCAGAGTGCGTGGGCGGCGACCGCGAGCAACAACCCGAGCCGAGTGGAGGATGACATCTAGTGGGCTTGTGCTCGCTGAAACAAACGAATCTTAGGCGGGGGGGATGGTGCTCGCGATCGGCGGGACAGAATAGCGCTTACAATAAGCGGCAATCACCGCGGTCTACGTTTCTTCCGATTGGAGCGACATTCTTCGTCTCGATCATTCATGCGTGTTCTGGACTTCATCAAACCGAAGGATCTCTCGCGGGTCGCCAAATTGCAGATGCTCGCGCGGGAAATCGTCGAAGGCTACTGTAGCGGCAGACACAGATCACCCCACAAAGGGTTCAGTGTCGAATTCAAGGAACACAGGCAATACGTCCACGGTGACGAACTGAAGAATATTGACTGGAAGGTGTATGGCAAGAGCGACCGGTTGTTCATTCGTCAGTATGAAGAAGAGACCAACCTTCGCTGCACGTTACTGGTCGACCAAAGTGGCTCCATGGCCTACGCCGGTACCCGCGCCTACGAGGGTCTGAGCAAAACGGAGTATGCAACGCGGTTATCCGCCGCGATGGCGTACTTGATGCTCGGACAACAGGACCCCGTCGGCTTGATCACCTTTGACAACGACCTTCGAAAACAGGTGCCGCTTCGAAGTCGGGCGTCGCACTTACAACCCATCCTTCAGGCGCTGGTCGAAAACAAATCGCGACGCGAAACGGACCTGGGAACCGTGTTCCGCAAGATCGTTCCCAAAATCGGTCGCCGAAGTCTGGTCGTCATCCTCTCGGATTCGATGGGTGACGTGGACTCGATCGCGAGAGCGTTAGCGCAATTTAGGGCGAACAAACACGAAGTCGTGTTCTTTCAAATTCTCGATCCCGACGAGGTCGAGTTCCCGTTTTCCGGTCGCATTCAGTTTCATGACTTGGAAAGCGTCATCGCCGAGCAGACCGTCGATGCGTCGACCATTCGCCAAGCGTATCAACAGCGTTTGGACGACCACAACCAGGAACTGCGTGATGCGTGCCGTCGCAGCCGCGTCGATTTGGTTCAAACGACAACCGATCGGTCGTTCGCGGATGTGTTGCACGAGTATGTCTCGGCACGGAGGCGTGTGAAACGATGAGCTTTCTGAATGCCGCGCTGGCCTTCGGGGCGTTTGCGTTTACTGTTCCACTCATCATCCACCTGTTCTTCCGCAGCCGATTCCGCAAGGTCGAATGGGGGGCGATGCACCTGCTCGAGAATGTCGTCCGCGTCAACCGACGACGGATGCGGCTCACCAATCTTCTTCTGCTGCTACTTCGCTGCGCGATTCCGGTCTTGTTGGCGTTTTGCCTCGCCCGACCCGTGATCACCGGATTTCAATCGCTAGCGGGCGATGCTCCCAAGACGCTCGTGATCGCGCTCGATGACACCCGCAGCATGTCCGCGACCCCGCCTGGTGGAGAATCGCGACTGGAGCGCTCCAAACGAGAGTTGCGCGGTGTACTCGATGATTTAACGCGCAAAGACGAAGTCATCCTTGTTCGCGCGTCACGACTCGGTGCCGTTCCGGCGACCATGGGCGCGTCCGAAGCCGCCGCGGCGCTTCGGAAAATCACCGCGACGGGTGGTGCCGTCCCTGTCGGTGATCTCCTGCAAGCGGCCCACGATGCGGCCGCAAGTGGAACGCACGCGAGACGTCAAATCTTGCTCGTCTCCGACTTTCAAAGTAACGCGATGGCCGCGTCGACTTTGGAAACCGCACGTCAAATCGCGCAGAGTACGGACGCCGAATCCGAAACGTTGACTCGTCCCGCGGTGGACCTGCTCAATGTCGGTGGTGGCTCGGAGACGTTGTCGAACGTCTCGGTCGATGAAGTCTCGGTTCAATCTCCCGTGGTCGTTGCCGAACGCGGCGCCGTCTATTCAGCGGTGTTGCGAAACAACTCCGAACTTCCCGCCAACGATTTACGCCTCGTTTGGTCGATCGACGGTGAACCGCTCGAACCGCGCGTGATCTCTGTCGATGCCAAGTCGACGAAAGCGAACCGGCTGACCCACACGATCGACACGCCGGGAATGCACGAGGTAAGCGTCTCCGTGGACCGCGGTGACGCGCTCGTCGACGACAACCGTCGAAGTCTTGCAGTCGAAGTCATGCAGGAAATCAACGTCGTGTTGATCGATGGAAAGCCGTCGAAGGAACCCCTCGGCGGACAGGCAGACTATCTCGCTATCGCGCTCAGTCCATTCGCTTTCGGGGGCGACGACCGTCCAGACCCGGTTCGAGCGGCCGTGATCCCCGAGCGCCAACTCGGACAAACTCTCAAGGAAAACGAAGTCCGCGTGGTCGTCCTGGCGGGCGTCGGCAGGCTCGGCAACACCGCAAAACGACTCCTTGCCGACTTCGTTTCGTCGGGTGGTGCACTCGTGACCTTCGACGGCCCCGAAATGCGATCCGAGCTTTTTGCGACGCCGTGGTCGGGCGAAGAGGAGGACGTGTCGATCACCTTCCCAGTCTCTGCGGGCGAGATCGTTGGCGAGCCCGAGGCGAGGAACGAAAACACTTCGACGTTCGCCATTGATGAACCGGCTCAACTGTATCAACCGTGGCGACTGCTCTCGCGAGGCAACGAGAATCCACTCGCAGACGTGAAAGTGTTTGCCTATCGAAAGTGGTCGCTCGACTCGGATTCCGCAGACGAAGTCGAACCGCCGATCGTTCTTTTGCAGACTCCGACCGGCGACCCGCTTGCGGTCCGTCAACGTGCCGGGGAAGGAACCATTGTCCAGTTTGCGATCTCGGGAGACGACTCGTGGAGCAATCTTCCCCTCCGTCCCGTCTTTCTCCCATTGATTCAGCAAATGGTGCTGGACCTCGCGGGCAAGCGTGGTGACACCATGATCGCGGTCGGTGAACCGATTGTGATCGGAGAAAAGGACTGGCCCAAATTGTCGGAGCAGGCAAAAAAGCAAACAGAGAGCAAGCGACTCAAGACATCATTCCTCGCTCAGACGCCATTGGGCGAGACCCCGCTCACACCCGACGAGGAAGATGACACGATCACACTGACAGCGACCTATACGCCCGGTGCCTATCGCTTTGAGAAACGTTTTGTCAACTTTGACGATCCAGAGAATGCGCAGTCCGTCGCCACCCTAAGAATGGCAAGTATTCCCGCATCGGAATCCATCTTGATGGACGCGGAGGAATCCCGACTGCAATCTGTGGCGGAGACGTTGGGGGCAACGGTCTTCACACAGATGGATCAATTGAGGGCGGCGGATCAAACGCGAGCCTATGGGCGTGAGATTTGGCGATGGTTTCTGGCCGCGCTGCTCATTGCTCTGGTGCTAGAACTCTGGTTGCAACAGAACTTGATTGCCCGCCGACGAAGCGCAGGAGTCACTTCATGAGCGTTGCCCTTTTGAGCAACCTTCGGTTCAGCGGAGATTTGCCCGTTTGGCTGGTTCTGCCTCTGATCGCCGCCGCGGTGATTGCGGTGCTTGCGCTCTATCTGAGGGAAACCAAGACTATCGCGTCGCCCTATCAGTATCTGCTCCCGTCACTCAGGGCCACGGCCGTCGCGCTCGTGATCTTCATCCTTGCCGGACCCGTGTGGCACCATCGTCAGGTCGTTGGCACCCTCGGACGTGTCGTCTTTGCCGTCGACACCTCTCGAAGTATGACACTGTCAGATAGTCAATCGGATTTGGATCGCGAAAACCGATTGGAACGTGCGACGAGTTTGTTGCTCGGAAATTCAACCGAGCCGGGCTGGCTGGAACAGATGGCGAAGACGCATGAAGTCGACGTGATCGCGTTTGACGGCGATGCTCCGATCACCATCTGGTCCTCGGACGACCGCGAGCCACTACCGATCTCATTTGACTGGGAAGCCGATGGTGGACAGACCGAACTCGCGAGCCCTTTGGCCACGACACTTTCATCGCTTAACCTGGATTCCTCCGGCGAGGCGGATTCCGAATCCGGCGACTACGACTCGCTGCGCCGCGCCGCGGTGGTCTTGATGAGCGACGGCCGTGATACATCGCGTCGCCGTGACATCAACTCATCGGCGACGTCACTTGCGAAACGATTGGCAAGCGGCGGTACCGAGGTTCATGCACTCGGGCTCGGCTCTTCCTCCGAACCGCCGGACGTCGGAATCGTCGAAGCCATTCGCCCCGAGACGGTGGCGGCGGAGGGAAAATTGGCGGGTCAAATTGTGGTCAAGCGATTTGGGAACGCCGACGATCCCGTGTCGGTACGGATCGAATCCGATGGCGAAGTGGTTTGGCAACAATCCATCCGGATGCCCGCCGCTGGCCAACAAGCAGTGCCTTTTGAGATCGACGTTCAACCATTGGTCGAAGCCAGTCGTGCAAAATCTCCCCGAGGCATCGAACGCACCTATGAAGTCTTGCGTTTGGCGGCGAAAGTCGAATCTCCAGGTGACGACTTTTCGGCTGAAAACAACGCGGTGAACTTTCGAGTTTCCGCGACGACCCGGAATCGCAAGCTTCTGATTGTTGACAGCTCAAGCCGCTGGGAAACGCGTTACCTCAAGAACCTGTTTGAACGCGACCCGGCCTGGGAAACCGACGTCGTCTTGTTCGGCCCAGGGACACCGATGCCGGTGCTCCGCCGCGGCGAAGAATCGGGTTCGTTCCCTGCGACCGCCGCACAAATGGGCGGCTATGACGCGATGATCCTGGGCGAGGTCGATGGAAAGCAATTCTCGGTCGACGATCGCCAGCGAATCGCGAGCTTCGTCGCGGAAGGTGGCGGACTCATTCTGATCGATGGCCGACACGGCGGACTCCGCGAACTCGGAGAAGCGGAACTCGCGGACCTCATGCCGGTTCGTTACGAAAGCCGACGGACGAATGCCGCACCGAGGCAGTTGCGAGCGACACCGGCGGGACTTGAGCAGCCCTCTTTGGTTCTGATTGACGAAACGTCGCGACTTTCCGAGTTCTGGGAAATGATTCCGGCTCCCAAATGGGCCGCCGACACACGCTTGGCAGAAGGCGCGGAAGCCTGGGCGGAGGCTGTTTGGAACGACGACCTCACAACACCATGGCTCGCGACTCGGATGTATGGTGCAGGACGCGTGTTCTATTTTGCGTCCGACCAGACGTGGCGTTGGCGTTACAAGGTGGCGGATCGCTTCCACGCGCGATTTTGGAATCAGTTGTTGATCGCGGCGATGGAGCCGCCGTATTCCGCGAGCGATCAATTCGTCTCGCTGGGAACGGACAAAGTCGAATATCGTGGCGACGACCCCATTGCCATCCGCGCGCGATTGCGTGACACACTCGGGATGCCCGTTGCCGACGCGACCGTCGACGCATTGATTGTTCAGAACGAATTGGTCGTCGGGAGCATCCCACTGAGCCTGGAAAATCGCAACCGCGGTACCTACATGGGAATCGCGCCGCCGATGCCCGGCGGTGAATACTCGATTCGCATTCGGGCCAGCGGATTCGACGAATCCGCACTGCTGGCCACAACGCCGATTTGGGTGGCACCGAAGGACAACCTGGAAATGCAACGCATGAGTCTTGATGAAGACTCCTTGCGACAAATCGCCTCCACGGGTGGAGGAAAATACATTCACGAATCGGACGCCGGTCAAATGCTCGACTTGCTCAAGCCGTTGTCCAGTGGAACCGTGATCGAAAGCGACACGATTCTTTGGCAGTCCGCTCTCTGGTTTTGGCCGATCATCGCGATCCTTGGGATCGAATGGTGGTGCCGTAAACGCGCAGGATTGGTGTAGCTATGGCAACCGTAAGCAACGAATTCTCGAACTCCGAGTTGGATCCGGTCACGATCAAGGCATTGGGCGCCTTCGGTCGTCGACGGGTGCTGCTTTTGGTGGCGCGGACGATCGGCGCGGCGCTGCTCGTCTTCATCACGTTGACGTTGATTCTCGCCACCTTCGACTTTCTGTTCCTGATGAATGACGCGGTTCGCTGGACCGCGAGTTTGCTGATTTACATCCTCACCGCATTCACGGCGTGGCGTGTCGGTGTGGTGCCGATGCGATCGAAGGACACCTTGTCCATCGCGCAGCGTCTCGAAACGGCGGCGCCCGAATTCAATGATGACGTCACTTCCGCAGTCGAACTCGCCAATCCCGAGTTGTCCAACGGCTCACCGCAGTTCCGCAAGCTGCTGCAGAATCGTGTCGCGAAAGGGTTATCGAACGTCGAAGTCGCTCGATTACTGCCTTTCAAGCTGGTGGCCCGTTGGGTGGTGAGCGGCGGGGCCGTCGCTGCTATCTGTTTCTCGCTGTTCTTCATTCCCTCCGCCCAGTTCGGTCGCCGTTTCGCGCGGGCTGCATTCCCAGGATTGGAGATCGAACGAGCCTCCCGAACCCGAGTCACCATTCTTGAACCATCGCCGCCCTCGCGCTTCGTGGCCGAACGCGATGCCGTGGGAGTCGTCATCGAGATCACCGGAGCGTCCGCCGATGATGCGGTCCTGCACTGGGAGAGCTCCGACGGAAATCGGGGGGAAACCGCGATGGCGCCCCGTGCCACCGCGTCGGACTTTCAAGCGGGTTCCCA
>JBCBOT010000162.1:0-17327 GCA_039821165.1 Planctomycetota bacterium | reverse complement strand
CCCCCGCCAAAAATCTGGTCGAGGTCGAGGCCGTCAAAGCCACCGGCAGCCCCCGGATGCCCTCCGCCACGGATTCGCTCAAAATCCGCGCCGTAACGGTCATAGGCCGCTCGTTTTTCGTCATCGCTGAGGACGTCGTAGGCCTCTTGAATTCGCTTGAAACGGTCCTGAGCCTCTTTCCCCGGATTCTTGTCCGGATGGAATTTGAGCGCCAACTTTCGATGCGCCTTTTTGATCTCATCTTTCGACGCGGATCGTTTGACGCCTAATATTTGGTAGAGGTCTTCAGCCACGGTTTCCTACACATCGAGTCTCGCGTGCGAGCCATTCCACTCACCCTGCCGTCGCAACAACTTGGCAGAGTGACGCCGAAATGGCCAGACGGAGCAAACGCCGCGCCAGAACAAACGGAGAAGTTTGATGCGTGAACGACCGTCTTTGAGCCCTCTCGTCGCCCTCGCACTGACATTCTTCGGCCATTTCGGCCCCGTCACCCCTGCGCTCGGTGCCGGAGGGTCGCTCACGATTCGTCTCGAAGACGAAAACAGTAGCGAACCTGCTATCTCGCGGGTCGAGTTTTTTCGCGGAGCGGCGCCCACGGCGAAACGGGAGAAGCACATGCCGGTTCGGAACACGGTTCCGGCGGGGCTCGGATTGGTGGTCGATCGGGCTGTCGTCCTCGAACTACCCGACGGGCCGTATCGCTTCACGGCGACTCGCGGTCCGGAGTATCGGATTGTTCGCGGGACCTTCGAGCTCGAGAAGACGAGCTTGGACGAAAAGACAATCGTGCTGCCCCGAATGGCAGACATGGCCGGTGAGGGGTGGATTAGCGGCGATTGCTGCGTCGTACCGTCGAGTTACAGTTTGCCCCTTCGAATGGCGTCGGAAGACCTGCATGTCGCGGCCGTTCTCGGCGTGCAGAAAGCAAAACCGATTCCCAGACGGGATCGTGACGAAAAGATCGAACACGACCCCAGCTGGATTCGCGCCGACGCCACTCATACGAATGGACTCGTGTTCTACGGCAGTCTTCCGAAGCCAAAGGGCGACGGACCCGAAGCGTTCGCAATGCTCGCCGCAATCGATCAAGACACCCCGCAACCAACGCGGATCGGCGTCGAAAATCCATTCGCTTGGGAACTCCCCGTGTGGCTCGCAAGCAAACGTGTTGACGGATTGTTCGTGCTTGGCGATTGGCTCCGACTCGATAAGCGAGTGCTCAGAATTCGAGAGGGCCGCAATCTCGATTCGTTCTCACTCAACGAACCAACACAACTCGGGCGTTACGCGGAACGCATTTACCGAAACGCGCTCGATGCCGGCCTGTCGATCGTCCCGCTTGCAGGTGGCGGCGACCGATCCGCCCAGACTCCTGTCGGTTACAACCGCATGTACGTCACGCGACCAGGCGGTACGTCAGGCGACGTCGATTCGCCCGTTGCACCCACAAGTGACGGCGACTGGTGGGATCAACTCTGGGCCGGGCACAGCGTCGCAACGAACGGACCGCTGCTTCGGCCCATGGTGGGCGGACGTTTGCCGGGAAGTACCTTTCAAGCCCGGTCCGGTGAATCACTCCTGCTACAGCCCGAGCTCAATCTGACGGTTCGCGACCCCGTCGAATATCTCGAAGTGATTCATAACAATCGCGTGCACTACAGCGCTCGACTTGATGAGTTTGCGCGGGCTGGCGGAGTCATTCCAGCGATCGAAGCGAAAGAAAGCGGATGGGTTGTGATTCGGGTGCTGACGCTGCACGGAGAGCACTACCGTGCGGCGATGTCGGCTCCCTGGTGGATCGAGTTTGATGGCCGCAAGCGTGTTTCCAAATCAGCCGTCGACTTCTTTTCCGATTGGCTCGCCGACTACGAAGCTAAATTGCGTCAACTTCCCGCCGATGAACTTCAGGTTTACGTACCGTACATCCAAGCCGCACGTCGATTTTGGTCCGAGCTGGAAGCGGTCGCCCAATAGTCGCTTCTAACTCGGCGACAGGATCAAATCAGCTCAGTGTCACTGTTTGACCGGTCTTCGCGCTTTCGTAGATCGCACAAATCACTTCGACACTGCGACGGCCTTCACGTCCGTCGAGGATCGAAGGCCGGTTCTCCGCGATCGCCGAAACCGCTTCTTCGAACAACATGGTATGACCGTGATGACCGATGGCAGACGGGTCCGCGGCGCCTCCGCCGGTTTCGGTTTTGCCGAGCATTTCGTCACGAATTTTCGCGTCCGATGGATCTTCGTTCGCGAACTCCCACTGCTTAATGTCTTCTTCTTCCAGGATCGCGCTTCCCTCACTGCCGCTGATTTCGATTCGCTTGAGAGCTCCCGGATAGGCCGTCGTGGTCGCCTCGATCACCCCAAGCGCACCGCTTTCGAACTTCAACGTCGCGACCGCAACATCCTCGACTTCGATTCGCTCGTGAGTCATCGTGGCTGTCATCGCACTGATCTGTTTGACGGGCCCCATCAACCACAACAGCAAGTCAACACTGTGGATCGCTTGATTCATCAATGCGCCACCGCCGTCGAGTTCCCAAGTCCCACGCCAAGCACCGCTGTCGTAGTACTCCTGACTGCGATACCACTTCACATAGGCGTCGCCCATGGTGATTTTGCCGAAACGACCGGCATCGACCGCCTGCTTCATCAAGCGGCTCGACTCGTGGAATCGGCTCTGAAAAATGGCGGTCAGACGCACACCGGCTTCATCGCACGCTTGAATGATCTTGTCACAACGCTCCGTGGTGATTTCGAGCGGTTTCTCAACGATCACATGCTTGCCCGCTTTCGCGGCCTGGACCGCAGGATCGAGATGGGCACCACTCGGCGTGCAAATCGAGACTGCCCCGATGCGATCGTCGGCGAGCATCTCTTCGAGACTGGCGAACGCATGGCAGCCGTGTTCTGCCGCAAACTTCTCCGTCGCATCGGCTCTTCGGCTGGCAGCACCGATCAACTCGGCACCCGCCGCATCGCCGATCGCTCGGGCATGAAAGTTTGCGATCATGCCACAGCCGACTATCCCGATTCCAATGCTCATGTCCTGCTCCGGTGCGAATGATTTCTCGAACATTCTCACGAGAGGTTTCAATCTTGTGAACCGGACGTCGACCCAAGGAACTTCAGTCGGGGATCAAAACCTCCGCAGAAACTTTGCCGGCAGGTCCCCCTCACGGATGACAAACGTTCGCTCTTTGCCCGGCTCAAAGAAAACGTAGCGAGCACGACTCGGCAACAGGAAATCGAAGACTTGCTCCCCATGATTCGACATCAGCGTCGCAAGTTCCGAAGCATCGACGGTTCGAAACGGATGCGCCGACATCGCCTTCTCCAACGCCGACCATCCGCGGCCCGCAAGCTTGCCCTTCTGTTCGGTCGGCGGGGGCCAACTCTTTTGCCGCGCCATCAGAGGTGGCCGAATCGCGAGCACCACCATCGAGTTGTCACGCTGGGTCTTGTACCAACTCAACAACTCTTCGTGATCCGTCACGGACTTGGGAAGCACAGGCGTTTCGTTCCATACCGAGTCGATGATCGTCGGTAGAGCCTGATTTGCGGGTCGACCGACAATGAAGGGGCTGATCGTGTCGCACCAACCTCGTCGGGGCTCCAAGTGTTGCTCCAGGGCCCGCAGTCGAATCGCGTCTCCGCTGTCTTCAAGCTCGAACCTCAGCTTGGCATCAAATCGGTAGACCGGATCAAACTCGTGGGCGACTCCCATGAATTTTCGCCGCCACGTTTCATCGGCATCGGTGAGGGTATCGCCCCAAACGTATTCCGCCATCTCTTGCCGCATGACGGCCACGTAGGCTCGATCGACACGTTCTTCCGTTCGATCAGCCAGAGCCTCAGCGAGCAGTTTCGGGTTCGAGTCATTCAAGCGCAAGATCGCAAGCGTCTCCTCGGCATCTTCTATCAACTTGGTCAGCTCGCGCGTTTGGGGAACGCCCACGACAAACGACAGCAATCGATAGCTGCCGTCGGTAATCACGATCACCACGCGGCGTGGCCAAGGTCGAGCATGACCGCCCGTCAGAATTGCGGGTGTCCCAGCCGCAAACTTCTGAAGCTCCAAACGCTCCTTCAACTCGGGGCGCTGCTCTAAAAGTGATGCGACCGAAGTCAGCAACGAGCGTTCACACCACAACTCGCGGCTCTCGGCTTCGACATCCGATCCCGCAGCAAAGGCATCTTCGTCGGTCACCAACATGAGCACCAATTTGGACCCGGATCCAATCGCGGACAACGGCTCAAACGGCGTCGAGAACTCTTGGGAGAATGCAGCCGGTGACGTCACAAGCGTCAACGCGACGAGAGAGAGGATTCGAAACATGTTGGCCCCCGTAAATGGCATGCATCGTGACACCATTGGATTGTAGCGGTTGCCGAGGCGACCTTCCGACATTTATCGTCCTGTTACACAAGACGAGCTGCCGAAGAATGGTCTTGTCGCAAAGAAAGCTTGGCGGAAACTCGAATCGACGGCTCGATGAGTCACACGACGGAAGCGTTACTCCAACGAGATCGCTTCCTGTAGCGGGCGCAGAACGGAGCCAACAAGATACTCGTCGACTAGGTCTCGACACAGGTCCGCGATTCTCCCGAACTCGGTGTCGAACTGCTCCTCCGGACCGAGGCTGTCGTAACGGCGCACGGTGAGGTAGACGCTCAATTGGTCTTCGCCATATTCGCCCGTGCGAACCTGGTAGGCAGTTGTCCGCGACTCGAAGCTGATCCGACATTGCGTTCGGCATTCTTCATCGAGCGCGAACTGAATGGCGGGTTCGTTCGACAGCAGTTTTCCGTATGGCAGCGACAACACGCGCTCGAGCGCGGGGGACAATCCGAGTGCTTCGGCGAGTACTTCGTTATGGTTGCCGCGATAGCTGAAGTCGAAACCGACCATCACACTGAGCGATTCGCAATCGAGTGGCGTGATCGAAAGTTCGTAGGGAACCAGTTCGAGAACGCTTTTGTGTTGTTGGATCGCGGCATCGAACGACTCCGGGTTCACCGCACCGCTATTCAGCCTTCGTGGTTCAATCGAAACCCATCGGTACGCGCCATGCTCCTTGTCTTCTTCGAGGACATACTCTGACTTTTCTCGCCCATAGAAATTGAGCATCGACGGGTAGCGACGACGAACCTGCTCGAAGTAATGCAGTACTGATTCACGTTGTTGCGGGAGGTCCATCTCCGTGGCCAAATTCATGTTGACGTAAAAATCGTCGCTGAACATCCCGTAGTTGCTCATTGGCTGTCGCCTCCGACTCGTTCTTGTTGAATCCGATCGTAAATGCTCGATGACCGCACTATTTCGCGATCAAGACCACGTCATCAAAAGCGTTCAGGTCATCAAAGGAACCGAGCCCGATTCGACCTTTCGAAAATGTCGTGTCGCGAACCTTCATGTGTGGTCGCGACATGTCATCGAAGTACACCGCGATCTCACCGGTGACCACATCACGGGTCAGTTTGACGTTGTGCCATTGGTCATCCCATGGCGTCTGTCGCTCGTTCTTTGTCAGTGCGAGCCGTGGCGCTTCGTTGACGATCATGATCTGCCCGCTGTGTGGATCCGGAACCGCACCGAGATGCACATAATAGAAGTGCTGGTCGTCTTGGTAGTTGAAAAAGACACAACAATCACGGTGTCCGCCAGTGTCTTTCGTGCTTTTGACGCGAAACGTCAGCTCGAAACTGCCGACCTCGACGTCTTTCATCAATGCAACGTGACGCGGGCTCCGCACGGGAGGTTCATAGGCACTCGAGCGTTTCGTGATTTCCGCAACCTTTGAACCATCACGATCGCCCAATTGCCACGTTTCGGGGTCGAGAATTTCCCATCGCTCCAACCCCTTTTCGAAGTCGTCGGCGAAGGCGGGAGACGGATCAATCGCCGAAACCGACTGCGGGAGAGTGATGTGAATGGCAAGCAGTATCAGAAGCGAAGGCGGCAAAAGTGTCTGCAAGGAGAGCGTCCGCGAAGAGAAGAAGTCGGAGAGAGGAGACGGCATGCTTCGATCCGGTGAGGATGACGGTGCTGCTCCCTCTAAGTATAGACAAGTCCACCTTGGGTGGCCATGACCATGCACTCTTCCCCGTGATCGTCGGAGACGGCATTTTCCGTATACTTTGGAAAACGAGGCCGCCGATCGAGGAAAAAATCGGACTGTTCGATGGAAAGTAGTACCGCAGACCCCGCGACTCTTCTCGAGCGGTTTCAGCTACAGCAATTTCGCCCAGGACAGCGGGATGTGGTCGATGCTGTGGCGAATGGCTCGGACATTCTTTGCGTGATGCCGACTGGTGGAGGAAAGAGTCTCTGCTACCAATTGCCTGCCCTCGCGCGGGAGGGTACCACGGTCGTCGTTTCGCCGTTGATCGCACTGATGAAAGACCAGGTCGATGGACTGAGGCGGCTCGGAATCGCGGCGAAGCTGATCAATTCGACGCTGTCGGCTTCGGAACAAGACGACGTCATGCAGGAAATGGCGCGAGGCGAACTCGAGCTCGTGTACGTCGCCCCGGAACGCCTCCGAAATGGACGCTTTCTCGAAGCCATCGAGCGAAGCAAAATCGCGTTGCTCGCGGTGGACGAAGCGCATTGCGTGAGCGAGTGGGGGCACGACTTTCGCCCCGACTACGCACGTCTCGGTCAATTTCGAAACCGGTACCTGGGAGGGGTTCAAACAATCGCGTTGACCGCCACCGCGACCCCGACCGTTCGAGACGACATTTGTGCGTTGCTCGAGCTACAAACGCCCAAAGTCTTTATCACCGGGTTTGCCCGCGACAACCTTCGTTTCGGAGTCTCGCAAGCGAAGACGGATAGCGAGAAAGAAACGCAGCTCGCGGACTATGTCAAAGCCAACGAGGGCGCGGGAATCGTCTATGCCGCCACGCGAAAGGCGTGCGAAGCAATCGCCGAATGGCTTCCCGAGAAAACGGGACGAAGTGTCGGCGTGTATCACGGTGGGATGGACCCCGAGCATCGTCGCATCATGCAAGAACGATTCATGTCCGGCGAGGTCTCGACGATCGTCGCTACCAATGCATTCGGCATGGGAATCGACAAGGCCGACATTCGATTCGTCGCGCACTACAACATGCCGGGAACACTCGAGGCGTATTACCAAGAAGCAGGCCGGGCCGGGCGGGATGGCCTGAAGAGTGATTGCCGTTTGTTCTTCGCGTATCAGGATCGCTACATCCAAGAGTTCTTCATTGAGAACCGCTACCCGTCTCGTGAAACGGTGCAAGAGGTTTACGAATTCTTGCTTTCCCGCCCCGAAGACCCGATTGAGTTGACGCTCGATCAGGTTCGAAAAGAAATCAACGCCGACAGTTCCGAAGCCATCGGGACCGCGGAGACGTTGCTCGCCAAAGCCGGCGTGATTCGACGGCTCGACAGTAGCCAAAACCAGATGCTGTTGCGGATCGATTCGGAGGCGCCGACACTACTGGATTTTCTGCCGAGAGAAGCCAAACTTCGTCGCCGTGTCATGTCCGCCGTCGAACGGGTCGTGGGACGCCGCCGCAATGAAGACGTTTACGTGCGGCCTGCTCGACTGATGGAACTCGGCGACGTGGACCGAGACCAGTTGACGCGAACACTGCGGGAACTCAGTCGGCTCAATGCATTCGACTATGTGCCGCCGTTCCGCGGACGCGCCGTTCACTTCCTCAAACGTGATGTCCCGTTCAAGTCTCTCGAAATCGACTTCACGGAACTCGCCCGTCGCAAAGCGCTCGAGTTCGAAAAGCTGGAGGCAGTGATCGGATTCGCACGTTCGAGCGGATGCCGACAACGCGTGATCTTGGAGTACTTCGGTGATCCGAATGCGGCCGACTGTGGTTTATGCGATCGATGCGGCACCGCCGATCGAGGCGAGTCAATCGCAACGATGCCAGGGCTCTCCGAGAAAGACACGCGTGCCCTCGTCTGCGGCATCCGAGTCATCCTGAGCGGCGTGACACGGATGCACGGTCGCTTTGGGAAAAACCTCGTCGCCCAAATGTTGTGCGGGTCACAGAACAAACGCATTTCTCAGTGGCGACTCCAGCAATTGAGCACCTATGGAATGCTCTCCAAGATGAAGCAGTCCGAACTCATTAAGGTGCTCGACGCACTCATCGAAGGCGGATTGGTGACGCAGCGCGAAGTCGAATCGCGACGACCGACGATCGAAATCAATGACGTGGGGCGACGGGTGATGAAGCTTGAAGAATCTGTGCCGCAGTCTCTGAGTCTTTCCAAAGGGCTCGCCAAACAGCTTGCGGTGGCTTCGCGACATATCGAGACGAACGATGTTTCGGGGGCCGAAGTCGAGACGCAAAACGACGCGGCCTCGCCATCAGGCAACGGCTCAGCGTCAGGCGACAACGGTTCCGAGCCACAGCGGATCGGACTGGAAGACCTCGTCGATCCCGAAGAACAAGCCACCAAGGCCATTACGGAGGCGCTCAAACGTTGGCGGCGACGTCTTTCCGCCGCACTCGGTGTCCCCGCCTACAGGATTCTTTCCAACGCCACGGTGGAACGACTCGCCGAATCGCGACCGCAAACCAGTAGCGAGCTTGAAGCGATTCCGGGGATCGGTCCGACGACGATGGAGCAACACGGATACGACATTCTGGAGGTTCTTCGTGACGCCGAATCGCCGGAGTGTCCAACCGAAGAAGACGCTCCCGTGTCGGCAAACCGCGACGAGAAAGCCACTGCCGACGAGGTCGCGACCAATCACCGAGTTGCCTCGTACTGGACGCGGCGGTTGTTCCGCGAAGGGTATTCGATCGAGGAACTTTGCGAGATCCGCGGCCTTTCGTCCGAGGAAGTCGCGGGACACCTGGACGAGTCTCCTCCACCATCGGATCGTCCAGATGGGAGCGAATGACAACCCCGGGCGGATTCCCTTTCCGTGCAAACTGGTACAATCCGAACGACAAATGCGGGTCGCAAGCGGATTGTCGTCCCTGGACAGCAGGGTGAATCGCTAGTTTTGGGGAATGCTTTGACAGCCGCATAAACTTCCGCGGTGGAATCGGACCTGCCGCCGCAATCATTGACGTAGCCACTGCCCTCACGGGCGAATCTCACGCGAAGAGACAGATGGAAAACCGCCGCGAAGACGAGAGTGAACAGGAGAGCCCACCGCGGCGAAACAACGGCGCATTGATGCTCGCCATCGCGTTGGGTCTCGTTGCGCTGATACTGTTCGTGCGTGTGCCGAGCACCGGGTCGAGAGTGACCGAAAGCTTCTTCATGGCGCAGCTCGATTTGAAGAATGTCGAGCAAGTTCTGATCGGTGAACGAACGGTCTCGGGTAAGTTTAAAACCGCCCCCGAGGCGCCGCCCGAGATCAAGAACGGCGTCGAAGTCGTTGAGAAAGACAGCGACGGAAAACCCGTCAAGCTCACCAAAGAGTTCTACTTCTACACCGCGCCGGATCCGGAATACTCCGCCCGAATGGCCCAATTGCTGTTCGAGAAAGAGGTTCCCTACGAGCACCTTCCCGAAGACACGACGCGAGAAACGCTCAGCTGGCTGATTCTTGTCGGTCTACCTCTCGGATTGATCCTGTTCGTGTTCTTGATGATTCGTCGGACACGCAACGACATCATGGGTGGCGGATTCCTTTCCGGATTCGGAAAGAGCCCCGCCAAGCGGTTCGAGGCCAATGAGCGGACCGTCACGTTCAACGACGTCGCCGGATTGGAGGGCGTGAAGGCGGACCTGCAGGAAATCGTCGACTACCTTAAGACGCCCGACAAATTTCAGCGACTCGGTGGTCGTGTCCCTAAGGGGGTCTTGCTCAACGGACCTCCGGGTACGGGTAAAACCCTGCTCGCACGGGCCGTCGCCGGAGAGGCCGAGGTTCCGTTTTTCTCGGTCAACGGTAGCGAGTTCATTCAAATGTTTGTCGGCGTCGGGGCGAGCCGCGTCCGCGACCTCTTTCAAACCGCCAAGCAAAACAGCCCCGCCATCATCTTCATCGACGAGATCGATGCGGTCGGTCGCCAGCGCGGCGCCGGACTCGGCGGCGGGCACGACGAGCGTGAGCAAACGCTGAATCAAATTCTCGGCGAAATGGACGGCTTCACACCGAGCCAAGCGGTGATCGTCGTCGCCGCGACGAACCGTCCCGATGTCCTCGACCCAGCACTTCTCCGCCCGGGACGATTTGATCGGCACATCACCGTGAACCGCCCGACCATGAAGGGTCGCGAGGAAATCTTCAAAGTCCATGTGCGCGATGTGCCACTTGCCGATGACGTGAAGCTCGAACGGCTCGCTGCGGGAACCATCGGGCTGACGGGTGCCGACATCCAAAACATGGTGAATGAGGCCGCGCTCTGGGCAGCCCGCCAGGATAAACGCGAAGTCGACATGCATGACTTCGATTACGCCCGCGATAAGATCCTGATGGGTGCCAAACGGGAAGAAGTTCTCAAGGGCATCGAGAAGGAGAAGACGGCGTATCACGAGGCCGGACACACGCTGACCGCTTGGCACCTCGATGGAGCCCATGTCGTTCACAAGGTGACCATCGTGCCCCGCGGACGCGCACTCGGTGTGACGCAGTACGTTCCCAACGAAGATCGTCTCAACGTCAGCAAACGCGAACTCGAACACCAACTCGTGGTCCTCCTCGGTGGTCGCGCCGCGGAGAAAATCATCTACGACGAACACACCGTCGGGGCAGAGAACGATCTCGAGCGGGCGACAAGCATCGCGAGACGAATGGTCACACATTGGGGAATGAGCCCCAAACTTGGCCCCGTCAGTTACAAGACCAGCGATGAAGATCCGTTTTTGGGTCGTGAGATGCAGCGGGCCCGCCAATTCAGCGAGCACATGCAAGAGCTGATCGATGAAGAAGTGTCACGGATTCTGCTCGAAGCCGATCAACGCGCCGAAGAATTGCTCCGCGAACACCGGGCAGACTTGGAAAAAGTGGCCAAGAGCCTGATCGAAGAGGAAGAACTTGATGAAGACCAACTCACCGGTCTGATCGGTGAGTCGATCCAAGTCAAACAGCGCGCCGAAGCAGCGGCCAGCGAAGGCAACGAAACCGCAGTCGGCGGGTCCGTTCAGGCTCCCGCGGTGACCGATCCCTCAGGCGTCTCAGACCCCGTGATCACGCGAGAGGACTAGTGGGCGGATTCGGCGACCTGGAAAAGGCCCGCCGAAAGGCGAACAAGCTCGGACTCAACGGCGACGTTCGAGTCCTGGTTGTTTGCATGGATCGCAAGACCGGCAAATGTTGTCGTAAAGACGAGATGGTCGATGCCTGGGACCGCCTCAAGCGTCGCACCAAAAAGTGGAATCGCGATGGTGGCGGTTCATTGCTTCGTCTGAAATCGGCGTGCCTCGGTATTTGTGCCGGCGGCCCGATCATCGGAATTCTTCCGGAGGGTGTCTGGTACGGGAACTGCGACGAAGCCACCATTGATCGAATCTTCGACGAACACCTCGCGCGGGGTGAGTTGATCACGGAAAATCTGATCGCCAAACCACGATGAGTGACGAAGCCTCTTTCCATCGGCGTTGCATCCGCGTTTCGGCCGTCGCGGTCCTACTTTGCTTCATCCACACTGTGTTCGAGTTCGCATCGGGCGAGATCACGGGCATGAGTTTTCTGCTCGCTTTTGTGGGAAGTTCCTACGTCAAATTGTGGATGGCGAACTACCCGCTCGGCGTGCTTCAATGTCTGATCGGTGTGACGTTCGTGGTCGTTTGGTTCCGTGGGGCAACTGCCCGCTCGCGATGGCGTCTCGCAGTCGCGGCAACACTTGTCGCCCTCGCGATGCAAGCGGTCATCGACACGTGTTTGATCGCGGTACGTTTCGAACCAACTGTGAGAGTCTCCGGTTGGGGACAGTTTATCCCGGTCCTCATCACCGCCGCGATCATCACGGTTTTCGTGATAACGGTTCGTCATCGGCCGCGAAAAGACTCTCCACCTCCGTCCGAATCCCCGGTGCAGGCTCCGTCCGAACCCGCAGTTCCGGCGTGACGTGACACGTCTAGGCGTGTGCTTATTCGCCGAGTCGTTCACGAAGCGCTTTCATGCCGCGGTGAAGGAGTCCCGCGACGGCGCCGGTAGACTTGCCGAGTGACCGCGCAACCTCGCTGAGCTTCATGCCTTCGAGATAGTGCAACCTCACCGCATCGCCCTGGGCATCGGGAAGCTCCGTAATCGCTTCGCTGATCTGGATGACACTTTCGCCAAACGCGACGTTCTGACTGGGCGTCGGTCCGTCGCCGGCGAGCAGACCTTCGAGTCGCATCGAGGAGGCGGTCAATTTCTGTTCCATGGATTGTTCGCGCCGAATGTCCCGCTTGTCTCGGTGCAAATCGCGGTCGAGGTGGCAGAGGTGGTGTGCGAGGATCTTACGCAACCACGCCAGCAACTCGCCTTCGGTGCTACCACGAAAACCATCGAAGCCCTGCACGGCTTGGAGCATCGCCTGCTGCACCAAATCCGACGCCCCAATCTTGGCCTGATAGGCTTGTCGCATGCGTGTGCGGGCCAGCATCCTCAGATACGGCTCATACTGGGCGACGATCGCTGGATCGCTCGCGTCGATCGGCTTCGATTGGGGCTGTGAATCGGTCATTCTGGCTGAATTCGGAATCTCACGGACTTCATTTGCATCTCGAGCGGCCTCTCGCCGACGATCCGCGCCGACGCGTCCTCGGTTTTGCTGTAAAACACTGGTTGGATGTGTACCAGCGTCGAGCGACACAACGACACGGACGAAGCAATGGCTCGCGAAGCAGTTTACCAACAAACCGATCCTCCCATGCCCGGCGACCCGCCCCCTGGTGATCCGCCCCAAGACGACGCGGGCTCGGAGTCTCGGAGTGAGCGTCCGAACGATCGCGACAAGCACCTGCGTCCGAAACGACTCGACGAAATGGTGGGGCAGCGAGATGTCATCGAGCGGCTCAAGATCGCAATCGGAGCTGCGAAGAAGCGTGGCGAGCCGCTTGGGCATATTCTTTTTGATGGCCCGCCCGGGTTGGGCAAAACGACATTTGCGACGGTCATCCCGGCCGAGATGAACGCGGACGTGTTGATGGCGAACGGCGCGGTCCTTGGAGCCCCTAAAGACTTGCTTCCGTTCCTGACCAAGCTCTCCGAAAACTCGGTCTTGTTCATCGACGAGATTCACCGGATCCCCAAGTCGGTCGAAGAGTATCTCTACACCGCCATGGAGGACTTTCGGATCGATATCGTGTTGGGCGAAGGCGTCAACGCGCGGACGTTGAACATGGACCTTCGCCCCTTCACGTTGATCGGCGCGACGACACGAGCGGGGATGCTGACCGCGCCCCTCCGGGATCGCTTCCAAATCCGCGAACACGTCGGCTGGTACACCCAGGACCAACTCAGCCAGTTGGTGCTGCTCAACGCGCAGAAGCTTTCTGTCAACGTCGAGGAAGGCGCGGCAGCCGAGATTGCTCGTCGCAGTCGCAGCACCCCTCGCATCGCTAACAATCGATTGCTTTGGGTTCGCGACTACGCCGAGATGCGAGCCCACGGCAAAGTCACGCTCGGTGTCGCGCGCGATGCGTTGGACATGATCGGGATCGACGCTCTCGGCCTCGACAAACAAGATCGCGGTTACTTGGATACTCTCATCCGCGTTTTCATCGGCGGACCGTCGGGACTGGACGCGATCGCCAATACGATGAACATCAGCAGCGATACGCTCGAAGATGAAGTCGAACCGTTTCTGCTCCGTAGTGAGTTGATTGTGCGAACACGACGCGGTCGACTCGCCACGACCAAGGCGATCGAGCACATGAAGAAGCACAACTCCAAGCCGTAGATCGACTCCTTTCGTGCTGAAACAAGAACGTGCCGATCGAGTGCACCAGCGACTCGACGAACTGTATCCGGAGACCCCGATTCCTCTCGACCACGTGGATGAGTTCACGTTGCTCGTGGCGGTGGTGCTCAGTGCCCAGTGCACGGACAAGAAGGTCAACGAGATCACTCCCGCGTTGTTTCGAGTCGCCGGAACTCCAGCGGACATGTCCGCGCTCGGCGAACCCGGCATCCTCGAGATCATTCGTCCGCTGGGGCTTTCCACCACCAAGGCCAAGAACCTCAAGAAACTCGCGGATCAATTGCTCGAAGAGCACGCGGGTGTCGTCCCCCAGTCGTTCGAGGCACTCGAATCATTACCGGGTGTCGGTCACAAAACAGCAAGCGTGGTCATGTCTCAGGCGTTCGGTGTCCCCGCGTTTCCCGTTGACACACACATCCATCGGCTAGCCCAGCGATGGGGACTGACGAACGGAAAAAACGTCGATCAAACCGAGAAAGACCTGAAGAAACTGTTTGATCGCGAGTCCTGGAATCGACTCCACCTGCAAATCATTTTTTACGGTCGCGAGCATTGCACGGCTCGGGGTTGTGACGGCACCAAGTGTGAACTCTGCCGAGAGCTTTATCCGAAACGCAAAAAGCCCGTGCAACACAAAAAAGCGTAACTCGAATTCCCCTTTTCTATTCGGTCATTCAAGTCATGTGGTCCGACGTCGAAGCAAAACTGCGTGAAGCGAACACGCCTGATTTGGTCATCAAGCTGTTTCAAACACACTACGAGAACTTGAAGGCAGGAGCAGGTGGTTTTCTTCGCGAAGCGGATATCGATCCCGCCGAAGACGTCACGGATGCTGACTCACTCGAGGACGCCTTCGCGGCTCGCGGAGAGAACGTGCTCAACCAAGCCGCGGTTCTAAAACTCAACGGAGGGCTGGGAACCGGGATGGGATTGGCGGGCCCAAAATCGCTCTTGCCGGTACGTGGCCAGGATACTTTTTTGACGTTTATCCTCCGGCAAGCCCGTCGTCTTTCGGTTCCCTTGGTGCTGATGAACAGCTTCTCGACGGACAAATTGACCGCCGAGGCAATGAGCGACATGGACACGTCGGATGTCGACGTCATGACCTTTCTTCAGCACCAAGTTCCCAAGATCGATGCGAAAACGCTCGCGCCAATCGAATGGGAATCGGACCCGACACTGACATGGTGCCCGCCGGGACATGGTGACATTTACGCCGCTCTCGTGACCAGCGGGACGCTGCAGCGTTTGCTTGATGACGGACGCCGCTACGTATTCGTTTCCAACGCCGACAATCTTGGCGCGACGCTCGACACCAGCATCCTCGGCTACTTCGTCGACAGTGGCAGTCCCTTCCTGATGGAAGTCGCGGACCGCACCCTCGCCGATCGAAAGGGCGGACATCTCGCCATGGCCAAGGATGGTTCCTTCGTGCTACGAGAGAAAGCGCAGTGTCATCCCGACGAGGAAGCCACTTTTCAAGATACGGAGCGACATCGCTACTTCAACACCAACAACCTTTGGCTCGACCTTGTCGCGATCGACGAGTTTCTCAACTCGAATGACGGCGTTCTTCCTTTGCCCACGATCGTCAATCAGAAAACCGTCGATCCCAAAGACAGTACTTCCCCCGCGGTCTATCAGCTGGAGACCGCCATGGGGGCGGCAATTGAAACGCTGCCTGGTGCGTCGGCGATTCGAGTCCCGCGTTCTCGATTCGCTCCTGTGAAGAGCACCGGTGACCTTCTGGCCGTTCGCAGTGACGCCTACGAAGTCCGCGAAGACGCATCGATCGGCCTGGTCGCGGAGCGTGATGGCGTTCCTCCAACCGTGAAGCTCGACGAACGTTTTTACAAGACGATCGTTGACCTTGAAGCGCGGATCCCGGACCCGCCGTCGCTTCGAGACTGCATGAGCCTGACGATTGACGGCGACCACCTCCTTGAGCCGGGGCTGGTCTGCAAAGGCAACGTCAAGCTGTCTGCGCTTGGAGACAACCAGGTCACCGTTACACCCGCCGTGCTGTCTCTGAAGTAACCAACGGGACGGTCCGAATCGCGATTTCTCGAAGTCAACTCACTTCGCACGTGTCCGCAGTGCACCGTCCCGTGAGTCGCAGACGATTCTTTGCAAAGACGCGATAGCCGAAGTCGAGCCCGTGTGAAATAACCGGCAGCCTCGTCAACCAGATCACCATGCCGAATCCGACCGCCGCGTAGAGCCGACGAAATACTTCGACGCCGACGATCCAACTTCCGTCGGGTAAGCGACCCTGAATCTCGTCCATGAATTCGGTCATGGTCTTGCCGTACTCTGCCGGCACAAACGTGGCGTCCGCGATATCGGTGAAACGAATACGCTCTTTGCGATCCATCCAGCGGAGGAGTCCGATTTCGCGAACACATAGCGGACAGTCTCCGTCGTAAAAGACCTCCACGTGCCAATCGGTGACCTGATGTTGATTCATCGATCGTCCTCTTTCTCTTTCGAAACGGGGGATTCGATAATCCGGATGAGGACTTCGTTCCGTCGCAGTGGTCCAGGAGTGAAGGGAGGATCGTAGGCGGCCGTTTCGGCAAACCGTTCACCGATCAAACCTCGGTCTGCCATCCACTCCCGGAGCGTGTACTCGTTGAGGTTGGAAGTTGACTCATCAAGTCGACCCGAAAAACGGACAACCGCAAACCGCCCGGCGGCGCGTCGCCGTATCTCGACCTGATCCGCGGTCGGTGCGGGAGCTGCATCGAGTTGCACGTCAGCGGGCATGACAAAACTCATCGCTCCCGATGCTTCGTCCGCCGACTCCCGCATCAACACGGGAGTCGTCATCGCAATCTTCTGCTCTTCAGAATTGCCACCGCTGATGTAGCGGAACAATCGCATAAAACTGCCATCGCGACCTTGTTCGTTCACCTGTGATGGCGTGACCGCCACGAGCAACTCCGGATATTCGCGGACTTCGAAATCACCCTCCGATTGCAAGACGGTGTAGGCCGCCGATTCGTATCCGATCCGGCTGGAAAAGACGACCGTCGCCGCAGTTGCGGCAACGACACCGGCAATCAGGGTGGCAGAAATCATGCGTTTCATGGTGTTCTCGAAATCGAAAATCCGGTCCAAGAGAAGGGTAGTGTCTCGACTAGGCACTTTTGCTTCGATGAGGAGCGGTTTCTCAACGAAACGCAGATCTCGACGTTGTTGCGACAGTGAAGGCACAGTGCCTCGTTTCGACCGTTTGAAAAGCACACGTCCGCTTGGCGAGTCATTGCCGCTTGACGAGTCACTGCCGCTTGACGGGGGCAAACCCTATCCCATGGCACTCGAAGAAGAACTCGGTCAATCGCACCGCTACGAACTACAAGACCGGTATCTACAGCTATCACGATCCGGTCGATTTCCGCGGGCGACAGGTTGCGGTTCTCAAGGCTCATTTCAGTTTCTTCCTCCATCTGAGA
>JBCBOT010000161.1:0-17473 GCA_039821165.1 Planctomycetota bacterium | reverse complement strand
ATGCGAATCGTGATGTCGCCAACCTTGATGTCGCCGAGCTGGAAGGTTCGCGGTTCCACGTTTTCGTCGAACGGCACCACGACACGGACCTCGTTGGCGTATCGCGTTGTGTTGGGATCGTTCTGGAAATTGACCGTGAATGGAAGTGGCTCGTTGGCTGGAACAAAGCCGCCGGTCTCGAGTGTGAACGGACCGGTTTGTGACACCGCACCGACGTTGTCGCCGGCTTGGTCGTAATAGCCTTGCAGATCCAGCGGGAAAAATGCGTCTTCATCGTTCGGCGTGACACCGACGATTTGGTAGTCGGCGGGGATCCCCGCGCCGCGAGCGCTGAACGGGACCCAAGGGACGTAAACACGCAAGGCCTGGAAGTGCGTGTTGTTAGTCAGTCCCAGGTCGTAGTCTTCGAATCGCGGCAGCTCTGGAATCGGATTCGGGTTGCCGAGAATCCCCAGGAACGAAAGCGAGTCCGAAGTGAAGTCCGGTTCGTTGGGACTGGTGGGCGCGAGCAGTTCGGGGTCATGACCGTACCAACGTCGGACGTTCTCGAAGAAGTCGCCGAACTCGCCGGTCAACACGATCTGATCGCCACCGGGACCGTCCAAGACACCGCCCGCCAGCGTGGCCATCAAGCTCGCGAGTTCCTGGTCGCGACGCGTCGGTGGAATCGCATCTTCGGCGCGCAGGCGTCCGCTTTCGCTCAAGTAAGCGAGGTACATCGATTGCCACGCGGCCTGGTTGCCCGCCAAGTTGACGAGCGCGGCGTCGGCGTCATCGTCAGCGAGAATCCCTTGTCGTAGCTGGTCCGCTTCGCCGAGTGCATGTTCGATAAACTCGTCGCGAGTCATCGTGGTCGCCGATGCGACGACATGGAATTGGTACGGGATCAACGGCTGTGTCAGCAGATCTGGCACGGCCCCAAAGACTTCCCAGATCAACGACAGGCCGGGCGAAATGATGTCGAGACCGGCGGGACCGTCGGCGAGAATGTCCTGCTCGGCGTATTGTGGGAACGCCGCGTAGATTTTCGCTTTCAGTTCCTCAAACGCGTGATCGTGCAGTTCGCGCAAGCCCGGATAGGTTTGCACTTGGAAGCTGAAACCGGAGAACCCATCGGCGCGTTTGTCAAACTCGTAACCGCTCGCCGTCACGTGGCCATCGGTGTTGACCGCGGCATCAAGTTCAGCGAACGGAAGATCAGCGTAGGGCCCTGTTTCTGGACCGCCACGCAGGTTCGACGTGAAAGTGTGGTACTTCAGTCCGTACACGTTGTCATTGACGCCCAGTTCCGGAACGCCAACGTTGTAGAACACATAGGGCGCGTCGACGTTACCGAGGTTTTGAAGCGTCAAGCTGTAGTCGCCGGTATCGCCGGCGAAGATGTAACGTGGACCGCCGATACCGACCGTGACTTCGGGTTCGATGGTACGTTCGATTTGGAAGCGATACGGCACCACCGCGACTTCGCCACCCGGATTGATGACTTGGACGTCGTAGAGCCCATGCGGCGCGTCTTCGAAGTCGAAGGTCACGATCAATTCAGACGCCGAGACGTAATTCCGATTGACAGGCAACAACTCGGCGAAGCCCGGACGGACGAGTTTGACGATCGCGTCTTCGTGGAAGCGGGCACCCGAAATCGTCGTTGTTACAAATTTCGAATCGCCGCCGATATCGGTTTGGATGTCTGTGATCGCGAGCGGTAGCAGCTCCGCCAAGATTCGGACGGGCGAGTCGTCGGACTCGGTCGCGAATCCGCGCACCAGCACGTAGTAGGTTCCGGCTTCGGTGGCGGGGATGATCGCCGCCGGATTTTCAGACAGAATACCGCCGGAGCTGGAGTCAAATGCACGGACCGTCGGCGCATCATTGAATCGTGCGAACACCTCGTGAGTGGAGTCGTCTTCGGCAAAGACGGTGACCCGCAGTGTTCGGTCGAACGGCACGTTGACGGCATACAAACGCTGTTGGCCCGTCGCGAGTGTCGTTTCCAATGGCACGTCAAGCGTCAAGAACGGTGCCGTCAGCTCCATCGTCAGCGGTGACGCGGTGATGTTATTGAAGTCACCGACGTCTTCGTAAACCTGATTGAAGATGTCTGTGCGGACGATGGCTCGATAGGCACCGGGCGTGAGCGATGGCGTGAGAACTTCCAAGTCCTGCGTATAGCTTTCGCCTGGCTGAAGCGTGCCTCGGAACTCGAGGCGTCCCGCCGGAGCATCGCGCAAGTCCCACGTCGCGTCGTCTGAGAAGAACACGGTGTCAGACCAGCGACCGCTCGCGACTTCACTGCTGGTGTTGGTAACGGTCCACGTGATCGTCGCGGGCTCACCGGCAACGACGTCGGTGGGCACGACGATGTCGGTGACTTGAAGGTCCGATGGGGGCGGCAACTCGATGATCATCGGCTGCACCGTGGTCAACGAATTATTACGTTCGTTCGAACCTTCGAAGACATCTCCCGTCGAGTTCGTGCGATCAGGGTCGGTGATCACGAACACGTAATACGGCCCGAGCAGGTCGGACGGTAGCGAAACGGTCAAGCTACGGGAGTAACCAAGCCCCGCCTCTAAACCGTCTTCGTAGCGTGCAGCACCAAGATAAATATCGCTGCGAAGGTCGAGGAACTCGTCGCGCGAAAGATAAATCAGATCGAGCCATTCTTCTTGGCCGTTGACGGTGTTGCCGCCCAGATTGGTGACGGTCCAATCGACCGTGATTTCTTGGCCCCGATCGGCACGCGGCGGCGCTACGATTGCCGTGACTTGCAAGTCGGGAAGCGGAGCGAGGGTGACGGGCAGGTCGCGGATGGCGATGTTGTTGCCTTCGAGTTGATATTCCTTGACCTTGCCGCGGGCGGATTCTCGAGCGGCTTCGGAAGCGAGGTCCCAAGGCGCGAGGCTTCCCGGAAGCTCAAACTCGATGCCGACCAATTCGAAGCCGATGTCGCTGGGGCGGCCGGAACGATCGCGTTGTGCCGCCGAGTCGGTGAACAGCATCAAGTGGAAGTCGCCTTCGATGCCATCGGGAATCCGCACCGTCATCGAAGACGTATACGATTCACCGGGCTCGAGGATGCCACCGTGAGACCGTGCTCCGAGTTGGTGGTCAAAGTTGTCAAGTGACGCGTCGTGCGAGATGAAGACCCGATCGGTCCACGAGTTGACGCGGGTCGCGCGGTTCCCCGCGTTTTCGATCGTGTAGGTGAGTTCGACGGTCTCTCCGGAAGTGACACCCGCGGGAACTTGGAAGTCGGTGACGACCAAGTCGGCTTCCTTGTACAGAATCGGAAGATCGGTTCGGGCAAGGTTGTCGCTCGGATCTTCCCAAGCCCAGCGGTCAAAGTGTGCGAGCCAGGCCGCGTTGTTGCCTTCATCGGCGGGATACCAATCCGTCTCGAGCAACCGAGCTTGATACGGCAGAATGATGGGTGACTTGTCATTGTGGGCATCGAGGTGAACCCACAACGAATAGTCGCCTCCGGTACCTTCGGGAAGCGTTGTCGTGAACGTGACCGTGTATTGATCACCGGGGTTGATGACTTCGCTGGGAGCAAAGACGGCGGCGCCGAGGTACGAGGCTCGATCACGAATAAAGACATCGTCTTGCGAAAGCCATATGAAGTCGCGCCAGTAGCGTGTACCGCTCCAGACCGGGTTGGACCCGATGTTTTCGACGGTGTAACTGAACGTGATTTCCTCACCCGACTCGGCGTCGGTCGGCACATCGAATGAAACGACTTTCAGGTTCGCGGGATACGTCGTGACATCGGTTCCGACCGCGAGCGAGTTGTTTGTCTCGTCGATTTCGTCGACCGGATTGAATTCTTCCGCCGGCGGAAGTAGACCACCGAAGAAGCCTGACAGGTCAATGGACGGCGGCGGCGGCACATCATCGTCGGTGATGACAACGATGTATTGCCCGACGGCCGAAGGCGAAAGTTGAAGATCGAACGTGTCGGTGTACGAGGCACCGACGGCGAGTGGTTGGTCGCGCCGAATCTCGCCGAGCAACAGCGTCTTGGCGCCATCCGCTTTCGGATCCGGGTTGTCGCTCAAGTAAATGCGATCGAGCCATCCACCGGGATCCGCGTCGGCGAGTCCGATGTTTTCGACGGTCCATGTGACCGAGATAAAGTCGCCACCCTCGGCCGTGGCAGGACCGATGACCTGCGACACGATCAAGTCGGGTTGCTGGCCGAGGACATCGATGGCGCGAGCCTTGTAGTTGTTATTGTCGACGTTGTTCGGGTCGTCCGGGTTGGTGTTGGACGCCAACGTGTCTTCGGGAATCACGTCGAAAGGATCGACCCAAGGTGTGACGTACCACGTACCCGATTCAATCTCCCGCGGAATCCGAACCGTCGTCTCGGTCTCGTATCCGGCAAAACGGTCGAGCGCTCCGTCGTGCGTCAGGGTTTGGAGCAGGATGTCGCCCTGCCCAGGGTGAGGGCGATTCTTATCGCGCGTCAGCCAGATGTTTTCGGTCCACGAATCGCCATGCGTGGCGCCACTGCCAAGGTTGGTAACGGTGTAGCGAACGGGAATCTGAGCGCCGGCGATCACCTGAGTCGGCGCGACGACATCACTCACGACGAGATCGGCGAGCGGTTCCGGCTCGATAAAGATCGACTGGTACGTGATGTTGTTATTGTTGTTCGGCCACTCGGAGATGCGATCCGCGGCATCGGCGTAAGCGATCACGTAGACATCGCCACGGTACCGAATCGGAACAACGACGCTACCGGCTTCGCTTGTGTAGCGTTCGCCGGGTTCGAGTGACGCCGCATTATCGATCTCGCCGATCAAAATATCGGCGCGGTCGATAACGGTGTCGAGCGAGAGGTAGACGCGATCGACCCAACGAGTGCTGCCTGTCCCGACTGCACCTTGGTTCACGACGACGAACTCAGGCGAAAGCGTTTGCCCGGCTTGGAGTCGGTCGGGGATGGTGATCGATTCGACTTGCAAGTCGGCCCGTGGCTTGACGTTGACCGTGATCGGTCGTGACGAGGTGTTGTTGTCCGTCGCATCGCCTTCGTAGAGTCGCTCGCGATAGTTGGTGCGAACGAACAGATTGAAGACGCCGGTGGACTCGGTCGGAATCCGAATCGATTCACTTCGGTTGTAGAACTGTCCCGGCGGAATCGGATCAACAAAGGTGAATCGCCCGAGTTCAATGATTTCGCCGTTGGGGTTGCCGGCTTCCTGCAAATAGACGCGGTCTTCCCAAACACCGTCGGCTTCCCCCAGCCCCTGGTTGGTGACCGTCCACTGCACGTCGATCAAGTTGCCTTCTTCGGCTTCGGTCGGCGCAGTCAGTGACGTGACGATGAGATCGGGCGCCGGTTCCAACGTGATCGGAAACGCATCGCTGACCGTGACATTGTTGTCGTTGAAAATGAATTCGAACGGTGCGTCTCGCCTCGCGGCATGCACCACAACATAGTGGTCGCCTTCGAGCCCATCGGGGATCTGGATCGTTCCGGTCCGCGTGTACGTTCCATCGGGCGCGATTTGACCGAAATGCTGGAAACTGAATTCCAAATTGGCGATCAGGTTTTGACCCGCGGCGTCGGTCGCGAGATACACAAAATCGCGCCAGTCGCCGCGATTGGTGATGCCGATCCCCTGATTTCGAACGGTCCACGAGACATCGGCGGATTGGCCGGCGGTGACCGGCAAAGGCACGTCGATCGATTCGACAATCAAATCGGCGTACGGCGCGGGCATGATGTCGACTTGACCATTCCGCGTGACATCGTTGTTCGCTTCGAGGTCATTCTCAAAAACGTTGTCACCAAAGTCGGATCGCACGAACAGGTGAAACCGCCCCGTTGTTTCCGGCGGCAAACGGAAGGTCTCGCTTCGCGTGTACGACTGACCGACATCGAGCCCGCCGGTGTGTTCAAACGTCGCAACGACACGGTCATCGCTGTTACCGGCAATATCATCGGTGCTGAGCACGACGGCGTCGGTCCACTCGTCGGTGAACCCGCGACCGATGCCTTCATTGGTCACCGTCCAATCGACCGTGATTTCAGCCGGATCGCCGATGATCAACTGCTCGGAGTTAACATTGCTGACGGCGAGATCGGCAAAAGGCGACAGTGTCAATTCGATGAGTTTGGCGGCGACGTTATTCGCTTCACCTGCCGAGAGTTCGCCAAGATCGTTCGCCGTGTCGCTCACGACGAGGAGGAACAAATTGCCCTCGAGGTCGACGGGCATTTGAACGTCGCGTGAGTCGCCGCGAGTCTGAGTCGGATCGAGCGGAGTGGTGACCGTGTACTGATCGATCAAACGGTCGTCGGACGAAAGCGTTTGGTTGTCCGAGAGGTAGAGACTCTGTTGCCAGGTCTCGGCGGTGGCGGAACCGGAATTGAGGAAGTCCCAGGAGACGGTGATGGTCTGGCCGGAATTGGCAGTCGCCGGCGCATCAAGATTGCGAACTTCGATGTCCGGGTGCGTCATCGTAAGCACACCGCCGGTTAGTCCGTTGTTGTCCTCGTAGGGCCCTTCAAAAATGCGGTTGTTGTAGTCCGTCACGATCACCAATCGGTACTCACCATCGATGACATCAGGCAACTGCCGCGTCATCATCGAGGTATAGCTCTCACCAGGTTGCAACGTTTGACTGTGCGTGACGGTGCCGACCGTCCATCGCTGGCCCGTCGCGACCGACTCGAGGTACAAACGGTCGCTCCAACTGCGGTTGGTCGCCTCGTCACCTTGGTTGACGACTTCCCAGATGAAGACATGGGACTGTCGTGGCTGCCCCGCGGTCGGTCCCGAGATCGAGGTGGGCGTGAGGTCGACCAGCGGCGGAAGCGTGAGATTCAGTGCGGCGGACGCGTAGACGTTCGCCTCGTCGGACTCGCTGATCTGGTTAGCGTCATCGATCGATGCGAGCAGGTAATACGTGCCTGAAGTGAGCGTGTCCAAAAGTGGCAGCGAGAACGTCAGGTCAAGTGTGTAGCTTTCACCCGCGCCGAGCGCAGCGTCCCGAAGCGCGCTGGATAGCGTGATGTCATCGCCGTCGAGACTCTCGTCAAGCGAGAGGTAGATTCGGTCCGTCCAATTGCTACCGCCTGCCGTGACACTGCTATTGTTCGTGACCTCGAGACTGAGCGTGACATCGTCGCCGAAGTTGTAGCTGGTCTCGGTCGTGGTAACGTTGCCGCCGACGAGATCCAGATCGGGCAACTGCCAATCAAACGTTCCAGTGAATTGATCCTCGGTCGACTCGCCATTCACGGTGTCGCCGTCTTGGTTCATCGGGTTGCCGACAAAGTCCAGGACGTCCGGGCCGATGGTGATCGTGTATTGCCCGTCCGTGTAGGTCGTTAGATCGGGGCGAATCTCGAAGGTCAGGTTGGTGCCCGACGTCGGAGTCACCGAAACGACGGGGACCGCGACGCCGTTTGGGTCGAGCAGAGAGACGTCGCTTGGCGTGAATTGTGGCGCGTCGATCGGTTCGCTGAACGTCACCCGCAAGAACGGCCCGTCAGCATCCACCGCGCTATCGGAAGCCGTGATCTCAGTGACGGCTGCTCCACTTGAAAAACCGGTAATGAACTCGAGGGTCGTTGGCCCGAGTTCGGGAACCAGCAATTGGCTTCCGAAATCCAGCCCGGAGTAACGTGGCGTTCCGGTCCGCGTCCCATGGTTCATGACGACGTAACTGTCGCCCAACTGAGGGTCGTGATTGTTGGTGCGGATGGTCCGAATCGTGGCGTTCAAGTCCGCCGCGAACAGCTGGCTTTCAGGGATTACCTCGAGGGCCTGGCTCGCACTCAACCAAGACAGCTGAGCCACCGCCACGGAACTTGCCTCGTAGTATTCGACGCGGATGTCGTATCGCTGTCCCGCTTCCAGGTCGATCGTTCCGTCATGGTAAGTCGCCGGTTGCGCGTACCACTCGTCGATAATTAACTGATCGTCCACCCACAATCGAAACCCATCGTCGGTAAGCGCCCGGAACGTGTAGGTCTCGGAGTAGAGCGGCTCGATTTGGCCGGTCCAGCGAATGGAAAAGTCATTGGTTCCCATCCCTGAAATCGGCGCACCGGAGCCGTAATTGAAATCGATCGTGGCATCGATGCGGTGACCGAACGGCGCGGTGAAGTTGTTGTTGTCGAAGTACTCGCCGAGAAGTCCATTTTGGCCGGCGTAGTTGGTCGACTCGAACGAGACTTCGCCGGTGACATCGAGAACGTCATGGTCGACGACCGGAACCAAGCCACCGATCTCAAAATCCAACCGGCCATCGGGACGGATCGTCAAGTCGCCATCGACGGTGAGTCGCCCCGCAGGCGTGATCACTCCATCGACGCTGAGGTTCCCGGCGAACGTCCCGCCGCCGGTGAAGACCGAATTGCGGGCCACACTGACGAACCCGGTCATCGTGCCGTTGGTCGCAATGTTGGTGTAAACGCCTGAGAAGCCTGCAGGGAAATCAGAACCGCTACTGCTGACTTGAATGTCACCTCCGTAACGTGATGTGAAGGTGGAGTAGCGGTTGCTGGAACTGAGCGAGCCGCTGGAACGATCGGTCGCTTGGAGCAGCGAGGAAAAATCGACGCTGCTACCAACACCTTCGGTGAGAACATCGAATCGTCGGTATCGCAAGTCGCCAGCGCTCGGCTCATCGATGAACTCGACTCCCGACAGATCCACAACGCCGCCCTCAAAGGCTTCGATGGGGATGCGGGCACCGTAGTGAGTTCCGTTGGTGATCTGCGTCACATTCGACAAGTCCAACACGCTGCCGTAGCCCGTCGCCATGAGCCGCATGGTTTGATTGCTGCCGGTCGTCTCATGAGTCAACTCATCGACGAGAGGAAAACTAAGCGTTGTGCCGCCACCAGAAATCAATGACGCCGAATCGGCATTCACGAGTTGGGGTGCTGAAACAGTCGCCCCGTCAAGCGTCGAGATCTCTCCACGAGCGATCGTGGTCAGTGCAGGCAGTGAAGCTTGGTGGCCATCGACACGTATCGCGGTACCTGGGGCAGACACCAGATCGGGTAAAGCGATCGATGTCGTGAGTGCTTCCACCGCATCGATGTCGGCGCCGACCGTACTTCCGGTGGTGCCGTCTTTGTTGGGGTCGTCGATCAACTGCACGGCGTCAAAAACCAGTTGCCCGGCGGCAAACCCTGGGAAGAACTGGTCGATGTCGACTTCCGAGAGAGCCCCCGTGACCGCTCCGATCTCGAAAAATCCGTCCGAGTTGGAGTCCATTGCGGGATCGAGAAGAGGCAATGTTTCAGGCGTGGGCCGGATCGCCACGAAGGTGTCTTCCACCTGTGGACCGATCTCAAAGATTTTCAGGTCGGTCTTGTCGGACCCCGAATTGGTCAGGCGATTATTGGTGAACGCGAGTTCGAGTAGACCGCCTTGGCCGAGAGAAACGAATCCCGAACCGTTCTCAGGAAAGTCCGGCGCGCCGAGAGCTGCGGTTGGATCCGTCGCGGATGTCGGAGTATTGCCGTTGCTGTAGTCGGGATCGTAACGAAGAACGGCGTCGGCGAATCGTGATGAGTCGGCAGTATCAGCCGCGCCGCTTCGTCCCACCATCTGGATCACACTGTTGGTCGCTTGCTGGAGCGCCAACGACGGAAACTGGCTGTCCGCGTCCGAGTAGATACGAACGCCCTCAATTTCGGTGAGTGCCGCCGCGTCAATCTTTCCGCCACCCAGAACCGTCAACTTCGAATAGTAACGGTTTGCGGATGCAGAGATCGGTTGCTCGCTGATATCCGCAAAGGACGTCAGCGAACGAAGATCGATCTCGCTGCCACGCCCATTTGCGGTGAAGTTGATCTCGCGGAAACGCCGGTCACCTGAATCCGGTTCGGTGATGGACACCAGCCCCGACAAATCAACCTTCGCACCATCTCTCGCGTCGATTTGAATCTTGGCGTTGTACGCATTGCCTCCATTCATCGTTGCCAGATTGGGCAGCGCGATCTCGCTGCCATACCCGGCCGCGATGATCTGACGGCGTTGGTTGCTGCCTGTTGTGGCGTGGTCATAGGAGGTGACAGACGGGAGTTCGATCCGAGAGCCACCACTGACGACCAAGCCTGTTCCGTCGATCGATGCCAGCGCCCCGGTGGAGGCCGACCCGGTTTCCAGATTGATCAAACCGCGCGTCAGCGTTGTCAACTGAGGCAAATCAATCACGCCGTCGCGTGTGGCGATAAACGATGTCGCCGTGGAAGTCTCGAGTGCCGAAAACGTGACTTCCGCGCCGACCGAGTTCACACGCCCGCGATCGAAGACGGTGAGCGATGGGAAACTCAGTGGTGAAGAACGACTGTCGGTTGTGACTTCGATACCGTCCAACGCGGTGAGCGAGTCCAAGAGGAGCGCGCCGCCTTTCTCTGCGACCAGTCTTGAATAGACGTCGGTGTTGCCACCACCAAAACTCTCGAGCGTCCGCAAGTCGATCACGCTGTCAACGTCGACGGCATTGAAGCGAATGTATCGCTGCCTGTTGTCACCGCTTTCACCGTCGATGACTTCCGTGAGTCCCGACAAATCAATCGATCCGCCAGCGACAGCCGAAGCATCAATGCGTGACCCGTAGAACGTTCCACCGGTGATCATCATCAATCCGCTCAGATTGATCGACGATCCGGCGCCGTGCGCCACCCAGCTTCGATAGACGTTGTTACCAGTTGCTGCAAACAGGTACTCGGTGACTCCGGACAGATCCACGGAACTGCCATCGATAGCAGTGACGGAGCCGCCGTCGATGTTTGTCAATTGACTCAAGTCCACCGATCCGCCACCGCGGACCGTGATGCGTCCGCCTTTGAACTCCGCAAGAGTTCCGATGTCGATCGTTGCGTGATCGAGTGTCAGGCTCGCCCTTTCCGCGGTGGTCAACCCGCTGAAGTCATAGTCACCTCCATACAGGTTGATCAGGGTGCCGCTGAGTGACGTGATCTGCGACGTTTGCATCGCGCTACGACCGTCCAAGTACACCTCGATGCCGCCGAGCGTTGTCAGCAACGGCGCGTGGATCGCCCCGTGCAGTCGCGCTGTGAAAAGTGACCGACGATCCGAATTGGCGTCCGTAAATTCGGTAAGCGAATCCAATCGAATCTGGCTGTCGTAACCATCGGCAATGATGTTCAGCGTCCGTTCGCGAGTGTCACCCCCGCCATCAAGAATCTGAGTCACCAGTGGAAGATCGACCAAGCCGCCCGAAGTCGCGGCAATCGTCATGTCGGCGTTGTAATGAGCTCCGCCGCCGATCGAGGTGAGGTTTGGCAATCGTAAAACGCTACCGAACCCATCGGCCAAAAACGATCGGGTTTGGCTGCTTGTGGTCGACGCATGATCGTAGGTGGTCACCGCAGGCAACTCGATCTGCGTGTTTCCGAATGCCTGCAAGTTCGTCGCGTTGATGTTTGCGAGCAACGGCGCGCTGAGCGTCGAGCGGTGGTACAGCGTGAACCGACCACGTTCCCATGTCGTCAATGCGCCGAGGTCGACGTCGACGTTGGTGGCGTTCAAGACCGAACTCTGAGCGGTGGTCACCGAACTGAGATCGAGGGACGTCCCGAAGACATCGAGTTGGACGCGATCGATCGTCGTCACCGTGCCGAGCGTCAGCGTGCTTTGGCCCTCGCGAATCAGCAACGTTCCGCTGAGTGTTTCGAGCGTCGGCGTCAGGATGCCCCCGCCATCGCGTGCTTCGAGTGAGGAATAATATCCGTCGCCCAGGGACGAGCGGTCGTAGATCGTTGTCAGCAGCGGCGCGTTGATTCGGGCACCGCGTCCGCCGGCGATCAGATTCACTCGCCGCAACCGCACATCGCCGGTATCGGGGTCAAGAATCGATGTCAGACTCGGCAGTTCAATCTCCGCACCGCCGTAGGCCTGAATCAGAACGCGTGAGTTGTAGTGCGTCCCGTTGTTGATGGTTGTGAGCGCATCAAACGTCAGCCGGCTGCCGGGATCTTCGACGAGCCAAGTTCGGTGCTGGTGGTTTCCGGTGGAACCGTGGCTGTACGTCGGCAGGGTTGAGAATCGCATCTCGGCACCGGCAACCACGGTGAGGTTGGCGCCGTCGATCTGGGCGAGACCGTCGACCAAAAGCGAAGCGTCTTTCCCCGCCGCCGCGAGCGCACCAGACGGCTGAACCATCACGTTTCCGGACAAATGCGAAGGCCCATTGATCGTCAACGATGCCCCCGAGTTGACCTGGAGACCGCCGACAGCATTGATGCTACGGACGAGTCGCGCCCCGCTAGAGATCGTGACGGTGACATCTTGATCGTCGAGGAAGACGTCGTCGTTGATACCCGGCACGCTACCGGTGCTCCAGTTCGCCGCGGTACTCCAGTCGCCGCTGCCGCCGATCCAGGTCACCACTTGACCAGTTTGGCTGCTGGAAGACGCCGCCTCTTCTTCACCCGACCCCTGTGAATCTTCCCCCGATGCCTGGGAGTCCGACGTCGAGCCTTCGCTGGAAGACGACTGCGAGTCGACGGGCGAGTTCAGTGTGGTTGCGACATTGACCAAACTCGTCAGCTGTGGCGCGACGATCTCGCCGTCATTGACTTCGGTGAGCCGCGAGACGACATCGGCGTTGCGATCCAAAAGGTTGACCAGCGAATCGAATCGGATCGTCGAACCGGCACCGTTGGCCGTGAACTCAAAACGGCGACGACGGTTGTCACCGTCGAGGCGGTCGGTAATCTGCTCTACACTACTGAGGTCGAGTAGGCCGCCTGCGGTCACGGTCGAATAAAGAGCATTTTGATACCCCGTTCCGCCACGGATCCAACGCAGATTGGACAGATCGAGAACGCTGTCCGCGCCATCGACGTTCCAGAACGAAGACTCGTTGCTCACCGTTCGCTGCAGGTCGTATTGAACAACGTTCGGCAATGAGACCTGCGTGCCCGCGTTGACTTGGAAACTTGCTCCGTCGATGTTCGAGACCGCTGGCATCGAAACCGTACTTCCGGCTTGAGTGACCAACGTGCTGAGCGTGAATCGGTCGATGCCGTCAAGCAACGCATCCGTTGCGGTCAATTCCAAACGACTCGAAACGATCGAATCAAGAGCCGCAAAGTGGCTTGGTTCACCGTCGATTCGCAGCAGTGTTTGTTCGAGTCTCTCCAACAACGCGACTTCGATGTCACCGTCCGTATCGATGGTCGATTCGACGCCCATCAGGTCGACCAAGACGGGCGCGATCAATTGGCCGTCTTGGCTGGCATCGAGGACCGAGTACTGGTGGTTCGAGTAGCTGGAATCGATGATCCGCTCGAGTGAACTGAGGTCGATCGAACTGCCGGCTCCCGATGCAGTGACTTGGAAGGATCGCAGTCGGCGGTCGCCATCGGGCAGATCCCGCAGTTGATTGAGCGAGGAAAGATCCACGACCGCACCACCGGTGGCGCGGATCGTCATGTCGTTGTCGTATCCCGTGCCGCCGAAAATCGACTCCAGATTCGGCAACTCGAGTCGTGTTCCGATTCCATCGGCCAGCCAAGAACGGTCTTGCTGAGACGACGTGCCTCCGTGTCGGTAGTGGGTCACACCGGGAAGGGAAACCGTCACGCCACCGCTGAGGTTGATGTTTGCGCCGTCAATATTGGTCAGCAACGGAGCGGTCAGCGATGCCCCCGCCGTTGCGATAATGCTTCCGAATGCGAGACTCTCGACGAGCGGCAACGTGAGATTGACACCGTTGAGATCGAGTCGACCGCCGACGGCGTAAGACAACTGATTCAAAGCGAGGTCGTCGCCGCTGAGCGTCAATTCAGAATTGTTCAGGGACTCAAGCTGTGCAAGCGTGATCGAACCCGTTCCGTCATCAATAATGTCGACTCCGCGCACATTGACGAGCGCATCCGAAAGGATCGTCGCTCCCGTTTTCGCTTCCAGCCGGGAAAGCAGATCGGAGTTGTAGTCAACGATTTGCTTGAGACCACTGATGTCGACAACGGTCTCAGTGCCCGTGGCGTTGAAGAAGTAGCCGCCGAGACGGTTGTCACCCGAATCGTCTTGGATCGACTCGAGGCCAGGCAGGCTCAGCGTCGCTCCATCGGACACGTTGAAGAAGTGCCGTGTGTTGTACGCCGATGCTGCGGTGATGGTCTTGACGTTGGGCAATGAAAGAACACTGCCGGCGCCGCTGACATTCCAAGACCGGGAATGCGACGACGACGTGACCGTGTCGCGAGCCGACAGTGCGGCGGGAATCGCGAGCGTCGCGCCGCCGGAAACATCGAAATCAGATCCATCGATTTGGTATAGCGAGCTGACATCCACGGACCCGCCGCTACGCACGGTGATCTTGCCTTCCTTGAGTGTCTCCAGTGTCGACAAATCGACGAACGCTTCTTGGATATCAAACTGGGTTTGGTCAGCAAAACGAAGACCGACAAAGCTCTGATCGGCGTCGCGAACCGTGATGATGCTCTGCTCAATCGCCGTCAGTTGATCGGGGGTGATAGTGGATTCGTTGTTGAGCAGTAAGTTGACACCGCGAACCTGCGAGAGCTGTGGCGCGATGATGTTACCGCCGTCGGTTGCGGTGACGGACGAATGTTCGTTGGTCGACGTGCTGGATCGGTAGTCACGGATGGTCTCGAGAGCACTGACGTCGATGACGCTGCCCGCCCCATCGGCGTTGAGACCGAAACGCCGCAGCCGCTTGTCCCCGTAGTCGGGGTCGTCCAACGAACGCAGTCCCGACAGGTCGAGCGAACCTCCATCGAACGCTTCGAAGTAGAGCTGGGAGTTGTAGTGGTCACCACCCTCGACGGCCTCCAGGTTCGGCAACGAGATCGAGCTGCCGGCGCCGGTCGCGCGGAACCGTCGTACCTGGGAACTCCCCGTCGTCCATGACGAATAAAAATCGACGGCGGGCAGCGAAATCTGGGAACCACCGGCTGCGATCAGCGTCGAAGCGAAGAAGTCATTCAGAACCGGAGCCGAGAGTGTCGCCCCCAAGTCCGCATCGAACGTACTCAACGTCATCCGCTCCAACAGCGGAACGTCGAAAGCATCGTTGCGGAGCCGAACGTAACTGTTCTCGAGGTGCTGGAGCGCAGCAAGATCGGTGTTGGGGCCGACCGTCGCGTCGTTGCCCAACGTCAGATCGAAACCGAATGCAGACTCGAGAGATCCCAAGACGATGTCACCGCCGGACGACTCGCTCAGGAATGACGCTTCACCTCGATCACGATCGTGCACCGAAACGAGTGACGATAGATCGATTTGACTGCCGGTGCCCGTGGCGGTGAATCGGAAGGAGCGTGAGCGCGTGTCGGTCCGAGCCGGATCCATCATCGTTGTCAGACTCGACATCGAAACGACGCCGCCGTCGCGTGCGGTCACGACAAAATCCGAGGACCGATGATGCCCTCCGGCAAGCGTCGTGAGAGAGTCCAATTCGATTCGCGCACCTGGCCCTTCGGCTTGGTACACAATGCTGTCACCGGAAAACTGACTCTCGTGCGCGAACTCGGTAACACCGGGGAAGGCCAACACGCCGCCGTCGAATGCGAAGAGTCGAACGCCTCTCAAGTCCGCCTCGCCATCGACCTGCAACTCGGTGCCCGGGCCAAAGGCTTCGATGTTCAATCCCGGATAGGTGTGAAGGTCACCGCCGACCGAAATCAGGCCGAGCACGATGAATTGGGAAGCCGGCACCTCGGCGCCTTGTTCTTCACGAAGCGTCAGGTCGCCTGTGATCGTCGCGCTGAGAGACCCCGGCGTGATCGGATTGAGAATCCCGTTTTCCAACGTCAACTCATGCGCGGTGAGCGCATCGGTGCGCAGTTCGGCGTTGACAACCTCTAGACTTTCAGTGGTGTCGATCGATGCAACTTCAACGTTGAAATCAATCTGCACCACCAGTTCGGACGCGGCGTCCTGGATCACCGCATCATCGGTCGCTGCCGGCACCGAATCGCCGACCCAGTTCAACGGGTCATGCCAAGTCTGACCGTCACCTCCGCCGTCCCACTCCACCGTCGCCAGAAGATGTCGGTCTTCGAGCTTCTCGAACGGCTGCCTCATCAAACCTTCGCTCAGACTCTTGCGTCGGAGCCGAGCGGCCTTGGTGCGGCGACGAGTCTTTAACTTTTGAATGAAGCCGATTGGTTGCTGAAGCGAGTGCTTTCTGCGCGCCATCTGGTTACCTAAGCGGTCAGACAACGTTGAAGAGGCTTGCGTATTGACGCCATTCGAGGGAATCGCATCAACGGTGAAGGCCCCTTCTCCGTCAATTGAATCAGAACAATCCGATCGCAGAGAACGAGGGCCGATGACTCGAGTGAGTCAGAAGAATTACCCGCCGTCGCGGCATTCCGAATCCCTGCGGAACTCTAAGGGTACTGGCAACACACCCGCATACAACCGCTGCGACAGCCACAACCAAGCGCTTCGTCGAAATAGAAACCCGCCCACAGGGAGGGTCAAAAATTCCATCTGGAGTATTCAATCTGATTCGCTATTCACACGTCCACAAACCGTTGCTTGCGTGGGTGTTGAGACCTAGCTACTATCCCTAACGTCCTCCGAACCCCCAGACGTGAAAAGACCGGGCCAATGTCTAGCGCAAAACTGATCAACGGTCGCCGCCACGCCTTCGCATTCGTGATCTTGACGATCGTTTCCTGCACGTTCGCCTGCGATGCGTCGGCTGGAATCATCGGCTACCTCGGCGGCATTCGCGCGTTGGCGGATCAAAAGTTTGAAACAGACTTTTTCCTACAAGCGACACCGGATTCGGTCGGCAAGGATCTCGACCTGATCAACATCGACATGATCAACAGCGATGTGAACGGAACGGCACTGGATCCCGCCCTCGTTCAGTTTCAAGCTTCGACCGTTGACCACGATTTTTTAGAGTGGCAACGCGGACAACAGTTCAACACGACGTTCGGTTTCGAGACCGAGATCTCGCTCGTGGCGTTCGACCTGATGACGAGCGCGACACCCTACAGGCTCACCGCAAACCCTTTTTTGGTTGGCACGTTTACCGTCGACTATTCGTCGCTCGGTCTGGTCAACGGTGATCAAGTGACACTCGATATCACCGGCGTCGACATGGGATTCGGATCGCGTTCCACCTCGGTTGCGATTTTCAATCCAGGCAGTTTGTTTTCTGAATTAGTGGACCCCGACTTTTCATCGAGCGCAGGGACGGGTGCCCAGACGTTTACGCTGACCTCCGGTCCCCCGCCGCCGCCTCCGGTTGTCCCCGAGCCTTCGTCGCTGGCGGTCACCCTGGCTGGGCTTCTCGCCCTGACACGCCTGCGCCGACGCAGATAACCTTCTTCGAACATTCACGATGATGAAGCACGGGTCGATCATCTTGCTCGCAGCGTCGCTGGCGTTGCTGCTCAACGCGTCCGGAGTCCGCGCCGAAGTCGTTGCCGTCAAAGGTGTACTCGGCGACGACTTCGGCGCGGACTCCGGACGCGTTGAGC
>JBCBOT010000160.1:0-17575 GCA_039821165.1 Planctomycetota bacterium | reverse complement strand
AGGGGCGAGGGGCGAGGGGCGAGGGGTTAGTTGCGAGGGGTTAGTTGCGAGGGGTTAGTTGCCTCGTCGGATGGAGACGCTGCGGGCGTGGGCGGTCAAGCCCTCGATGGTTGCGAGGCCTTCGACATCCGGCGCGATGTCGTTCATGGCCGACGCGTCGAATTCGGTGACGCTGCCGCTTCGCAGGAAACTGTTGCTGCACAGACCGGCGGCCCAAGTACACGTACCTCCCGTGGGAAGCACGTGACTCGGTCCCGCCGCATAGTCGCCGAGCGCGACGGGGGTGTGGTGACCGAGAAACGCGGCGCCGCTGTTTTTGATCGCGGCGATCTGGTCGCGTGGGTTTGCGGTTTCAATATGCAAGTGTTCGGGCGCGAACTGATCGGTGAGTTCGCACGCGTGCGCTTCGTCACGAACCAAGATCAGTGCACCGAAGTCTTCCAGTGATTGAACCGTCAGTCCGCTGCGTTCGAGTTCCGCGAGTTGTCGTTCCAACTCTTGGTGGACGGCGTCGATCAGTGGTTCGTGCCACGTGATCAGAATCGCGCTTCCCGGCGAGTGTTCGGCTTGGGCGAGTAGGTCGGCGGCAACGTAGTCCGCTCGGGACGTGGCGTCGGCGATCACGATGACTTCGCTCGGACCGGCAAACGAGTCGATGTCCACGGTTCCAAAGCAGCGTTTCTTTGCAAGCGCGACGAAGAGATTCCCCGGGCCCACGATCTTATCGACTGATGGCACGGTGTCCGTTCCGTAGGCCAACGCCGCGACGGCTTGGGCGCCGCCCATTCGGTACACCTCCGTGACGCCCAGTTCGTGGCAGGTCGCGAGCATCGTTTCGTTGTAGGCGCCGAAGGGTGTCGGTGGTGCGACGACGGCGATTTCAGGTACGCCCGCAACCTGAGCCGGCACCACGGTCATCAGTACCGTGGATGGATAGGCAGCGGCTCCGCCGGGGACACAGACCCCGACTCTCTGGAGCGGAACGTATCGCTGCGTCAGTCGGACGCCAGGTTTCGGTTCGATGGAAACATTGCGGTGCAGGATTGCCCCTTGGAATTCGGCGACGTTGTCACGAATCCGCCGGATCGAATCGAGCAACCCGGGATCGGCGGCGGCGTGTGCTGCCGCCAGTTCCTCCTGCGGCACCCGGAGTTGTTGGGCCGTGAGCTCCGCCTTGTCCAGCTTTTGCGTGTAGTGAAGCAATGCGGTGTCGCCGTCACGATCGACCTCGTCACAGATCCGCTCGACGACTTGAGCCGGTGACAGCGGAGCACCGAAAACTTCTTCCGTGAGCGCGCGGCCGCGGGGCGAGACGACATCGCCTCGGGGGCTAAGCTTTTCGCGGAGTTCTTCGAGGATTTCGGTCGAGCCGTCTCGGGCATCGACGCGTCGGAGTTTCAGTGATGTCACGACAGCGAAAGTTGTGGGGAAATGTCGAACAGCCCATCTTCTAGATGCGAATCATCATGGTACGTTCGCACTCCAGAAGCCGCCATGAGTCTGATTTCTCGATCCTTGAAGCGACGGTCACGATGATCCACACGATTGATTTGCGGAGTGATACGGTCACCAAGCCCACCCCGGGAATGCGACAGGCGATGGCGGAAGCGGAGGTCGGGGACGCGGTCGCGGATATCGACCCCACCACGGATCGGCTCGAGAAACGTGTCGCCGAATTGCTCGGGAAGGAGGCCGGATTGTTTGTGCCGAGCGGGACGATGGCGAATCAAATCGCGCTCCGCGTTCACTGCCCGGCCGCGGGAAGTGAGTTTCTTGCGGAGGCGGAGAGCCACATTCTTCACTACGAGCAAGGTGCTTTCGCGGCACTGAGCGGATTGGTCCCTCATCCGATCGCCACGGAGGATGCGTCGATCCGAGCCGATCAAGTGGTTGGTCGCATTCAGCCCGACAACGAGCACTTTCCCCGAACGCGTTTGGTCTGCATCGAGAACACGCACAACCGTTGGGGCGGACGTATTCAAAATCAGTCGGACGTCGTGGAAGTTTGCGGGTGGGCGAAGACGAACGGTTTGGCGACGCACCTTGATGGAGCCCGACTGTGGAATGCATCGGTCGCCACTGGAGCATCGCTGGACTCCCTGTCGGCACCGTTTGACAGTGTCAACGTCTGCTTCAGCAAGGGACTCGGCGCACCGGTCGGATCGCTGCTTGCGGGGAGCCGCGAGTTTGTTGCGGAGGCGAAGCGTCATCGGAAATTGCTCGGCGGTGGGATGCGACAGTCCGGCATCATCGCGGCCGGCGCGCTGCACGCCGTCGAACATCACGTCGACCGACTATCCGAAGACCACGCGCATGCGCAACAGTTGGCTGACGCCATCACCGCCGTGGACGGGTTTGCGATTCGTGGAGGCAACGTCGACACGAACATTGTCATTGTGGAGATGGAGCATGGAGGAGCGAGCGAGTTCGTCGCCTCGCTGGCAGATAAAGGCTTGCTTTGCTACGACGTGGCGCCGAATCGCTTCCGCATGGTCACGCATTTGGATGTGACCGCCGAACAGATTCAACAAGCTTGCGAAATACTGTGCGACACGGCGCAGCGTTGTTTGCAGCGGGTCACGTTGTGAGTGAAACGCCCGTCCCGAACCGTGTCTTCCTCGGCGTTGCCGCCGTCGCCATCGCGATCACGGCCGTCGCGATCCGTTGGTCTTCCTGTCGAGAGAGTTTTTGGCTCGACGAATTGCATTCGGTATGGGCGGTCAGCGGTAATTTCTCGGACGTGATCGAAAGAGCCTCGGTGGGTAACCAAACGACCGGCTACTTTCACTTTCTTTGGTTCTGGCAGCGGTGCGTCGGAACGTCCGAAGTCGCCATGAGAATGAGCAGTGTGCTCGCGGTCGCGCTGGCTTCGGGGTTGTTGGTCGTCGGGGTGGCGATGCAAACGCGACGGGTTTCCGCGGGCTTGATTGCGGGCAGTGTCTTGGCGATCGATCCCAATGCGATCTTTTTCGGGACGGAGTTGCGGCCCTACGCCATGGTGATGTTGTGTTCGGTCTTGGCGACTTGGGCGGCGATGACTTGGTTGAGCGGTGACTTGGCAAGTCGAAGCCATGGCGGTGCTCGGTATCGCCTCGCGATGCTGTTTTGGATTTGCGTCGCGGCACTCATTCACCCGACGTCTTTGGGGGTCTTGTTTTGGCTACTTCCCTTGACCGGCTTGGTGGGCTGGCGGCGCAAGCGATTGAATCTTTGGCGCGCGGATTGGATCGCCGTCGTGATCGTCATTGCGACGTTGGGACTGCTCGCGATGTCCTCGCTGCCGCACTCGTGGGCCAAACGCGCCCAGTGGAAAGCGTTCGGTCAGGCAACCGATTGGTGGCAGTTTTTCATGGCCTGGGATTGGGTTCCCATCGTGCTCGTGCCGCTTGCGGTCGCGGCATTGTTTCTCGTGGTTGCGTCCTTGAGATGGGACCGCACCGAGTCGCTCGAGGGTGTCGTGCCGCTGCTCGTCGGCGTGTTGGGGACCCTGGCGTTTTTTGCTGCGTCGTATTTTGACATCGTGCCTCTCTGGCATCGCCGCTATTACGTCGCAGCCCTGCCAATGCTTGCATGGTCAGCCGGGGTGATGGGCACCCTGTTTGCGCCTCGGCGGCGTTGGGCTTGGATCGGGTTAGTGGTCGTGGTTGGTTTTCATTTGTTCTACCTGACAAGCTTGTCCAAGGTCCCGTGGCCGACGCAAGCACGTTATGAGCCGTGGCGGGAAATCGTTGCGATGGTTGAGCGTGAACCGGGCGAGGCGGTTTGGGTGGACACGGGGCTGATCGAGGCGGCGTTTTTCGATGACCCGATCGGCGACCGCCCATTGATCGAGCCAGATTGGGAATATCTCGCGTTTCCGCTCCGCGGAGCGTATCGTGTGGATAGAGTCACTGTGGTTTCAGCTTCGGAGCATCGATCATGGCTCGAATACCACGCGGATTCATTGTCGCAGTCGAGTGGCGTCTGGTTTATCGGTCGGACGAGCCCGGCTGCGGCCGATCGGATGTTCGGGTTTGTTGCCAAAAGGGCATCCTTCACCGTCATCAGCCGGCGGAGGGAGGGAAACTTGGTTCTCGTTCACGCGGTTCGTCGCGATGGGGACCCGGAAACTTCGGTTGCGGTAGCGGCTCGCGGGCGGTGAAGAAGTGGCATCGGAGGTTCGCGCTGGACGATCGCGTAGAATCGAATGTCGCGAGGTAGCACATGAATCGGATCGTTTGCCTATTGAGTCTGTTTTTAGCGGTGGTCGTGGCCCGACCATCGCGCGCTGAGGATGCGGCCGCACGCGGGTATCGGTTTTTGACGGAGTCGCCGGTTCTAACGAGCGATTTTCACCAGGACACCGTCGACGCCCTCTGGCACATCTGGCCGGCCGAGTTGCGGGAGCGTGCCGAAAAGGCCACACCCGAAGAACGGCGGAAGATGACTTTTGACCGTTATGGTCTTACCATTCGACCCGGCGATGAATCCGCCAAGCCGCTTCAGTATGTGGTGGGTGAAAAAGGCAACTGGACGATGAACTGTTTCGCCTGTCATGGCGGCAGTGTCTACGGGACTCCAACGCCCGGAGCACCCAACAATCGATATGCCCTTTCGAGCTTGACGGAAGAGATCACGCTGGCGAAAGCGAAACTCGGACAGTTGCCGGGCACCATGGAAATGGGTTCGCTGTTCATTCCACTCGGGACGACGAACGGAACGACGAACGCGGTTGTGTTCGGGATGGCTCTCATGCGAGGCAGAGATGCCGAGCTCAACGTGGTGCCGACAACGCCGAGGTTCTTTACCAACCACGACATGGATGCACCACCGTGGTGGCACTTTTACAAGCGACCCTACATTTATATCGACGGCTTCGCGCAAAAAGGTCATCGCGGCTTGATGCAGTTCTCGTTGATCCCCGAGAACGGTCCCGACTTCTTCCGTCGACATGAGAAGGACTTCGAAGACGTTTTCGCCTACATCTCATCACTGCGGGCACCGAAGTATAAAGGTGAGATCGACGCCGATTTGGCGGATCAGGGGCGATCGGTTTTCGAGCGGAGCTGCGCCGAGTGTCATGGGACGTATGGCTCGGATTGGACGTATCCAAACCGAATGGTGCCACTCGAGGAAATCGGAACCGATCCCGTTCGTCTTAGTGCATTGACGGTCAAGGGTCGGAAGCGATACGCCGAAAGCTGGTTCGCGCACGCCGGAGAGTCTGATGAGCAAGAGACGCTGACCGATCCGGAAGGCTACGTGGCACCGCCGCTCGACGGCGTTTGGGCGAGCGCTCCGTATTTTCACAACGGCAGCGTGCCAACGTTGTGGCATGTGTTGAATCCTTCGGAGCGGCCGACGATTTGGCGGCGGACTTCCGAGGCGATGGATGAACAGCGGGTCGGGTTGACCGTGGAGGAAGTCGATCGTGTGCCTGCCGACGGCGGTGACTCCGTCTTCCGTCGCAGCTTTTTTGACACCCGCAAGTTTGGCAAGAGCCGAAGCGGCCACGACTATCCCGACGAGTTGACCGATACCGAGAAAACGGCGCTGCTCGAATATCTCAAGACGTTGTAGATACACAGGCTGAGCGTCGAGATTCACAAGTCAATCGTGACGCAAAAGCCCTCTCATTGTTTTCCCCGACGTTGTCTTGCCGATTGCACGGCCTCGTCCCGACTTACGACTCCGCTTTCTCGGAAGCGGATGTCGGGATCAAAATTCCCGTTCCCCTGAGCTTCCAAAGGAAGAACCCGGCGCCGAAGAGCATGAGGATGCTGGACAGCAGAAACATGCGATGGGGTTCATCTCCGAAGGAGTCGCGGACGCCTGTGTAGATCAGTCCCGCGACGGTGAAGAATGCGAATGAGACGGAACTCGCTGTCGCCAGGAATTGTCCCCGATCGGCTTCGGGTGACATCTTCTGTAGCAAAGCCTGGAGCGGGATGATGTAGAAGCCCGCGAAGAAGCCGGCGAACAGAATGAAGATGGCGACGTTGCTCAGCGCGACGCGAAGCATCGGTCCAAGGTCCGGCATCCATGGCGGGACAACACCTAGGAGGAAGAAGAACAGAACCAATCCTGCGGCGCCGATAACGGTCAGACGCGGATTGATCTTATCGCCAGAGATCATTCCTGCTGCCGCGCAGCCACAGCCGATCGCGACGCCGAGCACGCCCATCAACACACTGGCTTCGGCGCGAGTGACCGCGAGGACGCTGTGGTATTCCGGTAAGATCAAGAGCGCGACACCGGCGAGCAGATAGAAATAGCCCCAGGCCATCATCACCATCAAGAGTCGCGTCTTGGACATCTCGCGAATGGACTTGATATAGGTTTCGAACGGATTGAGCGAGAGTTTGAGGTCTTTGTTGCCGGGAGGGAGCGGCGTGATAAAGGTTGAGCCGATGACGCCGACAATAGCCGTGCCCACGACAAGGGCGCCCGGGAGCCATCGCAGTCCTGACGTGCCGTCTTCACCGAAATAGGCGTCGCTGGCAGCGCCGGCAATCACCGTACCGAGGATGACGGCCACGTTGACCAGCATGTTGTTGGCACCGTTGGCACGGCTAAGGTCTTTGTCACTGACGAGCTCCGGAATCATGCCGTACTTGGCCGGGCCGAAGAAGGCGCTCTGGCAGGTCAGCAGCGTGAGCGAAACCAGCGTGAGTGTGAAGTCTTGGACGTAGAAACCGATCCCCGCGAGCATCGCGATCGGGATCTCAGCGATCTTGGCGTAGATCGCGACTTTGCGTTTGGAGAAGCGGTCCGCGAGTTGTCCCGCGAAACCACCCAGCAGCATGAAGGGGACGGTGAAGCAGATGCTGACAATGCCTTGGGCGCCCGCGCCGACCTCGTCAAACCAGAGTCCGCCTTCGATGACCATGAACGTCAGGATGACCTTCAAAATGTTGTCGTTCATCGCGCCGTGAAACTGCGCGGTCATCAAGCCGAGGAATCCGCGATTCCAGAGTCGCTTCGATGGGGTCGCCTCGCTCGGGGATGATTCGTGGGGATTTTCGGGTTTGGCTTGGGCATCCACGTTGCATTTCCTCGGAGTTGGCTCGGCGGCGGCAATCTTAGAGCATCGGCGGATCCGCCGACACGCGGAAATCCCGGGCGTTGAGAGGTAGGAGCCCGTTGGTTACGGGAGTGTGCGCGGGGCGGTGAGGGGAGGAGAGCTGAAACGCAGAGCCGGGCCGGACGAAGAGAGTTTGGAGGCCGAAGGGTGAGAGTGGGAGTCGAGGAGAGTTTGAAACGCAGAGCCGCAGAGGACGCAGAGGTGTCGGGAGGTGAATGAGTGAGGGAAGGTAATGGAGTGAGGGAAGCGTATGGAATGATCGGGAAGGGAGGGGAATGGAATGATCGGCAAGGGAAGGGAATGGAGTGAGGGAGGGGAGGCGTCGCTATTCGCGGTAGTTGTTCACGATTCGGTGGACGCCGTCGACGAGGCGGACTTCGTGAAAATTGATGAGGAGCCCGACGGTCAGTCCGAGTAGCCGCAGATGAGAAAGAACTTGGGCGTGATCGACGGGGTGTAGGCTCGTTTTTGCTTTGAGTTCCACGATGACTTGTTCGTTGACGATCAAGTCGGCGCGGTAACCGCATTCCAATTTGACGTCGTCATAGACAACGGGAATCGGTTTCTCTTCGACCACACAAAAACCTTGTTTGCGAAGTTCGTAAGCGAGACACACCTTGTACGCGGATTCGAGCAAGCCTGGACCCAGTGCCCGGTGCACCTCAATCCCGGCGCCGATAATCATCCGCGTTAGTTCATTCGTTTCCATCCGTTGCTCCTCATTTGTTTGATGGATCCCAGCGTGGCACTGGATTTTGCATCTTGGAGTCGTCGGGAGGAAGGAGAGGATTTGAAACGCAGAGTCGCAGAGGACGCAGAGTATTGGGATGTAACAGATTGCGTCTCATCTTTTCTTGTCGGCGAACGCGGTGGATCCGCGTCTTAACCCTTCCACTTCTCGATGACCTCGGGCAGCGGATACGTCGTGATGTCACGGTCACCGGGCCAGTGGATGATTTCTTGGAGGCGTTGGTAGCCTCGGGTGATGAGCTCACGGCGTTCTTCGACGAAGATGTCATCCAGATGATCCAGACTCATCGGTCCGTCGACGCGAACCGGTTCAAACGAGTCATCAGCGATGAACTGCGCGAGCACGGGATTGCAGCGGAGGTGTCGTTCGGGCGTCGTGTGAAGCACTTCGGGGTCGAGTTCCCCGATGACGTATCGCAGGTAGAGGTCGCTTTCGACGATCGATGTCACGTCCTTGCCACAAACGTCGCAGCGGTAGCCCTCGTCGCACTTCATTGCATTTCGAGGACGTCGAACATGTCGTAGATGTCGGCGGGTTTGTCGATCAACCATTTCGCGGCGGCCAGCGCGCCGGCGGCGTAGCAGTCGCGGCTGCTGGCGGCCACGTTCAACTCAACCCGTTCACCGAGCATGCCAAACACGATCGTGTGCTCACCGGGATTGTCGCCGACGCGGACGGCGTGGTAACCAATTTCGTCGCGGGTACGTTGCCCCGTGTGGCCTTCGCGGCCGTGAACGTGTTTGGTCTCGTCGCCGAGTTTTTCGGCGATCAAATCACCAAACTTGAGCGCGGTGCCGCTTGGAGCATCCGCTTTGAAACGGTGGTGGCGTTCGATGATTTCGATGTCGAGTCCGCCAGGAACATCACGGAGCTTTTCGGTGATCTGCTGAGCAACCTTCATTGAGAGGTTGACTGCCAACGACATACTCGGCGCCCACACGATCGGGATCGAACTGGCTGCGTCGCGGAGTCGTTCGATTTGCGCGTCGGTCATGCCTGTCGTCGCGACGACGAGCGCGGTGTCGTGCAGTTCACACTTTTCGATGCAGCGATCGATGGCTTCGGGCAGTGAGAAGTCGATCACAACATCGACATCGCCGGGCCACTTGGATTCCAGTGGGACATCGAGCGTGTCGACGCCGGCGAGGTCACCGGCATCTTGGCCGAGAAGCGGGTGCTGGTCGTTCTCGATCGCGGCGGCGACTTCGATCGAGGAATCTGCAGAGGCGAGGGCGACGACGCGGCGGCCCATGCGACCTGCCGCGCCGTGGACGGCGACTTTGAGTGGAGCGGACATCGGATCCTTTTTTCAGCGAGCTTAGCGACAAGCTGTAGTCTATCGCCCGCTGGGATCCTGCGTACCGGGCGCGTTATTGCTTGTCCGTGTTCTCGTCATCCACGTACATCATCGCTAACTTCGCGAGAATCGCATCGAAGTAGTCGTTCGTTGCTCCTTCGGCGCGATGTTCTTCGAGTGCCTCGAAAACTCTCCAACGCGTTTCGGGATTTGTGTCCCGGTTGCGGAGTCCGTCCACGGCTGGTTTGCAAACCTTGGCGACCGCGCGGAGCGTGTCGTCGGCTTCGGTATCGGCAGTGAGGTCCCACAGCAGCATGCACAGTTGAGCCTGTGTGTAGAACTTCATTTCTTTGCCACGTTCCACGCGCGGGTACCGAATCGAGTGCCAATAGTGCCACTGGTATTTCGTCGACAGCTTTTCAAACTCTGATCCGGGATAGGCGAGCATCACGTAGGAAGCTCGTCGGGCTGGATCCTCGACACTGGTAATGAGTCGACTACAAACGCTTTCGACAATTCTGTCGTACCGATCGCGAACGTAATCCACCATCTCATCTTCTTCCTCTTCCGCTCCGAATACGACACGCATGCGTAGAATCGCTTTCGTCAATTCTTCATCGGAGGCGCTGGTGGAGCTGATCAGCAACGCACAGACGTCAAGTTGCATCTGCTGAAGCTCCTTTGTAGGAAAGGTACCGTCCAACCAGAGTTGCTTCGGAATGACAGACGGTTCGACGAGGCTCGCATTGTGCAACGTGGTGATCGCCATCGAACGCACCTCTTGCGGGTAAGTCGACGACAGACGTTGGTGCAGTTGAAATGCGGCATTGATCAACGCCTTGTTCTCTTCCGTTGCATCTTCGCTAAAGATGTTCTGGGTGATCCAATCCTGGATTTTCAAAATGCCTTCGGTCCCCGTGGACTCCACGGACCGGAAGGCCGATCCGAGGAGCCAGATCTTTGCTTTTTGATCGTCACCTTCCAAGCATCGCAGCATCAGCTCGGTGTATTGCTCTGGCGTGTTGATCGCGGCGAGCGACGGAAACGCATTCGTCTTGGTGATGGTATCGACCAATGCGTCGGAGATCTCTTCACGCCGTTCCGGTGTGCGTTTTCCGAGCGTTTCGAGCGCCTTGACGGCATCGTCCAGTTTCTCTTCCTGGTGTTCGTACTTGAGCGTCGTGAGCCAGAAGTCGAGAGGTTGTCCGTCGTAAACCGGTTGAGCTGCGACGGCATTTATCGTCGGTCTACTTGTGGCAGAGACTTCCCGCACGGGGACCATCTTGTTCAACGTCGTTTTGGAGAAGAAAACCTCCACGACGAGGTCGGATCCTTGTTGCTTGTACCACTTGCCGTAGAGTGTGTTCAGTTTCTTTTCGATTGACTGCAGCGTTTCACCTTTGACCGAGACGATTCCCACCAGTCGCATCTTGAGGGTGTGGTCCGCCATCACTTGATACGTCCCGTTGTTGAGTTCGTCCACGAGACACTTGATTTCCAGTTCGTGCCCCGGCTCGATTGGTGATTGGGACGTGAGGTAGGTCGAAGCGGGGACGAGTTGGGGTTCAAGTTCGCGAATGGTTGTTCCCCCACGCTGGATTGAGACCTTCTCGCTGTTGACGACCAACCCCGTGTCGGGGCCATCAATTTGGAGTCGGTACTCGCCCGCGAAAAGCCGTGTGGTCGTTGTGCCCTTGCTGGCTTTGAGCTTGCGATGCTGTTTTCCGTCTTTCAAAACTTGGATGGTGACATCCTCGTCGGTTTGGATGACGAGTCGTCCCTTTTGCATTTCGATCGTGAGCCAGCCTCCGGCGAGCAGGAAAAACGGAACCATGGCGGCTGCGATCCACCATCGTCGCGTGTTTCGGCTTGGTGGTAAGGTCGAAGGAGCGACCTGTTTCATCGCGGCGGACTGCGTTTGCGCGAGAGCCTCGTTGTCGTTCTCCGCGACGTTTCGAACCAGCATCGAGAGCGCGTGGCCTTCGCAGAACGGTTGAAGTTTCTCGGCAACGTGCGAGGCGCTTGGTGGTCGTGACGTCGGCTTTCGATCGAGCATCTGTGCAACGAGCGCCACCAGCTCTTCCGGCAACGCGGGACGCAAGGTGTCCAGACGCGGCGGTTGGTGTTCGGCAAGCAGTTTCAACTTGGCGAGCGGCGAAAGGTCCGGTGCCGCAGCCAGCGGGGCTCGGCCGGCGAGAAGTCGGAAGAGCGTTGCGCCGAGTGAATAAATGTCCGCACGGTAGTCAACCGACTCGGGGTGCTCGGCTTGTTCGGGAGACATGTAGTCGAGCGTTCCCATCAATTGGCCGACGCTCGTCAGCTCGGGGGCGTCTTCCCAAGAACCCATCCGTGCCAAACCGAAGTCGAGGATTTTGAGATCCCCGTCTCGGCTGAGCATCAGGTTGGACGGTTTAATGTCTCGGTGAATCACCCCTGCCGAATGGGCGTAGTCCAAGCCGATCGCAGCTCGACGAATCAACTCGCACGCGTCCGCGATTGCCATGGATGGGTTGTGGCGACCGATACGACTTAGATCGAAACCATCGATGTGCTCCATCACGAGGTAGTGCACGTTGCCTTCGCGACCGGCGTCCGTCGCGCTGACGATGGCGGGGTGGTTGAGTTGGCCGGCGGCGCGCATCTCACGCAGAAAGCGCTCACTGCGTTGATCGTTCTCTCCGAGTCGCGTCGGGACCAGTTTGATCGCCACGGTCTTGCCAAGTTCCCGGTGCTTGGCGAGATAGACGGCTCCCATGCCGCCACTGCCGATCGGGCGGAGCAGTTCATAGGACCCGACGGCATCCAGGTCGGCGGTGATTGGATCGACAACGGCGGGAGGAGTGCTTGGTACCAAGCCGCGTGAACGGGACAGCGCCTTCGCGATTTGGCTGTCGCCGGCCTTTTCTTGCGAGTCACTGACGCGGAGCCGTTCGATCAACGTGTCGCTATCCTGTTCGAGCAGCACGAGCGTCTCTTCGCAGGTTTCGCAGTGCTCAAGATGCGTCTCGATTTGCGTCGCGACGTCGTTTTCGGACCAGCCGGTCATGTAGTTTCGCAGGTCATCGTCTGAGAAACACGGTGATTTGGATTCGGGCATCGTTTTCCGTCGCGCGTCGTAGTACTCTGAAATTGTGTCACGGCGACCCCTCCGTCGCCAACTGATTCCCAGAACGAATGGCGCGTGACAGGGATTTGGAAAAAATGATGGAAGCGGATTCGGGGATGACGCGGGAAAGCCTTTTGTCCCGTGCACGGCGGCAGGATTCCTTGGCTTGGGCGGAATTGGTCGACCTGTACGGGCCGCTGATTGCGCACTGGTGTGGACGATGTGGGTTGGACTCCCACGCGACTTCCGATGTGATTCAGGAAGTCTTTTCCGCGGTCTCCCGTTCGCTGGCTACGTTTCAGCCGCAGCGACGAGAAGGCTCTTTTCGGGCATGGTTGTGGACAATCACGTCGAACAAGATTCGGGATCGAGCGAGGCAGACCGCTCGGAACGCGGCGGGAGAGGGCGGCAGCACCGCCATGCATCGGATTCACGCGGTTGCCGATCCGATTTCGGTGCCGGATTCGGAACCGAGCGAAGAAGGGGCGATCAATGAGCTGCTCGCCCGCGGGATGGGACAGATTCGAGAAGAGTTCGCCGAGCGGTCGTGGGAGATTTTTCAGCGGGCGGTCGTCGATGGCGTGACCACCGCGAAGGTGGCGGAGGAGTTTGGCGTTAGCGCAGCCGCGGTACGGCAGACGCGGAGCCGGATCTTGCGACGGCTGCGCGAGCACTTGGGGGATTTAATGTAGGGGAACACTCATCGGCGATAATCGTGCTCGGCTGGGGCGGGAAACCACGAAAGACACGAACCACACGAAAGCGGCGGGAGGGAAAACGCAGAGCCGCGGAGTTCGCAGAGGGAAGCGGAGGAAAGAGAGAAAGGGGAACACTAATCGGCGCTAATCATCACTAATCTTTCTGGTGCTCGTGCTCGGCTGGGGCGGGAACCACGAAAGACACGAACCACACGAAAGGGGCGGGAGGGAAAACGCAGAGTCGCGGAGTTCGCAGAGGGAAGGGGAGGGAATCGAAAGGGGAACACTAATCGGCGCTGATCATCACTAATCTTGCTGGTGCTCGTGCTTGGCTGGGGCGGGGAACCACGAAAGACACGAAAGGGGTGGGAGGGAAAACAAAACGCAGAGTCGCGGAGTTCGCAGAGGGAAGGGGAGGGCAGTTACGGCACGACCACGATTAGTGGAGATTAGTGCCGATTAGTGTTCCCCCTTCCGATTCCAGTGCCGCTGTGAGTGCGTTCGGTTTAGGCGTAGAGCTGGATGGCTTTGATGATGTCGTCTAGTTCGTTGGGAACGGCGATGGCTTTGTTGGCGTAGGAAGCTTTGGAAACGCCGCGGCTGCCGAGTGTCTTTTGGAAGACGTCTTGATCGGTGGTGTGATAAGCAACCGTCGCGGTGGGGTCTTTCAGTTCGTGACCGGTCAAGACACAAACGACGCGATCACTTGGTGCGATCACGCCTTCGCGTCGCAGTACTTTGGCACCGGCGACGCTGGCAGCCGAGGCGGGTTCACAACCGAATCCGCCCGCGCCGATTTTTGCTTTGGCGTCGAGGATCTCTTGGTCGCTGACTTGGCGAACGACGCCGTCACAGAACTCGAGTGCACGAAGACACTTCTTAAGGTTCACCGGTCGATTGATTTCAATCGCGCTGGCCAGCGTGTCGGCTTTGATCCCGTTTTGATCCATGTAGTCCATGTACTCGCGGATCGGATCGAGGTTCACGTGACCTCCGTTCCAGCGCAAGCCTCGTCGCTCGTGTAGTTCGTACAGCGTGTCTGCGCCGCCCGCATTGATGATGGCGAGTCGCGGCACGCGATCGATGAGTCCGAGCTGCTTGAGTTCGATGAATGCTTTGCCGAACGAGCTGCTGTTGCCGAGGTTGCCGCCGGGCACCACGATCCAGTCGGGAACTTCCCAGCGCAGCGCCTCAAGCACCCGCATCATGATCGTCTTCTGGCCTTCGAGTCGAAACGGATTGACGCTGTTGACGAGGTAGATGCCCAGTTCTTGTGAGACTTCTTTGACGCGGATCATGGCGTCGTCGAAGTCACCGGCGATTTGAACGGTCAGCGCGCCATAGTCGAGGGCTTGGCTGAGTTTGCCGTAAGAGATTTTGCCGGAGCCGATGAAGATGATCGCTTTCATCAACCGGGTCGCGCTGCAATACAGAGCGAGCGAGGCGGAGGTGTTGCCGGTGCTGGCGCAGGCGGCTCGCTTGGCGCCGAGGATGTTTGCGTGCGTGATCGCCGCGCACATCCCGTTGTCTTTGAAGCTGCCCGAAGGATTCATGCCTTCGTATTGAAGGTGCAATTGGCCGTGATCCATGCCGACGTAGTCGCCGACGGCGTCCGTTTGCTGGAGCAAGGTTTGGCCTTCGCCGACGGTGACGACACGATCTTGGGGGGCGAAGGGCAGCAGTTCGTGGAACCGCCAGACGCCGGAGAAGCGGACCGGATCGGTTCGGCGACTCCACATGGCTTCGAAGTCGCTGAGCTTGGACGGTACCGCGGCGCGATCCCAGTCATAATTGACGTCCAGCAGGTAGCCACACTTTGGACACGAGGTGTGGAGCTCGCCGGGATCGTAGGTCGCGGCGCAGTCGGGATTGATGCACTGTTGAAACGCGACGTCGGTTCGGAGCGGTGTTGCGGTGGCCATGGCGACGGAATTCGGGGGGAATCGTTCGCTTGGAGGATAGGTCGGCGCCGGGGAACTGTCCCGGTGTGATCGACGCGGGGGCGGAAACTTTTCGTATCCGCTCTTGATTTTGACCGGACATCCCGCGGATTCTAGCAGTCGCTTCGCGCCCGATTCACGAGCAATTTTCGCATGTCCGACCCGAATTCCAACGTCCCAGCCGCCGATCCACCGATTTCGCTGGTGAATCGCTTCGGCGTCTTTGCGGCTCTCGGCGTTTTCGGCTGCGCCTTGGACCTGTGGAGCAAGCAGGCCATTTTTGATTGGCGTGGCTTGCCGGGACAGGGCGACATTTGGTGGGTCGTCGAGCCCTATTTCGGGATTGAGACGGCGGTCAATCCGGGGGCGCTGTTCGGAATGGGGGCAGGGCAGGGGACCCTGTTCGCACTGGTGTCCGTGATCGCGGCCGTCGGCATCATCGTCTGGCTGTTCCGCTATCGGGCGGCGGAGTCGTGGTGGCTCACGGTGGCACTCGGTTTGGTTGTGGGAGGCATCGGTGGCAACCTCTACGACCGACTCGGACTTTGGTGGCAGGACGACTATCCGATCGAATGGAAGAGCGGCGTTCGCGACTGGATTTTATGGCAGGTCAATGACGAATGGACCTGGCCGAACTTCAACATCGCGGATTCGCTGCTGGTGGTGGGTGCCGGGATGTTGCTGTATCAATCCTTCTTCTTTCCCAACGGTGGTGCCGACGCGGATTCGGTGGATGAAGCGGACGAAGCGAGTGAATCATGAGTGACATCGAACGAAATCCCGATCAGTGGTCCGATTACTTTGACGGTCGCTTGGCGGGACTGGTCGATGTGGTGACGGCCGCCGGCGAACACACCCTGAAGTATTTCGGATCTCCGACGCTCAAAGTGGACGCCAAGGGCGATCAGTCTCCGGTGACGATTGCCGATCGCGAAGCCGAACAGTTGGTGCGGGCTCGCATCGACGAAGCCTTTCCCGAGGACACGGTGCAAGGCGAAGAGTTTGCCGAGAAGTCGGGCGCGTCGGCGTATCGTTGGGTGGTCGATCCGATCGACGGGACGAAGTCTTTCGTGTGTGGGGTGCCTTTGTATTCGACGTTGCTAGCCGTGGAACAAGACGGCGAACCGGTCGGGGGCGCGATCTTTATCCCGGCTTTGGGTGAGATGGCGGTGGCCGCAAAGGGACTGGGGTGTTGGCACCGTCAAGGCGACGGCTGGTCGCGGGTCCGGGTCTCGCAGCGGCAATCTCTATCGGAGGCTGTGTTTGTGAGCAGCCAAGTCGACACGTTCGATGTCCGCGAGGCGGGTGAGGCTTACAAGAGGCTCGAGCGCGAATGTTGGATCACAAGAACATGGGGTGATGGCTACGGGTATCTTCTCGTCGCGACGGGCCGTGCCGACGTCATGATCGATCCGATCTGCAATGCTTGGGATGTTGCCGCGATCTTGCCGGTGGTGACCGAGGCGGGCGGGCGATTCACGAGTTGGAAAGGCGAAGCGACGGTGCGGGGCGGCGACGGCGTCGGGACCAACGGATTGCTTCACTCTGCGGTGCTTGATCGGCTCTCCGGGTAAGCTCGATCGGCTGTCGGCGGAAGCGGCTGCCGAGACTCTTTCAGAAGAGTCTCGCGAGAGAGCCCGGTTGTCGCAGCTGCGGTGGCGAATCCGCGCTGCCAAAGCCGTGCCCTGGATTTGGGTTGTGGCTCTGGGGACTCGCTGCTATCAGTCAGACCGGCATTTCTCTCAACCCACCTGAGTCAGGGGCGACCTGAATCGAGGGCCGAGTCAAGGAGCGGACGATGCGAGCGGGAATTGGATTTTTAAGCGTGATCTTGGTGCTGGCTTTCGTGGTCGGCGGATTAGCCCAGGCTCCCCCGATGGGTCCAGAGGGTGCAGCAGACAACGCGTTCCCGACGACCAGCAGCGGCGGCGTATTTGCTCTCGGAGGGAAGCCGAACGGGCCGGATTCGGCTCCGGTTGTCGGAGCCGCGGGTGAGTTGATCGGTTTTTCCGGTATTAGCAGCTCGGGAAGTCACACAATTACGCTAGTGCACACGGGAAAAATGCAAATGGCCGTGTATCATATCGATGGAACGGGCAAGATCCGCTTGGTCAGCAGCCGCCCGCTCGATGCCGACTTTTCCGTGATGCTCAACGCGACCAAACCCCTTCCCGGCGAAATCCGACTTTTGGGAGGCGAGATCAAGTAATTCTCGCGGGTTGTCCGAGCAACAGGAAAGGGAAGGCCCTCAACGATGAACCCCTTTGCAGCTCGAACGAAACAAGCCCATGTCTTATCTCTCCCTCGAGGAAGCGGCAGCGAAACTCGGAATTTCCACGGATCTTTTGGTGGAACTTCGTAGTGAGGGTCAGGTTCGCGGATTCCGTGATGGCGCGAGTTGGAAGTTCCCTGACACTGAAATCGATCGTCTCGCGGACGAACTTGGTGCCGATAGTTTCGGTTCCGGAATTCTGGTCGAGGAATCCGATCTGGGTGACGGTGCTTCGATCGGCAGCATTATCGGTGGCGACGCGACGGAGGAGGGCGACGGCAGCGATCTCAACATCGGCGCGGAGAAGCTGAAAGAGGGCAGCACCGGCGGCAGCGATGTGAACTTGGTGACGGGATCCAAGGACGACGGCAGTGATGTGGCTTTGGTTGCCGCGGGTGATTCCGAACTCGATAGCGTTGACGCCGATTTTGAGAGTGAAGGTCTAGCG
>JBCBOT010000159.1:0-17585 GCA_039821165.1 Planctomycetota bacterium | reverse complement strand
GAGTGGTTCCAGGCACATCCATTGCGCATCGGATAGAGGCCTGAGTAGAGTTCCGCGCGGCATGGTTGGCACATCGCTTCGGCAAGGAAGGCTCGGTCGAAGGTGAGCCCCTCCGAAGCAAGTTGATCCAGATTGGGTGTTAGCGCATTCTCACCGCCATAGAGCGGCAAATCGTTGTAAGTGCAGTCATCCGCCAACACGATCAGGATGTTCGGAGGGTTGGCCGTCGCTGCAACCGGCAAGAGTAGCAGCGTTGAGAACATGATTAGCGTGAGCGACTTCATCTTGAACCAATCTCAAAGACTTCGCGGTAACGGGGAACACCGACGCGACATTTTGGTCGCCAGCGGTGATGCCCGCAACTCTGTGACGCTCGGCCCTTCGAAAGCGATGTAGGTGTCGGTTCTCCCGCATCGCATCCCAATTCGCCTGAGCAGATCAATTGATGTTCTACCATCGAATGCACGCGTCTTTCTCAACCGGATGAATTGGAAAACGCGTCAAGCAAATCACGGGGTATCTAAACCACTTCCTTTCGAAGTGGGCGCCGAGATTTGCAAGTTGATCCCTTACTTGTGAGTCTGTGCCGTGGAAGGTCTTGACGAAATCGTCGAGGAGTTTTTGGTCGAGAGCTATGAGAGCCTCGATCAACTCGATAGCGATCTGGTCGCGCTCGAAGAAACGCCGGACGACCTCGAACGTCTGGGCAGCATCTTTCGCACGGTGCACACGATTAAGGGTACGTCTGGCTTTCTTGCCCTTCCGAAACTCGAACGCGTCGCCCACGTTGGAGAGAACCTGCTCGTCCCGCTTCGAGATGGGGACCTCAAACTTGACGAGGATATCGCGAGCGGTCTGCTCGGAATGGTCGACGCCATTCGTGATATGCTCGGATCGCTTGAAAATTCAGGGGACGAGGGCGCTACCGATTACGAGCCCTTGGTCGCTCGGTTGCAGGGATTGCTGAGCGGCGAGCCTGCCAAAGCACCCGCGAACGAGTCGTCCGAAGGCGCCGAACCGAACAACGACGCGGAACCCACTGCCGAGGTCGCCGCCAGCGAGGAATCGGTAACCGAAACCCCGGCTGAGGCCGTCGAGACCGCAAGCAGCGATCCCCCGCCGGAATCCGGCGAGTCGGCGGTCGCTTCCGAGCAAAGCACCGAGGCTGGTGCGGAAGCTCCGTCCGAAGCGGCGCCGGTTGACGCCCCGAGCGAGCAGGCATCCGCGGAAACGGCCAATCCCGAACCAACCGCAGTCGCCGCGGCGGCAGCACCCGCGCCGGCTACCGAACCAGCCGCACCCGCTGAATCGGCCGCACCCGCTGAGCCGGTTTCGGCCCCTGAGCCGGCCGCGTCTGCATCGCCGGCAGCCACGCCGGCGGCCGCGAAATCCGTTGGCGAAAAGGAAGTCAGCACGAAGTCTGTCGCTGACGCCACCGTGCGGATCGACGTCCAGCTTCTCGACAAGTTGATGAATCTTGTCGGCGAGTTGGTGCTGTCACGCAACCAGATCCTGCAGTTCGGCAACGGTTCCGAAGACCCGATGATGGTCGCGGCATCCCAGCGGCTCAATCATATCACCACCGAGTTGCAAGAAGGGGTGATGAAGACTCGGATGCAGCCGATTCGCAACGCGTGGAGCAAACTGCCACGCGTCGTCCGCGATCTTTCCTCCACTTTCGGCAAGAAGGTCGAGGTGCGGATGGAAGGTGCGGACACGGAATTGGACAAGACCATCCTGGAAGCGATCAAGGACCCGTTGACGCACATCGTTCGAAACTCCGTCGACCACGGAATCGAAACGCCAGATGTGCGAGTGGCGCAGGGGAAACCTGTCGAAGGTACGTTGCTGCTTCGCGCTTTCCACGAAGGCGGCCAAGTCAACATCGAAATTACGGATGACGGTGGAGGCATCCGTGCCGATCGAGTCCGTGCAAAAGCCATTGAAAAGGGACTGATCACGCCGGAACGCGCCGAGCAAATGACGGAGCGTGAGTTGGCGAGCCTCATCCTGTTACCGGGGTTCTCGACGGCGCTCAAAGTCACGAACGTCTCGGGCCGCGGCGTCGGGATGGACGTCGTGAAGACCAACATCGAACGGATCGGCGGGACGCTTGATATACAGAGTACCGAGGGTCAGGGAACGACGCTTCGTATCAAGATCCCGCTCACACTGGCAATCGTGCCGGCATTGATCATCAAATCGGGTGGCGACTTGTACGCGATCCCCCAGGTCAGCCTGCTCGAGTTGGTACGGCTCGAAGGCCATCGCACCGAAGCCGAAGTGGAGTTCATTCAAGACGTCCCCGTCTATCGTCTACGCGAAAACCTGTTGCCTTTGATTTTCCTTGATGAGCAACTGGGATTACGGCCAAAACGGGAACGCGATGAATATCGCGAACACGTCAACATTGTTGTCCTTCAAGCCGAAGATCGACAGTTTGGACTCGTTGTCGACGCGATCACCGACACCCAGGAGATCGTCGTCAAGCCGCTGGACCAACACCTCAAGAGCATCCCTGCATATGCGGGTGCAACGATCATGGGCGACGGAACGGTCGCATTGATCTTGGACGTGATCGGAATCGCGCAGCGTAGCAACGTGCTCACCGAACATCGCGACCATTCGTTTACCGATGCGGGAAGTGCGGATGTCGATCGCGCCCGTAGCGGTGAGACGTTCCTCATCGTTGATACCGAGAACGGTTCGAGGGGCGCAATCCATCTATCAACGGTTGCGCGACTCGAGGAGTTTGATGCGAGCAAGGTTGAGCGATGCGGTGAGTCCCAAGTCATTCAGTACCGCGATGAGATCATGCCGCTCATCGGACTCGGTGGATTCGGGGATGCGGTGACGTCAGATGAAGGGCGTTTGAACACGGTGGTCTTCTCCAACGGCCGATCGAGTGTCGGAATCGTTGTCGGTCGCATCGTCGACATCGTTCGGGAGTCAGGGACCATCAACGAGGCCCGGGAGCCCGGTGATAACCGGCGTGTCATCAATGGGCGCGTCACCGAGTTGATTGATCTTCAAGAAGTCGTTCGGCGTCGGTTGCCGGACTTTGGGATCGACGAAGGAGCAATGAACGGCGTCGGTTAGTCCCGACGTCGGAACGAGAGATCATGAACGAGACAAGTACAAAAGAGCGCGAATCCTACTGCACCTTCCGTGTCGATGCCCTGCTGTTCGGCGTCGAAGTGCGACAGGTCCAAGAAGTGATTCGGAGCCAACAAACAACACGTGTTCCGCTTGCGCCACGCGTGGTGCAGGGATTGATGAATCTGCGTGGCCAGATCGTCAGCGCGTTATGCCTCCGCGAACGACTCGGATTGCCGGGGGCTCAAGACCAAAACGACTCCATGAATGTGGTCGTTCGTTCGGACGAAGGTCCGATCAGCCTGTTGGTGGATGAGATCGGTGACGTCGTCGAAGTCGATGTGCGTCGATTCGAGCCTCCTCCGGAGACGCTGCTCGGAGAACAACGCGAACTCGTTCGCGGCGTCTTCAAGCTGGAACGTGAACTGTTACTGATTCTCAACACTGACCGCGTCGTCAGTGTTTGCGCCTAGTTGATCTCGCTTCGAGAAAGAAAGCAATACTTAAGAGGAAAGAGCCGTGTCCTTCAGCAGACTTAGCGTCCGCGCAAAAATATTTTCACTTGTCGCCGCCGGTGCGGCCGCGTGCGTCATCTATGGCCTGTGGTCCTGGCGAACCTCCACCGTTGCGGGCGTAGGGGGGGCAACTTACCAGCGAGTTGATGACAGTCGGGATTTGATTTCCGATTTGGAGTCGCCGTCGAACAACTTGGCGGACGCGTTCCTTTTGACACTTCACATGGCCAATGAGGTCCATGAGGGAGTCGATCGGTCTGGAATGCAGGCCTACGCCGATCAGTACGCCGAACTCAAATCAAAATACGAGGAGAGGAGTCGCTACTGGGACGGAAAATTGGCCGACAGTGAGCTGAAGCGAGTCAAGTCGACCGTGAGCGATACCGCCGCAGCGGACTTCTTTCGTGTCATGGATGGCAAATTCGTCCCGGCATGTCTGGCCGGCGAAAGCGAAACCGCATACCTGTTGATGCGTGGTCCACTGCGTAAAAGCTACGAGTCGCACCGGGACGCCGTGGCGCAATCGGTTTCTTTGGCACGTGCACAGTACTCCGAGGCCAAAGCAGATCTTGGAGCCGCCGCAAGTCAAAGCGTTTGGTTCTCCGGTATCGGACTATTCCTCGTTGTGAGCGTCATCGGGGTCACCGGGTGGTTCGTCGCCCGTGAAACGGTCAAGCCATTGCTCGGATCCGCAAACAAACTTCGCGAACTGTCCGTCAACGATTTGACCAACGTCAGTGCGAGCCTGCGGCAGAATGCTGAAAGTACGTCGGATCAAGCGAATGTCGCGGGTGGCGTTGCGAAACAAGTGTGTGCCAACGCGAACGCGCTCTCGAGCGCCGTCGAGCAATTCGAACAGAGTATCAAAGAGATCGCTGGCAACGCCTCCAACGCTGCGAGTGTCGCTCGCAACGCAGTGGATGCCGCTGGACAGACAAACACGACGATCACCCGTCTCGGTGAAAGCAGTGCTGAGATCGGGAACGTCATCAAGGTGATCAATTCGATCGCGGAACAAACAAACCTGCTCGCCCTCAATGCAACCATTGAAGCCGCACGAGCTGGTGAAGCTGGTAAGGGGTTTGCCGTGGTTGCGAACGAGGTCAAGGAACTCGCGAAGGAGACGAGTAAGGCGACCGAAGACATCGTTCGTCGAATCGAGACCATCCAGGCGGACACCCACGAAGCCGTCGATGCGATCGGTCTGGTGAGTCAAATCATCTCTCAGATCAATGAGAGTCAAAACGCGATCGCGGGTGCGGTGGAAGAACAGACCACGATGACTTCGGAAATCTCTCGCAACATTGCGGACGTTGCCACTGGCAGCGGGGAGATCGTCGAGAGTATCGCCGTCGTCGCGGACACCGCACGCGGTGCAACGAGTCGATCCGACGAAACGCTTGCAACGGCGACAAGCATCAACGAGTTGGCATCCGATCTGATCACGCTCGTCGGTCATGCGACGGCTGGGTCTTCCGGAAGCGCCGGCCGGCAACGTGGTAAGTACCAGCTTGCCGAGTCAGAGACGGACGCTTTCCCGGCGTAAGTCTGGCGATGCCCACGGCCGTTGCGACGACAACGAACTGTAGTCATTCCCCACAAAACCGTTTGTTTGTTTACGAGAGAGTTCATTGTGAACACAGAGAATCAATTGCCACCGCAACACCTTCGTCGCGAACTGTTCGCGCACGCGGAGGATCTTGCGATGTTGCCATCGGTTGCCAACGAGGCGTTGGCAATGGCCCAGGACTCGGAATGCCGTGCGGATGAGTTTGCTCAGGTCGTCGAGCGTGACCCCAACCTGGTGACCGACCTGCTCACACTCGCCAATAGCGCCGTGTTTTCTTGTGGTCGCTCCGTCGCGACCGTTCAGCAAGCCGTCGTGCGATTAGGGCTGAGGCAGTGTCGCAATCTGATTCTCAATACGTGCATTTCAAGCGCGATGAAGAATCTTCCGCTGCAACAGGCATGGGTGCGTGAGTTGGTTTGGGAACACAGCTACCGCACAGCGACGGCTTGCACGCACCTCAACCGTCAGTTGCGGCTCGGATTTCAGGGAGAAGAGTTTACAGCCGGTTTGCTTCATGACTTTGGCCGTTTGCTTCTAGCGATCGTCGCGCCGGATACATTCGCCGAGGCCGATCCGCTCGAATTTGAGGAAGACGCAGAGCTGCTCGAACGAGAACGTCAATTGATCGGCACCGACCATACCGCATTCGGCGCTTGGTTCGCTGATCACAACGGGCTGCCTCCCGCATTGGCAGCTGCGATTCGCTATCACCACGGCGGCAGTGAGCCCGATCACCCTGACGCCAAGCTGATCGCTTTGACGATCGTTGGGGACGATATGGCAAACCATCTTCAACGTGTCGGCGAGGCGGCAGGATACGAACCTGAGAAGAATCCTGGCATCCTTGCGCTGTCTGATTGCGTGACAGGCGATCTTGCGGCTCGGTTTATCGGTCAAGCGAGTCAGATTATGGAGGATGTCGTTTGTGACGTCGGCATGGCTGACGAGGAGGAGGGTTCCGAGGGAGACGACGCGCAGTCTTTGGAAGCGAATGCATGAACAAGCCAATACGGATCATGCTCTGCGATGATTCGGCGCTCATGCGGCGCCTGATCAAAACCGCTATCGAAACGGACCCGAAGTGTAAGGTGACGTGGGAAGCGAAGAATGGACGAGACGCGTTAGAGCAACTGAAAAGCAGCCAGCCTGATGTGCTGGTCCTCGATGTCGAAATGCCTGTGATGGATGGAATCGACGCAACGCGAGCCATCCGTCGTGAGGGTTATGATCTTCCGATCATCATGTTTAGCTCGCTCACGAGTCGTGGCGCCGAAGCCACGCTTGATGCCGTCGCGGCCGGCGCGAATGATTTCGCCACCAAGCCATCGCGATCGGGACATATCGAGCAAGCGATCTATCATGTGCAGCAGGAACTGATACCCAGGATTCACCGTTGGGCGATGCGACATGCGGGCGTAGCGCCTGCCGATGATGTGGTTCCGCCCGAGAAATCGACGACGGTTGACTCGCAACCAGTGGAAAGTTCGACGACACCGCCTCAGCGAATTTCGGCGGTCGCGATTGGCGTTTCCACGGGCGGCCCCCAGGCGCTTTCGGCGTTCATGAATCACGTGAGCCCGGATATTCAAGTTCCGATCTTGATCGTGCAACACATGCCACCCGTCTTTACGGCGTTGCTGGCAGAGCGGCTCACGGCGCAGAGTGGGCACACGGTGAAGGAAGCGTCCCACGGCCAAGAGGTTGGACCAGGCGTTTGTCTCGTGGCTCCCGGCGACCAGCATTTGACGGTCGAGCGTGATCTTACATCGCTTCGGGTCCGTTTAAGTCGCGATGAGCCGGAGAATTCGTGTCGCCCGGCAGTCGATCCACTCTTTCGGTCGTGTGCGAAATGCTTCGGGGCCGAATGTCTGGGCGTCGTGTTGACCGGGATGGGAAAAGACGGACTCAACGGGGCTCGCGCGTTGAAGGAGAAAGGTGCGCGGATCCTTTGCCAAGACGAATCGAGCAGCGTCGTCTGGGGAATGCCAGGCAATATCGCTCGGTCAGGTCTCGCGGATCGCGTTTTGCCAATCGATCAAATCGCGGCCGAAGTGAATCGCGTCGCGGGCGCGAAACTGACACCGATCGCATAGGCGCGTCCAATGGCATTGGCTGATTCCGAAGTGAACTTCCTCCGTGGACTCGTTGCCGAACAAACCGGCAACGTGATCACGCCCAGGCAAGCGTATCTACTTGAGCAGCGACTCACACCGCTGGCTCAGACGACCGGTGCGAGCGACGTCCATCAACTCGTCGCGCAATTGCAGTCCACTCAAAACACTCAACTTTGCGAAAGCGTCGCCGAAGCGGTGACGGTCAACGAAACCAGCTTTTTTCGTGACATGCATGTGTTCGAGTGCCTCGCGTCTCAGATCATTCCCGAACTCGTGGAGCGAAATCGGGACAAGAAACAAATCAACATTTGGTCGGCAGCGTGTTCCAGCGGTCAGGAACCGTACTCCATTCTCATGCTGCTCCGAGACCAGTGTTCCCAGTTGGCCGATTGGACCATCCGCATCCTCGCCACCGACATTTCCAATGAGATGCTCAGTAAGACGCGGCGCGGGGTCTTTTCAGAACTCGAAGTCAACCGAGGGTTACCGGACAATTTGTTGAAACGTTACTTCCATCGATCCGGAGCGGCATGGCAGATCCGCGACGACTTGAGAAAGATGGTCGAAGTACGTCGTCTCAACCTTACGAAACCTTGGACGCGAATGGATGTCTTTGACATCGTCTTCATGCGAAATGTCCTGATCTATTTTGATCAGAGGGTAAAGTCCGACATTTTGAGCCGTACTCATCGCACGCTTGCGAAGGACGGCTATATGTTCATTGGCTCAGCCGAAACAACGATCGGTTTGGGTGTTCCTTATATGAGGGAAGAGATAAATGGTACCGTCTGCTACCGACCCACAGCTTGCTAATGACCCGCCGATCGCTTCGGATATTCTTCATCGAATGGTGAAGGATTTTTTCGACACGATGGTCGGGTTGCCTATTGAACCAATTTCCGAATCCGATGCGACCGATGGATGTGATTGCGTCCAATCGTCCGTTCGGGTGAGCGGTGATTGGAGTGCCCACGTCGTGGTTACGGCCACCCGTGCTCTCGCAACTGACATCGCTTGTGCGATGTTCGACCTTCGACCGAGCAACATCTCAGAAGATGAGATCCTTGATGCAATCGGTGAGGCCGCAAATATCCTCGGCGGCAACATCAAGAGCGAAGTCGGCGGTACATGCGAACTGTCGATCCCGCGAGTCGGGCTCTTTGAATACGAAGACTCCGACGCGTTTACGGAAATCTTCCGTTGTAACGATCAGTTTCTACGTCTGATCATCAGGCCAATCGCGAACTAAAAAACTTCCATCTAGCACGAGCAAAATCATGAAACTGTTAATCGTCGACGACAGCAAAGCAATGCGTATGATCCTGATTCGTACGCTCAAAAAGACCAGCCTTGGGGACTTCACGATCATCGAAGCCGCCAGTGGCCCCGAAGCTCTGGAAATCCTTGAGAAGGATAGTCCAGACATGATCCTTTCGGATTGGAACATGCCCGAGATGAAAGGGATTGAACTGTTGCAAAAGATCCGCGAAGCCGGCAACAACATCCGTTTCGGGTTCGTCACCTCCGAAGGCAGCGACGAGACCAAGCAACTTGCGTTGGATTCAGGAGCCGCTTTCGTTCTGACCAAGCCTTTCACCGCCGATTCGATGCAAGCTGTGCTCGAGCCGGTCCTCTCCTAGAGCAACTTCCCCGTCATACCAACAGGTTTCTCATGACTACGACTGACAAGACGATCGACATCGGCGAGCTCGCCGAATTCCTCACGGACCTCTACGGACTCGACATCACCGGCAAGGAAAGCACCGCGACGGCGTGTGCGGCTCCTGGAGCGTTGGCGACCTATGTCACCGACGAAGGTGAAGTTCGTGGACACATCCTTTGCGATGTCCGCGCCGCCGCCGTTCTCGGAGCAGCACTGACGCAGATTCCGAAGGGTGGTGTTGATGACGCGATCAGCTCGGGCCAACTGCCCGACAATCTTCGGGAGAACATCTACGAAGTGCTGAATATCTCCGTGAACGTGTTCCCGCACGTCAAGAGACTGGTGCTGCGTGACGTCGAATTTGATTCGGCGAACATCACCCCCGAAGATCACTGCAAAGACGCAACCGCGATCGACCTCTCGGTGGCACGCTACGGCGATTGCACCATCTTTGTCAGCTAGTTCCGGCCGAACGGTGGCACGGCGGTTGGAGGATCTCCGACCGCCATGCTTTTCGGGAAGAATGCTCGTCGAAACAGCGGCGTACGCTTACGCCGCTGATTTCGGCTACCGGGACAGCTAGGCGATGATTTCGGCTACCGGGACAGCTAGGCGATGATTTCGTGAATCGGGTCGACATGCTCGACGCCGACCAACTTCTGATCCAAACCGCCGTAGAAGTACGATAGCTGGTTCGGATCGAGACCCATTTGATGCAGCACCGTCGCGTGCAAGTTCTTCACGTGCAATGGGTTCTCCACCGCTGCGGCGCCGAGTTCATCGGTCGTGCCGAAGGAGACACCGCCTTTGATTCCGCCGCCCGCCATCCACATCGTGAATCCGTAGGAGTTGTGGTCGCGGCCGCTGCCCTTTGCGTATTCAGCCGTCGGTTGCCGCCCGAATTCGCCGCCCCAGATCACCAACGTTTCATCCAGCATGCCACGTTGTTTCAGGTCGGTGAGTAGGCCCGCGATCGGCAAGTCTGTTCGGCCCGCATGCCGATTGTGATTCAGTTCAAGGTCGCCGTGAGCGTCCCAGTTGTCGTCGTTGTGCGCACCGCCGCTGTAGAGTTGAATGAATCGCACGCCGCGATCCACCAGTCGACGAGCGATCAAACAACGCGTCCCGAAGTCTTTCGTTTCGTCTCGGTCCACACCATAGAGCGCGAGTGTCCGCTCGTCTTCTTGGGCCAAATCCACCGCTTCCGGGGCGGAGGATTGCATCCGATAAGCCAATTCGTAGCTCGCGATCCGCGAGGACAGATCGCTGTTGCCGGACCGCGTCGCAAGGTGTTCTGCGTTGGCCTGTTGAATCGAGTCGATGAGTTCGCGTTGGATTTCAGGTGACAAATCCGACTGAGACCTCAAGTTGAAGATTGGTGCTCCCTCCGATTTGAAAACGGTGCCCGCGTAAGTCGCTGGCATGTAACCGCTGCTCCAATTCTTTGCACCGCTGATGGGACCCGCCTTCGGGTCGAGCATCACCACGTATCCCGGTAGGTTCTCGTTCACGGAGCCGAGCCCATAATTCACCCAGGACCCGAGCGCTGGATTCCCCGACAGGATTCGCCCGCTGTTCATCATCAGCATTGCGGAACCGTGGATCGGCGAGTCTGCAGTCATGGAGTGCAGGAACGCAATGTCGTCGACGTGTTTGGCGACGTTCGGGAAGAGTGTGCTGACCCACTTGCCGCTCTGCCCGTGTTGGGAAAACTCCCAGCGTGGCTCGACAATCCGTCCGCCCTTGCGGTGCCCGCCACGACCGAACGTCTTGACTTCGACGGTCTTGCCGTCCATCCCCGTCATCTTGGGCTTGTAGTCAAAGGTGTCGATATGACTGGGCCCGCCATACATGAAGAGGAAGATAACGCTCTTCGCCTTCGGCGCGAAATGAGGCGGTTTGACCGCGAGTGGATTCGCACTTGTTGTCGTTTCGGCAGCACCCAGGAGACCGTCTTGGGTGAGCATTGATGACAGTGCGGCAGCGCCAAATCCGGCTCCGGATTGCCAAAGGAATTCCCGTCGCGTTCGTCCGCAGAAGTTTCTCGGGATTCGTTTCATGGTTCGTTTCCGATACGTCTCAGTCTTTGTCAGTCCAAGAATAAAAACTCGTTCCAATTCACCACGCTGAGCGCGTAGAGTTGTCTCGCACGCGTTTCACCCAATCCATGCTTGGTTTGAAAGGAGTTGATCAGTCGAGTGCCCGAAGCGATCTCCTCCTCGGTGGCGCCCCTGGCCAGCGAGCGCTGAATGACTTCTCGGACGAACATCGAGTCGTCCAGTTCGGCGCCCAACGCCTCAACGATTGCGGCCGTCATTCGTGTGGCCTGCATCGACGCAAAATCGCCATTGAGCAACGACAATGCTTGGGCCGGCTGCAACGTCATGAAACGAGCTTCGCAGGTCAGGTCGGGGTCCGGGAAGTCGAACGCGGACAGCATCGGAGTGATCAGCGATCGCTTGACGTAAATGTAAACGCTCCGCCGGTTTTGGTCGGCTTCGCTGGAGTTGCCCCAACCGCTTCCGGGGCGTGATTGACCCGCCAGAACCTCCGCAGACAGTTGCGGATAGATACTCGGCCCGTAGCTTTTTCGATTGAGCGAACCATTGATGGCGAGCAATGAGTCGCGAACTTCTTCGCCGCTTAATCGTCGCGGATCGAATCGCCAAAACAAGTTGTTTTCAGGGTCTGCCGCCAGCATCGCTTCATTTGCCTGCGACGACATCTGGTAGGTGCGGCTGGACAGAATCAGCCGGTGCATCGCCTTGATGCTCCACCCCTCTTCCACGAAACGGTTGGCGAGGTAGTCCAGCAATTCAGGGTGTGTCGGTGGTGTGCCCAGACGACCAAAATTGTTGCCGGAACGAACCAAGCCACGCCCGAAGTGATACTGCCAGATTCGGTTGACCATAACCCGCGCGGTCAAGCGGTTGTCGGGAGTCGTGATCCAGTCCGCCAGGACCCGTCGACGTCCCGATGCCTTCTCGGCAGGTTCGGCGTCGGAGAGGCGAGGTGGCAACTGTTTGAACAAGGCGGGATAGGCGGGACGCACTTCGTCGGCCGGTGAGTGCGGGCTGCCACGGAAGAGAATGCGGGTCGGCTCTGCAATGGGCCGGTAACGCGCGATACCCAGAACTTGCTCGCGTGGCGGGAGTTGCTTGAACGCGTCCCGGTTTTTCGCGAGCTGGTCTTTGAGGTCCTGGTATTGAGTTCGTTGTTCCGGAGTCAGGTGACGGTCCAGCTTTTGTTTCAAGACCCTGTTCCGATCGCGTCGGGGGCCTTCGGTCGCACGTTGATCGGGCGCGGACATTTTGGCGATACCGGCCTGTTCGATCTCGCGAATTTCCTTCTCAAGGCGGATGCGTTCGCGATCGTTTGCAGCGTAGGATTCGCGAAGTTCTTGGGAACTGACGTCGAGCTGGTTGTAGCCGAGAGGATCGCCGCGGCGGCCGTACTGCGTCAGGTCTTCGAAGAAGGAGAGAAAGCTGTAGTAATCCGCTTGCGGAATCGGGTCGATCTTGTGGTCATGGCATCGGGCACAGTTCAACGTCAGCCCGAGAAACACCTGGCCGGTGGTAAGAATGATGTCGTCCAAGCCGTCAAAGCGGGCTTGGAGAGGATCGGCCGGTTCGTCATCCCAAATGCCGAGCCGGTAATATCCGGTGGCCGTCAAAGTTTCTGTCGTCACGTTCTCGAGTTCGTCGCCTGCGAGCTGTTCCTTGACGAACTGATCGTAAGGTTTGTCCTCATTGAACGAACGGATGACGTAGTCGCGATACTTCCATGCGTTAGGTTTGGGGCCGTCTCGTTCAAACGAGTTTGTTTCGGCAAATCGAACGAGATCCAGCCAGTGTCGTCCCCAGCGTTCGCCGTAGTGTTCCGATGCGAGCAGGTTTTCGCAAAGTTGTTTGAATGCGTCCGGACGGTCGTCGGCAACAAACGCGTCGGCTTGCTCTTTGGTGGGTGGTAAACCGGTCAGCCCGAATTGCACGCGACGCATGAGGGCGCGACGCTGCTCCGGTGGATTGGGTTTGAGTCCCGCGGACTGAAGTGATGCGTAGATGAAAGCGTCGATGGGGTTGGCTTGCCATTCTTTGTCTTCGACACGCGGCGGCTCCGGGCGAGACAGCGGCTCAAACGCCCAGTGATCCCGCCAGACGGCACCCTGTTCGATCCAACGTTTGATCGTCGCGATTTCGTCCGCCGTGACGCGGTCCCCTTCGGGTGGCATGCGGTCGAATTCATCCTCGCTCGTGATCCGTTCGAGAACGACACTCGCATCTGAGTCACCCGCAACGAAAGCATGCCCGCCGGAATCCGTCTCGGCGAACGCGGACTCCTGTGAGGCGAAGCTCAGACCGCCTTCGGCTTCGTCCGGTCCGTGGCACGCGAAGCAACGTTTTGCCAAGATCGGTTGGATCTCTTTCTGGAAGTCGACCTTCGCATCTGATTCAGCGGCCTCTGATACTTGCATCGAGGCGGCGGGAAAGGCCAACGAGAGCGCAATCACCCAGTGAAGTCGAAACATATAAGAATGCTGAGATGCGGGACGATCACACGGCGAGGGGGACGCCGCGTCGGTGGGGATCCATTTCGGACACCCAACAGTGTCTTTCAAATCGCGAGCCAAGCCAATGAGAATCTGGTCCAATCGGCTGAGTTCGGTTTCCGGCTACAGAAAGAAACCCGCGACGGCCCCGGTCATGCAACAGGCAAGGAGTCCGCCGAACATGGCGCGTAGACCGAGTTGTGCCAAATCACGTTTTCGACTCGGTTCCAACCCGCCGATACCGCCCACTTGGATGCCGATGGCCCCAAAGTTACTGAAACCCGCAAGCGCATAGGTCAGAACGGTTGCGGAACGTTCGGAGAGACCTGGCGAGTCGGTCTTCATCATTGCGCCCAATTCCTTGTAAGCAACCAGCTCGTTTGCCAGAGTCTTCAGACCGATCAGTCGCCCGGCTTCGGCACACTCGTCGGCGGGGATGCTAAGCAACCAGGCAATCGGCCAACCGATGTACCCCAAAATGACGCCCATCGAAAGGATTGGGGCTTCCTGGTCATCGACCCAACCGATCGCGAGACAGCCTGCTCCGAGCAACAGATCGATGAGTTGCAGGATCGCAAGAAAAGCGATCAGCATCGCGCCCACATTCAGTGCCAGTTTCAAACCGTCGCTGGCACCTTCCACGGCGGCCCCGATCAAGTTCTCCGCGCGTTCTTCGTCCCTGCCGATTTCGATAGAAGACGACACCGACGTGTTTTCGGCCTCTGGTTGCATGACTTTTGCAATCAGGAGCGCCGCCGGTGCGCTGATCACAGAAGCCGTGATCAGGTGTGCGATGTCGATTCCGATACCCGCATAAAATCCGAGTAATCCGCCGGTGATCGTGGCGAACCCGCCCGTCATCATCGCGTTCAATTCGCTCCGAGTCATTTTGGCGAGGTAGGGACGCACAACGAGGGGAGCTTCGGTGTGGCCGACGAAAACATTCGCAGCGGCGGCGAGCGTCTCGGGGCCACTCGTGCCGAGCGTAAAACGCATCACCCATGCCATCGCCCAAACGACTCGCTGCATCACGCCAAGGTGATACAGGATGCTCATCAACGAGGAGAAAAAGATCACCGTGGGTAAGACGCCAAAGGCGAACGTTCCGAGAATCGAATTGCTGAACGCTTCGTCTGCCTCGTTAGAAAACAAGAACCCGCTGCCGGCGCTGACCGAGCTCATCACAAGCGCGAATCCGGCACCGATGCGGTCAAAGATGGTGCGTCCGAGTTCCGTACGCAAAACCAAGAAAGCAAGTGCGAACTGAAGTCCGAGTCCACCCAGAACGATCCGAACCGGAAAACGTTTCCGATCACTGCTGACGACCCACGCCGCCGCAATGAACGTTACCAAACCCAACAAGCAGATCAGTGATTGCATCGCGTCTAACCGTGCTGGGGCGTATCGAAAATGCGATCGCCCGCGTCTCCCAGTCCCGGAACGATAAAGGACTGAGCATTCAGTTCCGCATCAATCGCACCGACATAAATCTTGATGTCCGGAAAGTCGCGGTGGATTCGATCAACGCCCTGCTGAGACGCGATCAGGCTCACCACACGTATCTCATCGACACCCCATTTCTGTAGTCGACGCACTGCCAAATCGATACTGCCGCCCGTGGCGAGCATCGGGTCGACGACCAAGGCAACATGCGGTGCGTTCTCCTGTGGCAGCTTGTCGTAGTAGCCCACCGGTTCGGCCGTTTCCTCATTGCGATACAGGCCGAGGTGCCAGACAGCGGCATCAGGGAGCAATTCAAGGATCGGTGTGACCATCCCCAGCCCGGCTCTCAGGATCGGAACGATCGCCACATTCACCGACAGTTCTTGTCCCGTGGTCTCACAGATCGGGGTCGCGACCGACTTTGCCGTCGTCGGTAAATCCGTCGTGGCCGCGACGCCGAGGATCATCGAGATGCGATGAACGGCAGAACGAAACTCACCCGGCCGCGTGGATTGATCGCGCACCGTGCAAAGATGGTGCTCGATTAACGGATGCTCAACTTGGACGACGTGACTCAAAACAGTGCACCGAAAGGAGAACTCGATCTCATCTCTTTACGCGACTCCCGCGTAGGCAGCATCGTAAAGCATTTCGGCGTCAGCGGTAGCCTCGTCGTTTGACCGACGAGGCGATTCGGGGCTGCGTTTTAAAGAAGAATTGCGTCAGCGCCCGCCAAGTCGGTGCGACCGATCCGAGCGTGTTCGCGGCGAGTGCAGTTTGAGGTGTGGCAGATCATCCGTCTCGAGCCCATTCTCTTCGCCACCGTCGTCCGGTTCCACGACCGCAAGCTCCTCACGGAAGCTCCCTCGCCCCGCAATCGATCCCTCCCGCGGACGGAAGAATCGCCCCAGTGGTCCCGCCAACAATGCCGGTAACAGGATCAGATCGCCGACGAGTGCCGCCGACAGCAGGATCAACATCAAGGATCCGAACCGCTGAGTCGGTGTGAACGTCGAAAGCGCGAACACAAACAATCCGATTCCGCCAACAATGGTCGTCTGCGTCATCGCAGGCCCGACCCGACGGTACGTCATTTCCACCGCCTTCACTCGGTCAAATCCGCGATCAAGATACGAGCGGAACCAAGAAAGGAAGTGGATCGTGTCATCCACCGCAACACCCATCGCGACGGACGCGGTCATCATCGTGCCGATGTCCACCAAGGCGCCGAGATGGCCCATCGCGCCAAAGACCAGCAGCACCGGAAACACATTGGGGATCATCGAAACCATACCGGCCATTAGGCCCGATCCGATGTTCTTTGGGATCAGTAACCGAAACGGATTCGCTGCCGGATTGAGCAGGATCACCATCACCGCTGCGATCAACACGAACGCCATGCCGATTGATTCAGCCAAGCTGGTGAGGAGTGTCCGCTGTGCCTTGTAGACGACGGGGATCGCGCCGGTGTAAACCACCTGAAGCGTGTTTACACCGATCGCATCAGGATACTGTGCGTCGACCAACGTGTGCTCGATCGACTGTGAAAACATTTCGCGGCCATCGACAAAGTTCTTGGCCGCGGCTTTGATCTTCGTATCGACGGGTTCGTCGCTCACCCAGACCACCGCATCGACCGCCGAAGCGATTTTGAGCAGCTTGGCAGGCTCGACCTTGGGGTCGTCGCCTTTGGGATCGATCCAAATTGGCTTGGGAATCGCTTCGGTGCGAAGAAGCTCGTCAAGCGTCGCAAAGAAGATGGCGTCTTGCCGAATCAATGCTTCATCTGGCGTCTCTTCGTTGACTCGCTCGTCCATCAATTGGGTTTCGGCCAACCCGTTCGGCCGACTTGCGCCGAGGACAAGAATGCGTGGCTTCTGCGCTTTCAGTGATTCGCCGTCCGCAACAAGCGATTGGATGACTGCGTCACGCGTGTCATAGGCTCGGAGTACCGGCTCGACGGACTCCCGAAGTGTGCCGATGAAAGCACCGTAATCGACGTCCGAAAGTGCATCGACTCGGAGGCTGATCCGCCAAAGTTCGCTACCGGCGTAAGGCCCATCCTTCTCCAGCTTCAAGTAGTCGTTGGCCAGCAATTCATCGCGACCGTCGACCAGCTGTTTTTCGTAGTGCGAGCGGATCACGGAGTAGCCGTTGCTCGTGCCCGGAAGTGCCGGGAGGAACGTGTCGGCACTCGTCGCTTTTCCCACGACATTCAGGCCGGGTTCACCCAAGGTCTCCTGCACGACAAAGTTGATTCGATTAACGGCTTCCACACGCTCCAGGAAACTCAGTCGTGCCGCCTCGGCACGCGGTTGGTCTTCGGTCGCCTGTCCTTCTTGCACGCTCGGCGGCACTCGAAGCACCAACTCCATCGGCACAAGTTTGCCGAAGTTCTTTTCGAGCCACGCATAGTCACGAATGATCCGCGCCTCGCTATCGAACAACTTCAGAAGTTGAACAGATGTCTTGATATCACGTAGACCGAGGCCGACGCCGACCAACACCAGGAGGCAGGCGACAGTCACCAGCCCATGGTGCCGGGAAATCATGCGACCCACCGACGCCCACGCGTTCGAGAGCCAGCTCTCGGTTGGTTCCTCCGCCGGCGCGACTTCCTGCTTCCGCTTGGAAT
>JBCBOT010000158.1:0-17669 GCA_039821165.1 Planctomycetota bacterium | reverse complement strand
TGCGTCGCTTCTGCTTCGGCCTGCTCGAAACGCTGCGTGAACTCGCGCAAAACGGTAACGCCCGACTGTACCTCGGTCTCGACCGAGTCAGTCTCAATGGAACTGATTCCGGAAAGCACGATTCGTGATGGAGACGGATCGGCGTTCCGATTCAATTCAAGCGGGATCGGTGAAGCGGTCATCGATCTCGCGATTTTTCGTCCTTGGAGTGTGCCGGACAGCACGCGACCGTGCGAAGGTCGTAGATCAGGTTCGATTCCTGGCGAGGACGCTAGACGGTAGTTTATTGATGAATCTACAAACAGAGTCCAAACGTTTTGGCGCGGGCCAGGTGATCGGCTGCGGTCACCGACGGGTTCGAGTCCCATGAGCGTTTTGACCAATCAACTGCCGGTGCGGACTACATCTGTACGAGAGGAAAATGTGCTGAGCCAACACTTCGTTGGTTGGTCTTTTCGATTTGAATGCCCTGATGATGGAGAATGACACGAACAAACCGGTGATTGCCTGCCTCGATGTGGGATACATGGACACTGCGGCGAGAGCGGCGTGCGTCGTTATCAACAACTGGCGAGCCGCGAGGCCAGCAGCCGAACACGTGGCGAAAATCCATGAAGTGAAGGACTATCAGCCGGGAGAGTTCTATCGTCGAGAACTGCCGTGCATTCAAGCCGTGCTGGACAAGCTGAATCAACCGCCGACTTGCATCGTCGTCGACGGCTATGTTTGGCTGGATGGAGAGAATCGCCCTGGATTGGGAGCCCATCTTTACGAAACACTGAATCGTGAAGTGCCAATCATCGGAGTCGCCAAGAATCCGTTCAAAGACACGGATCATGCAACGGAGCTTCGACGAGGCAAAAGCGATCGGCCGCTGTACATCACGGCAGTTGGAGTTCCTATCGCCCAAGCAGTCGTCAACGTCGGCGCAATGCACGGTCCGCATCGACTGCCAACAATCCTGAAACGCGCCGATCAATTGAGCCGCCAGGATCTGCCGGAAGAATAACAACACTCACAAAGAACAGGTGAGGGAACACCATGACAAACTACGAAGACATCCTAAACAGCATCCGATCAGACCCGGCCTACGAAGCGAATCTCGACTGGGGGAAGCCACGCTCCGGACACCCGGAAGGTTCCATTCGGAAACACATTGAAGAACTCGAAGACAACCTGGAACGACTCGTGCCCAAGTTGTCCGGCGAGGAGACCGGGAAGCTGCGAGTGCTGATTCACGTACACGACACGTTTAAGCCCGATGCAAAGTCCGGCGTCGCGATCGCAGATCCGCGGAGCCACGCGTCACTGGCACGGCAATTCCTGGCGCAGTATGTCAGCGATTCCGATTTGCTGAACATGGTTCAGTTCCACGACGAACCGTTTGCGCTCTGGAAGAAGCACCGCTATGGAGGCGATTACACCGATCGCCTTGGGCGGCTTTTGGAGCTGATCGACGACTGGGATTTGTTCCTGGCATTCCTGATCGTCGACGGATGCACGGCCGGCAAGTCGACCGAACCGCTGCATTGGTTCTTCGCGGAAATCCGTGACCGAGTTGAATCGCGCGTCGACACAACTTGGATCGGGATTGCCGCGAACCCTGAAGGCATCAGCGAGTCTTAGTCAGCAACATGTTTCTAGTCAGTGTCGACCACTCAATCAGGGAGCGGACCAATGCGATACGAACACGAACACAGCGAAGACCATTGCTTTCGAGCCAATGAGTAAACGTCGACGCGGCTTCCCCTCGGAAACGCACGTCAAATGTGGACTGCGAGTCGTCCACGGCAACAAACAACTCGAAGAAAAGCTCGGACGCAATGATCCCTGCCCGTGCGGCAGCGGACAGCGATTCAAGCGATGTTGTCTCAAATCGGGCCACTTTTGATGGCTCCAATCGCGACGACTACTTTTAGGGACAAAGACTGAAACACGTCCGTCGCAGCGGCGGACAACAAAACGCTGGAGCCAGATGGCCAGGCAACCGGCTGCAACCCGGTCAAAGTGGGTTCGACTCCCACCAGCGTTTCTGACGAATCGACTGCAGGCTTGGATTACATCTTGAAAATGTGTCCCATCTGAGCTGTTACCTCGTCGATCCGTCGCAAACCAATACAAAGCTCGACTGCCTGTTGGGATTACATCGTAACTATGACGGTCCTAAGGTAGCGATCCTTCGGGCGACCGAAGGTAGTGAACACGGTTTCCATCTCTCGTAGATGCAATCGTGTGTGCCCACTGCCAATCGTGAAAACGATGGAGTGAACAGCGATCTCGACGACCACTTCGTCGGGCTTTTACAAAACACGGCGACTGCCGATTTGGAGTACATACGAGTTCGATTCCCGTCGCGCCGACTTTTTCAAAACACCGGCGCGGGCTCACTTGGGAGCCAATCTCTGAACACAACTTCGTCGCCAACAAAACACAACTGACTGCCGTATCGGAGTACATCCACCTCGTAGGTCGCGGGTTCGATTCCCGCCAACATTGCCAAGCGGTGTTGTAGCTCAGTTGGGAGAGCGACGAATCCTCTCTGATCAATTACCTCGTCAATTGTTTTAAACAGACTTTGTGGGATGGGCATCCTGCCTTTCATCCAAGACAAGCCGGAAGCCAAGACCACCACCAAACCACGACTGACTGCCGAGTTGGAGTACATCGACTGTTAATCGAAGGATGCGGGTTCGAGTCCCGTCGGCCTGGCCTAGCCGAGCCGTAGCTCAATTGGGAGAGCTTATCTCTGACACACCACTTCGTCAGCCGTTTTTCACATTGCTCGTGAGAGTAACCATGCGTGTGCAATTTCAGTTCTTCGTCATTACGAACACGGGCGCCGAGTAATCGCGCGTCCGCCGAAGAATCTTTGCACACACAAAACTTACTTTCATCAAGCGATATGAAACCATGGAAACAACAACTGAAACCAACTACCAGACGACCGTGGCAGCACGAGTCGCCGGAGAAGACATCAAACAAGGAGACTTCGTCACGGTCTTGAACGAGATCGTCGAATTGCCTTCATTCCTCTGGAGCTGCTCCGGCAGCACCCTTCCAGCGGACGAACCGGTTCGGCTCCGCTACATGCCCAGTGACGCTGGTCAACCCTTCAAAGTCGTCGCCGTCTGCCTGCCGTTCGTTTACTGCAAGCGACCGAAAGCCGGCACGAAAACCTTCGACACTCGTCAAAACCAACTCGTCCGGCTTGACCCGGACAGTGGCCGCGCGGTGTGGAAAAGGCTGCGAAAGTCTTTGAAGAAGAAACGGAAATAACAAGCGAACACGATCGACTGCCGATTCGGAGTACATGCTTCAGGAGCCGGGTGTCGTGGGTTCGAGTCCCACCGGCCCAACTGCTTTCCATAGCCGGGCCGTAGCTCAGTGGCAGAGCACCGTAAAGTCTCTGGTCATACCTTCGTCGATCGCGTTTTGTTTTTCCAAACTGCATCACAACCAACCACCGAACACATTCGACTGCCGGAGTGGAGTACATGGAAACTGACCGAAAGGTCTTGCGGGTTCAAATCCCGCCCCGTCCGCTGTTTTCTAAAACGGACGGGATCTCTGCACCAACACCTCGTCGAGTGTTTGAAACAAATCGTGGGATGTGTGATCCGATTGCCATTTGGTGAAAGATTGGACTCCGTCCCACACCGGTCATCCCGACTGTCGGATCGGAGTACATGAGAGTTCGATTCCCTCCATCGCCGCTTTAATAACCCGGAATATCCGGCAACACGTCACAAGGCGATGCGGCTCTTTGGGAGCCAGCTCTGAACCAAACTTCGTCGGGACTTTTTCTTCGTCGTGCGTGGTGTCCCACGTCATGACTGTTCCAGCGGGTTTTCCCCGCGATTCTGTACGTCAAGGTCGAATTCTCGTTTCCTCAGTCAGCAGCTGCCGCTCAGAGCGCTTTGGCACAATGTTCCCTTCCGCGTGGTAACGGCGACAGCGGGCCGTGCCCTGAGGCTTTGCGAATCGTCGCAAACGTAAACCGTGTCAAAGTTAGCCTCGACCATTCCAATCGCGATGCTAATGGTAAACCTTATTTCGGTGAGAAAACGGCTGACGAACCTTACAAGGCCGCTGTCGCGGAGGTTGCTGCTGCGGAAGGGAAACCTAAGGTTGACGCAGTTCCTGAACAGCTCGGTAGGATCACGCTTGTATTCTCAAAAACTTCGCTCTTCAGCAAGTCCGCCGAAGAATACGTCTCTCAACTAGCTGGCCCCGCCGACAGTAGATTGGTGACTCAATCCATGCGTATCGTATCGTCGCTAAACATCAAACTGTCGTGAGTAGGAAAACACAAGTCTGTTGCTACCAGTTCCCCTTTCAACGACATTCCAATCGTCGGCGTGAACCGATGTCTCTCCATCAAGGTAGGCGGTTGATACAAGATGCAAAGCGTCGGATTCGAGCATCGTTTCGAGCAGTGTTTCGTTTGGGATTGAGTCTTTGAACTTTGTTGTCTGTGTAGACAGCACGCAGTGCAACGGGTTGTCTTTGTCTCGATCGGCGATCAGTTTTTCCCAGAGCGATCTGATCGGCGTGGCGTTGTTGCTGCCGTGGTGTCCGACTTTGTAGAGGTCGATGTTTTCAATAGCTGACTCGGCTTTGGAGTCGCTCATGATTCCTTGCCACGCAGCGACCTCGGCGTCGCCGGGAAACAACATGCGGAAGCCGCCGAATTCGAGCAGGAGAACGACGCTGGTGTTGTTGATGTGTTTGTCGAGAACCGTGACGAAGCTCAGCAGCTGATCGCCGCGAAGGAGGTCGAGCTTCTCACGCAACCATCGCACACTATCCTTCTTGAACTCGCTGTCGTCGAGTTGCTCTGCATCCGGAAAAATCGGAGGAACGCCGTAGGTGCCATACTCCTCCTTGAATCGGATTTGTTCTGCATCAGCGTTTTCTGGCTTGGGTTGTGACGGTTCAGGCTGTGTCGTTTCGGGTTGATCGACGCCTCGTAGCGCCTGTAGTTTTTTCCAAAGTTCTTCTGTCAGATTGCTACCCTTCCCATCCAGTTCCTTCCACCGCTTGGGGCCAACCGGCCCAAGGACATTGACCGTTAGTCCCGGGATTCCCAGTTTTACCGAATCACCTTTCTGAACCCAGTTGCGTTTCGGTTTGCCCGAACTCCACTTCCAGTTGGTCAGATTCGTGATGGCATCAATGTTCTTGAGAGCTTCGACGTTAAGGCCCGTCAGAAGTGCGTCATCAGCATCCTTATCCTGCGCTTTTTTGAACGTGAGACCTTCCGCGAATGGCAAGTTCTTCTGGCAGTAGAACAATGCGGCTTCATCGGTTTCCCGATCCATGCCACTTTCGCGTCGAACCAGAATTTCCTTCAGGATGCTGTCAGTCACATCCTGAGCGTCGTGCAGTGAGAGCGCGTATGCTGCTGCGGCTTTCTCATTCGCGGTCGTTTTGCTTTCGGATTTGCCGCACCCGGCTCCTCAGTCCACGGTTGGACAATTACCTCGGGGCGAAGGTTCTCGGTGAGAATCTTGCCCGCCTTTCCTCCAAACCCGGACATGTGATCCTGATGACGGTGGGTCACAACCAAAGCATCAAGCACGGCGTTCTTTCCGCCGCAATCCTTGACAATTTCTTTGGCGACTTGTTCAAGGCTTGGACCGTCGGCCGCATTGCGGCCAGTGGACCCGCAGTCGATCAACACTCGATGCGCGACTTTCTTGGTGCCTGACTTGGAATGAAACGTCAATAAGAAACTGTCGCCCAATCCAACGTTGTACATGCGGACTTCGACGGATACAGGAACAGTCTTCACGCTCGGTTTTTTTCTCTTTACGGCCATGATTCACCTCCCGTGGATGCTGGCGGCGAAGCAAGTTCACGCCGTTCGTGTAATGAAGCGAGCGACAATCGCGGACTGATTGCTGCTCCCGTCGAGGTTAATTGCCCCGTATCCCATAAATGGCGAATGATCGGGTTCTGAACCTTTGGGTCGTTTAATGGGTTGCGAATGTGGTATTTCAGCTTGCCGCGAACGTCGAAGATCAATGTTCCACCGCCGTACAGTTTCAATCGAGCATCGACCGGCATTGATCTGGGGCGACTGAGCCCATGACGATGTAGTTCACAAGCGCGAAGCACGGCAACCTGCACATACTCGACGACAGTCTCGGAAACCATCGCACCATCCGGGCCAACGCGAATGGTTGGACTCACTGATGTAACTCGCGTGTAGTAGTCGTCGGAGATTCCAAGTGGATTACGGTTTTCCCAGATGTAGCGGAACATCTCGTCTGGATTGAGCATCATCGCATAGTGGTCGGTCTTGTCGTTGCTAAGCCACCGCGTGCTATTGACCTGCTCCAGAACTCCGCTGCTACTCTGTGATCTCGAACCGATTCCGTATTCGTGGAATGATTGAAGCAGGTGTTGCCGGTATCCGTACTTACTGTCGTTGCCGACAAGCTCATAGTCAGCGGTCAGAAGAGCAGCCAAATAATCCTGAAAGCTGACATGCACCGGCACCAGATAGTCGAGTCCTCGAATGCAAATGGTGAGTACGTCGCGAGCGGCTTTGGCATAACTTTCAGCAAGTTGGATCGCGCTCACTCGGCGGTAGTCCTTGTCTTTGCCCTCGACTCCGACAGACAAAGCCCTTCGTTTTGCGATCTTCATAACCGCACGCATGACCGCCGCCACTAATAACTCGCCCCGCCGATGCGGCTCGCTGAACTCGGACTTCTTGAGGGCAGTCTTGTCTGGTTTGATCTCCAAGCTCGCGCGAAGGGCTTTCCGACTTGAGTTGCCCAATGCTGCCCCCATTTGGTCGGCAAGCGAAACCAGCGGTGCGATCAGTTCAATGTCACTTCGCAGTGTTCGCAAAGATTCGGACTTGAATTCGTCATCATTCTTATCAGTCGAAATCTTCACCTCCTTGTTGTCTCCACGAATCAGGACTTCTTCAACCAACTCAGGGACCGACAACACAGACAGAAGTGCCACGATGTCCGAAAACCCTTCGTGAAAGGCCGCTTGATCTGGCGCTGAGGGGTAAAGAAACCGATGACGGATACCATCGAGAAGCGCGTGCGTGGTTTCATGCGCCACGATATCGTGCGAGAGACATGTGTAGATGCGGTCGTGTGGATGCGATTTCTTGGAATCTTTGCGGTCCTGTTGCGGGACGGCAAAGTAGCCAAAGAGAACCGCTTCATGATCTCTTGAGTAGAAAGCGTTCGCCTCGCGAAACGCATGAGGAACGATTTTCAGCTGGTGTGTTTCAAATTGCCAGCTCACTCGCCGCCCAAGCGCAGTCTCGAATTGCCCAAGCACTCGCATCGCAATAGCGTAAACGTTCTGCTGATGAAAACGGGGATCGACCAGCAGTTCGTCAAACGCCCTGCCTTCGTGCGGGTCTTTGAAACCGCCAAGGTTCTCGCCTTCCTGAAGAGGTTCGTAAAGTGTGCCGGTCGAAGCGTCGTAATCGACAACTCGAACCCGGTACCCGGACGGACCGGGAGCCAATTCTTCTGCTGGCACATTCACTGTCGTCAACAACGGCTTGCCGTAACGATCGAGTACGCTCGGGTCTTGCGCTACGATCGTCAGAGGTCGCGTCTTGGCACTGCGTGGTACTTGGATGTCAGTCATAGTTACGTGTTCTTTCGATTCTTATGCAGCGTCGTCCTCCGCAAAGTTCATTTGTATCGTCTACCAATCTAGAACCTCGCCTTAAACGATGTAACATTCCACTCCAACTTCTTCTCATTGAGTGCTGCACACATGATCGTGGAGCCATCGGTGCGGACATTGATCAATCCGTATGTGGTGGCGGATGCCAGTCGGCGGTTAGCCAGACGTGCAGAACCGGATTTCGGGTTCCGCGCGCCCGCGTCCACGACCTCATAACTCGCCTTCAGCTTCTTCAACTCATCTGCATCGTAAGTCTCGGCAACACTGCTGCCCGTGAAGCCTCGCATTTCTTCGACCTTCGTGATTCGACCAAGGGCGATGCTTCGCGCTAATTCGGTTGAATAGACGAGTGGCGTCACGAGCTTGTCGTCCTTGATTACCTGTCGTCCGGTCAAACCAGATGCTGCGATGATTTCAGGCTTCGGATGGTCGTGTCCCTCGCTGTCTCCTGAGGAGATGATGGTGCATGACGGCTCGATCGTCTCAAGGAAAGAGATCGAGACATCACCACTGCCGTGGTGACATGCTTTAGCGACATCGGCGGCGAATTCGTTTGTTTGGCCAGCGTAGTCTTTCAAGAGGCTCTGTTGGCTATGCAGATTCAGGTCGCCAGTGAGAAGAAATCGAGCCTTCCCAAAGTCCAGACGCAGCAACACGCTGTTGCCGTTTGTGTTCTTGCTGTCTCCGTCGGGAAACTTTCTGATCGCAGGTTTTCCATCGACTTCAAACTCAACCGGCGCGAGAACATGAATTCGCATCTTCGCGCTATCGTATTCCGACAGCCTGCCTGTCGCATGAGAAAGGCGTTCGACAGGCGTTGGAGTTCCAGCGGGCGTTTTGGCATCTTTCACTTTCCTCAGAAACTTCGCCCACTCACCTTGTAGCTTTGGATGGCTTCCTGTGCGGGAAAGTCCTTTTTCCATGCTGGCCCTGTCTTCAAGTAGACGCGTCCACATATCGCCCTCTGAAGTAGATTCAGAGGGGCCAAGCACTCGATTGCTTCCCAATTTCCACCACGACATTCCAGCGTGATAGAACTGTCCGACAGTCACCTCGTCCACGTTCAATTCGAGATGCTGGTCGGCATCGAGCAAGTCCCAGAGACCACCGTAATGATCCTGATCGTTATGCGAACAAATCATCGTGTCGATGTGAATGTCGTCTCGCTCGTAGTCCTTATCGAATTTCCAATCCACGAAATCGGCAGCGTTTTTCCCAGTCGGCTGACTACGTCTTGGCCACCCGCCATCGATGAGAATGTGCTTGTCATCCGGCGTTCGGATAAGTACGCCATCTCCTTGACCGACATCGATAAAATACAGCTCAAGGAGGGAGTTCGTCTGCAATCGACTAGGGTCGACGAACCCTGTCATGCCACGGGCTTTTACCTTCCAGCGAGACCCGCTACTGGAGATAACTCGGACTCGATCTCCCCATAACAATTCCAGCTTTGCATCATTGCCAGTGGAGTTCTTGAAGAGCGGGGTAACAAACCCATTTCTGCCAGACTTCTTTTTTACGTAACGGATCATGTGTATGCCATTTCGTGGTGTGGGACGCTTGGTGTTAGTATCTATCTGTAAAGACGGCCTTGTGACACGATTGCTAGTGTTGTCGCATGCTTACGAAACAACCTGGGTGCATGGCTACGTATTCAACGAATCTGCGTTGAGGTAGATCATGCCAGCCCTGCCTCAAAAGGAAACGTCGCGTCTGGAGTTGCTGCGGCGACGTGAACTTCCGCATGTTTGCGAAGCGCGGCGTCGCAGACAGCGTAGCCCCAGTTGATCAGTTGTTGCTGTCTTTCGTTCGGTAGACGTTTCAATCGCGTCGGTGTGTCTGCAAGCCGTAGTGTGTCGCGGATTGGCGCGGGCATTGCGTCATCGAGTTCGTAGTCGGCGATGTCCGTGCGGATTCCCCAATAGGCTCCGTCACGAACACCGGACTTGAATGATCCGATGATCTGACGCTTTCGCAGGCTACGCACTTGGTTGTCGATGATGTCGAGAATGCGTTTGGAGTGTTGTGCCCAGTCACCAGCCGGTTCGGGATCGGCCTGCATTTTTCCGCCGCCGTCACTGACCAGCACAGTCTTGTATCTTTTCCACGCCGTTTCCAAACCGAAATTGTCGTAGACACCTCCGTCGCTGAGAACAAGCGTGTCGGTGTAGGGTTCGTGCTGTAAATCGCAGGAGTCATCTTGCTTGAAGTCACTGGGATCGACGTCAATCTCCGCGGGGGATAGGAACGGAGGGAACGCCGATGACGCCGCCACTGCTTCGGCAAGCAGTATTTGCGGATGCGGGATCATGCCGACGCGGTAGTCGGCGAGATAAGGCCGGGACATCCGTACGAGAGCACCAGATTGAACACTCGTTGCATTAATGACGAAACGCGGCCCCTGTGAGTCGGACGGCAAGTCTTGCAGCGTCGCATCGCCAAACAACACGTCTTGGTAGTGGCCAACGATTCGGTCGCTAACGCTTCCCGGAAGGAAAACTCCGCTCAGGATCGAGCCTCGATCAATCGTCTTGCTCGCCATCTGCTGAATCGGGCCAACGAAAAACCGATCTAGTTTTGTTGCTCGCCCGTCGTTGTCGAAGTCGAGACGATTCCAGTTCAAACCCAAGACGCCAGCCGCAATTGAGCCGCCGGAAACGCTCGAAACTCGAGACAGCTTGGGAAGCAGTGCCATTTCGTTCAGACGAAGAATCGCTCCGACGTGGAACAGCATTGCCCGGTAGCCGCCTCCCGATAGACAAAGGGCGATACCTTCCTCGGGAACGCCGACGATCTCTTCGGAGACGATCTCAGGATCGTCGTGAACGGGATGGTTCTCGCTTTCGTTACTCACTGTTACCCCAATGCAATTCGTGTGGTGGTTGGTCCGCCCAAATTTACGCAACGTTAAAAAAGAATCGTTTCTCCCTGCCGCCTGACTTGGCTTCGGGAGTACGAAACACTGTGCGCTGCTTGTCCTGATTGATTCAGAAGTCGAATCGTGCCGCCCCGATTGGATAGCTGCACGTCAGAACCGTCCAACTGAATTTGGATCGGTACACCGGGGTCTGCATGACCGTCGAGACTCCTTGATTGGGCGATTTGGTTGGTGATTCGCCACCCAGCCAACGAAACCGGATTGGCGCCTGTGTTCATCAGCGTAATTGACTCGTGTCCGGGATCGTGACCATGCGGATTGACCATCGCGGCAATGATTCGCACACTGGAAGCGACGCCCTCGATCGGTGGATTTACGTCACTGTCGTCTACGGCACCGGATTGCGTTCCCTTGAACACTGGGTAGAACGTACGAACGCCTCGTCGTTCTGGCCCGTGAAACAGTTTCAGGTCGTACTCGGCACCGTTGATGACCGCACGCTTTGGAGCTCTTGCCCCGACGTGCGCTCGTACAGTCCCAAGTGCAAGCAGTCCTTCAACGCTACAACCAACGAAGAACCCGCCGATTGGTTTTGTCAAAGGTCTGAGGGCATCGCGATCGTAGTCAGCAGCCATCCATTTGTAGGAAATGGTGACACTCTCAGGGAACTGATTCTGTCCGTCGGCAAGCTCCGAGCCGAGATAGACAATTCGGTCGTCATTGAGCCCGGGAAAGGTGTCGGCATGGATCCCATCAACTTTCCGTGCGAATCCATCATCGAGATAATACTTATACCAACAGTGGTAACCCTGAACCTTGCCGCCTTGTTGCTCTCCAACAACGACGTGCTCAAAACCGGTGAGATGAGGGTCGCCGCCTTGCTCAAACCGCCGAAACCACATCTCCAATACTGTTGTGTACCAGCGCTCTCGGGTGATGCTGGTTCCAGTTGCGTTGGCAACATACTCCCTCGCCACCTGCATCGGAGCGGTATCAATGATCTCGTGAACGAAGTTGTGAACCTCTTCGCGTTCCTCCGGCGAATCGAATTCCTCGTCACGTTCCGCGAGTGCGTAATTGTCGAAGAGCACACGACAGAGGTCGTAGGTGCGTTTTTTGGAGTCCGGGATTACCGCCTCGGGCAATACCTTCAAGTCCGGTGACTCTACATCCAGATGCGAGTTGACTTTGACAAACCCGGCACTCGGATTCCCCTCTTCGCTATCCAAAATAGGCGTGATCCCGTTTTCGGATTGATCAGCATTCCAGATCTGTTGATAAATATTATCCAAGATATGCCCCATACGATTGACGTGAAGTTCTAAGTACTCACAGCATTGACGACTCTCCCTATCTTAGGGGGTCGGGTCTCAGGTATCAATTACCAGCGGTGCCCGCAGCGCACCCGAGCAAACACTCTGTGCAGATTGTTCACAATGTGTGAAGTCATCATCTTTCCGCCGTCCCAATACCAACTGAGAGGCGTAAAAAGACCTGGGAAGGGGAGAAAGCGCGTGAATCAGTGTCAAATAGTTTGTTGGAACTTAGTCGCTGAGTAGCCACTGAGTGCCCTGTGGCAAATTTCTTTATTGCTCAGATGATTAAAAAAGGATGAAGAGTTGGTTGGCGAGGAATTGACGCCAGATCGGCGTGCGGAGACCGTAGGGCTCCTTGGGCGAGAACTATCTCGCCCGCGGTTAGTGTTCGTTAACTTTTGGGAATAACCAGGGCGACGAACGCGACATATGAATCCGGATAAACCAGTCTGTTCATAGCCATTCACACTTGCCCAAAGATCAACTTCTGTGAGGCCACGCATGCGACCACGCAGTCTCAAAATGCCGTCACGATTGTTGAAACTTTGCCCGAGAGAGGCTCGAACCTTGAAGATCGTTTGCAAGAAGTTTCAGGCGTAAAGAACACTGCCACAAGCCAGTTTGGAGCAGAGATCGTCTGGGGAATTTTGCAGCATAAAATGGTGTTTGCAGCACATTGTTTGCAACTAGGAACTTCTTTGAAAAGTCCTCAGATTCCGGTCGTCAGTTTAAGCAGTTAATCGCTAGCTGGAGACTGTGTTCAGAGGTCTCTCGTACGCGTCACCAACGGCGTCACGTTTAGGGAGGTGGTCGCGCCAAAGTCGTCCAAACGGTCGCGGAAGCGATCCGGAAACTTCGGCCAGACATCGTCGTCACGATGGCGGAAGACGGGTTCAACGGAAACCCGCAACACATGGCGGCATCGGCGGCCGCGCTCGAAGCCGTCGATGTGCAAGCTCGGTGGATGCCAAGGTTGAGGGTGCACCCTGGACCGTCAAGAAGGCGTACACGGTCATGACCAGCTTGGATGATCCGGTCGCCGGCGCACGTCCAGACGCGTCACTCATCCAAGGCAAAGAGGACGAGCTGCACATTCATCGCCGGGACATCTCCTGCGATCGTCTTCCGGGAACGGCACAAATGCGGGCCGCCCGCGCCAATGCACTGCACCGGTCGCAAGACATGCCGGAAGCATGCGCCGAGCAAAGCGAGTTCTTGCTACAGCACACGACGGTCGGGCCGGACGTGCGTCGCCGCAACGACTTGTTCGAGAATATCGCCCTTTAGTGACCATCAGGGCAAGCAACGAAGCGCCCCTCACCCCCAGCCCCTCTCCCCAGAAATGGGGCGAGGGGAGCCAGTGTGGACGTGAGCTTGCTGCGGTGGATCACATTTTGAAAACAGCGTGACGATCTCTCCGACTACGTCGGCTCCCTTTCGTTTCGGGTGTCGCCTGAATTCGTTATCCGAGCAATTTGGCCAGCGTTGCCGCCAGATCACGAAGTGCGTCGTCACCCGGAAGAATAATCCTTAACTGGGGGCGCCCCTGTTCATCTCGCTCGATCGCTTCACTCAGCTTGGTCGAAAGCATGTCGACCTTTTCCTTGTCGGGTTCGGCATGCGTGTCCCCGACCAAGCCACCGGCCAGGGACAGTGCCGCTGTCAAGAGTTGCCCGCTGGCGTGGGCCACTTGTTCGCGACGTTTCTCATCTGCCAATCGCTCCGCTTCGGCGGCGACTCGTCGTTGCTGGCTCTCGTCCACGGGCGCAGCCAATTTCGGCGGCAAGATCACTTCCAAACGTCGCTTCAAATCTTCCATTCCGCTTTGCATCGCGACTTCGCTGACATCACTGCCGAAATTGATCGACGCATCCGCCAAATCCTGTTTGGAGGCCAACGTGGTCAACAGGCCCTCTTCGATCGTGGGGCAGGTGGCATTGGTCGTAACAAACTTGTAGACATGAACGGGCTGCTTTTGGCCCATGCGATAGGATCGCGCGATTCGCTGCTCGAGTACTGCCGGGTTCCATGGGAGATCGACATTCACGACCGTGTTCGCTGACTGAAGATTCAGTCCGGTGGATCCGGCATTGGTCATGCTGATTAGCCGACATTCGGGCTCGTTTTGAAAGCGAGCGACCAACTCGGCACGCTTCTTTTGTGGCACTTGACCGTCCAGTCGCACATAGTCACAGCCCAGACCGTCCAGACGAGACTCGATCCGGCTCAACATCCGCCGCCACTCGCTGAACAGCACGATTTTGCGTGTGGGGTCGGCGATCAACTCCGACAACACCTCGGTAATCCGTTCCAGCTTACTGCTGTATTCCGCCGAATCCTGATCACACAAATACGTGCTGTCGCATGCCATCCGCGCGAGCAACAAGCACTTTTGCATTCGCAATCGGTCCATTTCGGTCATGAACTTCTTGCTGGCGATTTGGGCCACCGTCGTCAGAGCGCTGTCGTGGATCTCCAACTGCTCAGCAGTGGCTTCACAACGGACTACCTGGTCCGTTCGTTCGGGCAACTGGCGCGCGACTTCGGTTCGGGTGCGACGCAGCAGGATTGGCTGTATCTTTTCACGCAGGTGGTCCAAATTCCGATAGCCGACTGTCTTGCCACGTTCATCGACCACATGATGATCGTGAAAGAAACGATACGCGGGGCCAAGCAGATCGTCATCGACAAAGCGGGCGACGGTGAACAACTCTCCGAGTCGGTTCTCCAATGGTGTTCCCGATAACACCAAGCGGAAAGGGCTCTTCAATTGGCGGATCACATTGCTCGTTTTGGATTCGTAATTTTTGATCCGCTGACCTTCATCCAAGATGATCAAGTCCCACGGAACGTCTTCGATGGCTGACAGATCCCGGAGGACCTGTTCGTAGTTGCAAATCGTAAAGAAGGTTTCGCTCTGATACTGTTGGACGCGTTCCTCGGCGCTGCCGATAACGATTTGAGTTGATCGGCCGGAGAACTTGGCGATCTCTGCCCGCCATTGGCTCTTTAGCGATGCGGGGCAGATGACCAGCACACGCGTGATCTCGGCCAGTCGCGAAAGCAACTCTGCGGTGCCGATTCCCTGGATCGTCTTGCCCAGACCCATATCATCGGCGAGGATTGCCCGCCCGGCTCCCACAGCAAACGCGATCCCATCCAGTTGATAGGGAAGCAAGACCGCGTCGAGCAGGTCCCGACGCAGCGGATGGTCCTGCACGCCTTTCCGGATCGCGGCACACTCACCGCCGAGTCGAGCTTGGGTTAATTGACGCTGCAGGAATTCTTCCGCATCGGGAAAGATCGTTACGTTGTAGCCAGCGGTCTCCAGTGCCTGAACCCGCGCCATGACGGCCGACGCATCGGCGGTTGGGGCTTCGGCAAACGGGGCGACCAATTCGGTTAGCTTCTCGTCGCTACCTGCCGACGTTGATTCATGCGGTAGAAAGAACTGCAACCCGGTGGAGCGGTCGCCTTCGAAATCCCCATATCGTACAGCCAGCGAAACTCGTTTTCGGCGATACGACGCGCGGAGCTTGGCCGCGGAGAATCTCTTACCGATTTTTTTGCGCACATGAATGATGTGCTTGCAAATCGCCAATCGATTGGTGCGAAAGTCGGGACAAGTACAGTAGCAGTCGTCGCCTTCGAGACTGCGGACCGCCACCCGATAGGTCCGCCCGCTACCTGAGCTGGTGACAACGTAGTCGGTCCAAGGTTTATCGGGATGGATCGATCGGACGGTCATCTTCTCATCGGCCGCCCGCTTTTCGCGGTCGGCCAGCATGCGATGCCGCAATTCTTTGACGGTCAAATGCTCCAGCGGCACGTCCTCATCCGGAGGCATTGCCAAACCGAGAACACTTTTGGCGTCGAGCAAGTAGTTCAAACTCGCGCCGAGATGCACACACAGTGTGTCACAGCAATCGCAGTTGACGGCGAGTTGCTTCTTGCGGTCCGATGACAGCGTGATGGAAGCGACTGCGACCCCGTGCTTGATGTCAGGATCTTCGACACGGACACGAAACAGATCGCCACCGAGAAATACATCGCGATCCGACTGAATCTCAAATGTTTGCCCACCCGATCGAATCAGCTTGGCACCTTTGTCACCAAGCAATTTGCACGCCTGAGAATAGGTGAGCGTACCGAGTCGTTGGTGAAATCGATTGATAGCAGACTTCCGTGGCTTGCCACTCGCGGTGACGCCCATGCCGGACGTTTTGCTGCGACGTCCTCTAACGCCTGACTTGCCCGTCTTCATTCCTGCGGATTTCGTCGCCATCGCATCCTCCTCTGCATTCCATTCGGCTACCTAGCGGACTTTTTCCCATTAGAAGGAATCGCGTGATGCCGTACAATCATCAGACGCCGAGACCTCGGCAGACAGAAAGCGACCAAAGGCACTAGCGAGCGAGCGCGGACGGGCGTTTTCCTAAAAGCTGTCTTCCCTGTCCTCGGGGTCGCTCCACACAACCCCACTTATCGGGAGTTAACCGGATTCAGTTGGGCCTTGCGTACTCAACAACACATTTGGCTGGTTAACACTCTGAGGTGTTAAATGGGCTCCAAAACCTGTCGTTGTTTCTCGAACCATTCCAGAGACGCCGTTCTCATAAATGGTTGATCTTAAGTGACTTGCGCAGGCGTCTCTGGAAAACCGTGGCGGAGAGGGTCTCGATCGGGGAAAACGGAATGGTGAAGGGTGAAAATGGAAGATCGATCCTCGGTACGCGGCTTGATTGACCTCCGAAGTTTTCTCCGTATCAGCAGCGGTTAGCGCTGAAGACGTCGACGGATCCAAGAGGGGCGGAGTCGACAATCTAATACGGCAATGACCGTCACGGTTTCACTGGCAACTTGATAATAGATGCCGAAGGGAAATCGCTTGGATAGCGAGCGATGATAACCGAAGACGTGTTCATGAATCCCTGCAAAGAATGCGAGCGAGTCGATGTCGGCGATCAAAGAGGAGCGGAAGTAGTCGCCGAGTCCTGGCGTCTGACGCTCGTAGAACCAGAATCCGTCAGCAAGATCCAGCTCGGCCTCTTCCGTGATTTGAATCTTCATTGACCGAGCTTGGACAACCTCGCCTTTGCTTCATCCCAAGACGACACTTTGGTCTCGCCTGATTCAAGCCTGCGACGTCGCTCGGTAAGAACTTCCTCATGCCAGTCCGGTGACTGGACGTCTCCGGTGTTCTCGCAAAGGCTCGTCCACACCTCCTCCATCAATTGAAGTTTTTCTGAAACGGACATCGAATCGAGAGGAATGTCTTGAGGCATCGCTAGGACCTTCAGTATCGAGTAACGAGCTCATTGTACCTTGGCATCCCGCTTCGGAAAACGATCGACTCAAACTCATTTTCCCTGGTTCGTCATTACAACAGTGGAGCTGGGCGGGAATGACTGAATTCAAATGATGCATCTTGCGCGGGTGCCGATTGCGTAATCGAGAGGTAGCCTTTGGAGAAGCTGATCCAGATTCCCGACACGACTTAACCTGATGCAGTTGGACTTTGCGTGCCTAACAACACTTTTGGCTGGTTTACACTATGAGGTGTTAGATAGCGTCGCATCATTGGTGTTACGTCTCGAACCAATTCGATGTCACCTTTCGAGACGCCGTTTTCGCAAGTGTTTGGTTTCAGGCGTTTTGCGACGGCGTCTCTGAGAAATCGAGGCGGAGAGGGTCTCGATTGGGGAGGAGGATTCGCCAAAGGCCGAACTGATCGAGCCTCCCGTCAAGTGAAATGGGAGGTCCAGCGAATGGGCTATCGTGACGAACTTGCTAACGGTATTCGA
>JBCBOT010000157.1:0-17721 GCA_039821165.1 Planctomycetota bacterium | reverse complement strand
GATGAACATTGTTTGCACCTATTGTGGTTCTCAGTGCGGCGAGCGGGAGCAGGCGAACGGTCGCTGTGGAAGCTGCGCGTGCTTTTTCACGGGGAGTGAGGAAGTCATTGAGATCGACGACGCGTCGGAGTCGAGTCATGGCGAGGTCATCGAAGACACGAACACGGATGCTGCACCCGAAGAGCCTGTCTCAGCGTCTAAGACCGAGGTGCATACTCCTCCGTCGTTTGATCCCACGGAGATAGAAGAAGACCTCCCTGGACCCGAGTTCGCGCCGAGTGAGGGTTTGATTCAGCCGCGGAAACTGTCCAAACAATATCGCCGCCGCGTCGAGCGGGCTTGGCAGTCGACGTTTGCGGGAGCGCAGACGTCAGAGCACACCTTGAATACCGGGGCGCCTTCATCGGACACGACTTCGGATTGCCCAACGATTCATATTGCGACCCGGAAAATCGCACGCCCGAGCACCGCGGCCAAAGGACCTGATGACGGCGACTACGAGTTGCAGTCCGTGATCGGTGAAGGCAGTATGGGACAGGTTTGGTCCGCCAAACAGAATTCACTCGATCGGAACGTTGCCGTCAAGGTTCCGCGCGCTGAACTAGCGGGGGCGGGAAGCGTCGGAGAAAGCCAATTCATTTCGGAGGTTGTTGTCACGGGGCAATTGGAACACCCCAACATCGTGCCGATCTACGAACTGGGGCGTGATCCGACCGGCCTACCGTTCTATTCAATGAAACACGTCCAGGGGCAAGCCTGGAACGAGATCATTGAGAACAAGACCGAGCAAGAAAACCTTGAAGTCCTGATGAAGGTCTGTGACGCGGTCGCGTTCGCGCACGATAGGAATTTTTTGCACCGGGACATCAAGCCACATAATGTGATGGTCGGTGAATTCGGCGAAGTCTCCCTGATGGACTGGGGGATTGCCGTCGCCGTTGAACGCGATCCCTCCAAGCCGTGGGCTTCCATTGCGACGGGGCCCGCTGGGACGCCCGCGTACATGGCTCCCGAGATGGCAGCACACAATCCGTCGGAGCTGGGTGTCGTGAGCGACGTGTACCTGCTCGGGGCCGTGCTGTACGAGATTGCAACCGGCACGCCGCCTCACCCACGGACGGAGGACACGCGCGAGGCCTTGTTGGCGGCGGCGGCGAACGAGATCGTTCCGACGAGTAAGAGTGGTGAGTTGATCGACATCGCGAGACGAGCGATGGCAACGAACCTAAGCGATCGGTATCAATCCGTTCCCGAACTACAGGATGCGATCCGCGAGTACCGCTCCCACCGCGAGAGTATCAAGCTCTCCGAGAGTGCAGACATTCACTATCGCGATGCTGTCGCAAATCAGAGTAGCGATCAATTCGCAAGAGCGAAGTTCGCATATGAAGAAGCATTGCGACTGTGGGATGAGAACCTGCCGGCGAAGCATGGCTTGCGTGTGACCGTTCTCGCTCATGCGAAGAACGCGTTGGACCAAGAGAATTACGAATTGGGAATCTCGATCCTCGACGCATCCAATCCGAACCATCGAGACCTATTGAAACAGTTGGAGGTTCGGCGCGCATCGAGTCGTCGACTCGCGACGGTGTCAAAGATCGCCGGAGGGACGGCTGCCGCAGCAATTCTATTGGTCGTCGCGATCACGTTTTTCTCCTATCAGCAATTGAAAGACAGCGCGGTTCAGTTGGAGGCCGAAAAAGAAACGGCGGTTGAACAGCGAAAGATTGCCGTCACGAGCGCGCGCGAGGCAAAATTGGCGGAGTCGGTTGCCCGCGATGCAGAAAAAAAGGCGAAGCTCGCTGAGAAGGTTGCGTTGGCTGCTAAGAAGGCTGCTCGAGGTTCTGAGGTCTCCGCGAGAACGGAGAAAAGACGCGCAGAAGAAGCTGCCTACGCATCGGAAATCGGACTGGCGGCGGAATCGATCCGTCGGAACGACTTTGACAAGGCTTCCAAGATTCTTCAACGGATGGACCCGGCCGCGCGCGATTACAGCATTGTGATGTCCAAGCAGCGACACTTGGAATGGGGATTGTTGAGAGACGCGGCGCGTCCATCGACGATGCACAGTCTCTTAGCGGATGCACGGATTCAATCGATCGATAGTTCCGAAGATGGGGCCGTCGTTGCCGCCGGGACAGATAACGGTGTGATCCACGTTTGGCAGGACAGGCAGGCATTGGATGATCGCCCTGCAACGTGGACGATTGAGTTTGGCACCAAGGTATCGGCCGTCGCGGTTTCCCGAGGGGGACGCTTCCTTGCGGTCGGCGGGATTCGAGCGGACGCGTCGTCGAAAGCGAATGGGCGTGATGAGGACGCTTTCGCGATCGGAGTCTGGGAGATTGGCGGCGACGATCGTCGGCTTCCCGCAGTCGTTCTGCGTGGGCATACGGCGCCGGTTCTAAGCGTCGATTTCTCATCCGATGCGACGCGATTGATTTCGAGTGCGTCGGATCGTACGGCTGTCGTTTGGGAGCTTGCAAAAGGACAGCCGATTTCGGTGATGCGGGATCACCTCGAGCGCCAAGTTTGGGATGCGCGGTTTTCGCCTAGCGAAGAGCTCGTGGTAACGAGTTGCGACGATGGGCGCGTCCGGGTTTGGGAAATTGGTGATGGCAATGAAGCGAAGAAGATCCGCGATTTCCGAGGCCACAACGGCCCGGTTTACTGCGCCGCGTTTACTTTGGATGGTAAGTCTGTGATCTCAGGCGGGTTCGATCGTCGATTGATTCGTTGGCCCCTTGAAGCGCAGTCGTCCACTTCGAAAGAGAACCTCGGACTCCAGGCTCGCCTTTCTGGTGATCTAAGTGGCGAGGCAACGAATCACCTTCTCGGGAGCGAAGAGGAGCAGCATCAGGCGAGCATTCGCGACATCAGCGTGCAACGCGTTGAGGGGCGTGAGTTGGTTCTTAGCGGCAGTAATGACAATACGATTCGAGTCTGGGAGGCTGGAGCGGATGTTTGGGAGCTTCGTAAAGTCCTTCGTGGTCACGGGCGTTGGGTTCGGTCCTGTGTGTTCACCGATTCCGGGCAGTCGGTGCTCTCCGCGGCTTTCGATGGGATCAAGCGATGGGATTGGACCGATTATCAAATGCCCCGCGTCCTGTATCCGATCGCAGAGCGGCGTCTCGGTAAACGGCCAAGCGAGTTGGGACTCTCAGCGGCCGTTCGTTCGGTCCACTCCAGCGATGGTCGTTGGGTAGCGACGGCTTATGAAAACGGTACGGTTGCGGTCTGGGACATTGAATCGAAAGACCAGACGGCGGGACAACTTCTCGGGCAAGGTCATTCCTTGCTGACGGCGACGGGCAGGTTCTTTGGGGACGGAACACGTCTACTGACCTCGGCCGGGGACAACACGACACGGATTTGGGATGTCCAGCGAGGCGTGCAATTGGTCAAGCTCGATGGAACCGGATATCGAGGGGCCGCCAGTGTGGCATGGCGACCGCAGTCCGATTGTGCTCTCGTGGTCACGGGGAGCGATGACCCGATGGCGCCCGCACAACTTTGGTGGGTCGGCGCGGACTCCAGCGTGACTCGCGTGGGGTTGTTGGGGCAGGTCGTGAAGGAGCGACTCGATCGGGACATGAACGCGAGCGGGCAAACGGAAGCGTTGCCAGCCGCCGCGTCTCTCTCGGATCGAGCATTCGATCGCTTTCGAAAGTTGCGTCGTCAAATTCCCGACGTGACCGCCGTCGAGTTTTCGAGGGACGGCCATCGTTTCGCGGTTGGAGATGCAGGCGGAAGGTGCTTCGTCTTCGAGATTGAATCGAATGATGACCAACCTCGACGGCTGACCACTTTGGAAGCAGACGTTGAGTCGATCTCAAACTTGGTTTGGCTGAATGAGGATCATCTTGCTACCGCAAGCGATGACGGGCAGGTTCGCCTCTGGGATGTCTCCCGGACGGCATTGATCTCCGAATTGCCCTGGGCCGGTCCGGTGACTGCATTGACGGCAACGGAAGATGGGCAAATTCTCATCGTCGGGCGGTCGCCGGTCGAAGGCCGTCGGTACGCATGCGCCGAAGCATTTAGCGTTTCTGAGACGGGACGTTTGACGTCTTTCGCCGAGTTGCCGCCGATCGGTATTGAAGGCACCGAAGGTCCTAATCGACCGAGCATCCAGTCAATTGAAGTCGTCGCCGGAACTCGACGTGCACTCGTGACGGCATATTTCCCAGGACGCAACAGCGTTTCTGGTTATCGGATGGCATGGTGGGACTTTGAGGAACAGAAATCCGACTTGGCATGGGTTCGGTCGTCGGAGTCGGGGGAAATCGCGTGTGCGACTCTCGGAGTGGACGCGACCGAAGGGCAACTACTGACGGTCGGCGGCAAGGGTGCCCGTCTCTGGCAAGCAAATAGAAATGAGGACTTCACTCGGCTCGTTCGCAGTTTTCGGCCTCCATCGTCGGTCACGTGTCTCGATTTCTCATACTCGAGAACGAGCGGTGTCGCTAAGCGTCTGGCGTTTGGAGACAAGAGTGGCAACATTCGCATTTGCCAGTTGAATGGTTCAACGTGGGGAGAAAGCGGGCTCGGTGCCGAAGCGATTGCGGGGCAGCATTCGTCCGCTTTGGTGAGTCTCGCGTTCCGTCCAGGAGATCCCGAGGCGCTACTTTCCGTTGATCAGTCGGGCGCTTGGCGATTGTGGAAACATGATTCCGATGCGAGCCTTTGGAACGTGTCCGATTCATACGATCCGGATGCTACGAACTCGACGTGCCATGTCGCGTTCTTTTCGCCCGATGGGAAACAGATTTTCGTGGGGGGCGATAGCGGGATACGTTCGTGGGCGTTGAACGACGCGGGACGCTTTGACGCTCAAGAGGCCGTTTGGAAAGCCGGCGAGGTTCGTGCCGCAACGATGAGTCAAGATGGACGCTTGATCGTGACGTCTGACGGCAATCGTAATGTTTCGTTTTGGAACCCCAAGGGTGAACGGGTTGCCAAAATGGACGAGGACGACGCGATGTCGGTTCAAACGTTAGCTCTGTCACGTGATCGTCGCCGTCTGGTAACCGGACAAGGCAAACGCGTTGTCGTGTGGGACACAAGTCGGCTTTCGGGCCAAGACGGAGTTCGGAAACGCGTTGATGCGGCGAACAACGGATATCTCGTGTCGGAGCTGCTCTCACTGGAGCAACACCGCGCAGTCACATCCGTTGCGATTTCGCCCGACGGACAGAACTTACTCTCAGCCGGCACCGAAGGTCAGACGGTCATTTGGTCGGGCAAACCCATTGCACCGATTTCCATTACGCCTTCGACATCGCAAATCGCTTATCAAGTGGGGGCCAATGCAGTGGCGTTGGATCCCAATTTGACGATCAGTGATCCTTGCCATTTGACTGTGCTTAGCGAAGCCGAGTTGACGGTTTCTTTTGAAACGCCGCTGACACAACAACGAGTGTCGGTCCGTACCGACGAAGGCGACGAAAGCCAGGTACGCGAAGTTTTGCGTAATGGGGAACGATGGATCGTTTACACCGCATTCCCGGGGGCGGAGCCGGTTGAGATAGCGACGATTCTTTCGACATCCGGCGCCGGCGAACTGCGTCTCCGTCTTGCCCGGGCTGCCGACGCAGAAAGTCTGCAGTGTTTGATACGCTCACTTGCCTATCAAATCGTTGCGGATGATCCGCTCACCGAACGCGTGTCCTTGAGTCCTGGAGGCGGCGACGTGGGAAGCCAAAGGGCATGCCTTCGCATCGACGGACTTCGCTATCGTGGCCGCACCCCTCGCGAGAACAAGGACTTGTATCCCGAGTCGTTGGAAACGGTGATCGAAATTGAAGTCGAGGCGGCGGACTCGGAGCGGGCAGACGCACAAGACGGCGATCGTGAGCAAAACATGGCGACCGGCAAGGAACCGCTCCATCCGTTTGCCACGCAATCACGCAGCAATGCTGCGTGATTCGACTGAATCGACTCACGAGGTCACGAACCTGACGAGACCGGTTCAGTCAGCATCGCTTTCCCTTTTTCGATCGCCTGTTTGTAGCGGGCGTCAACAAGATCGTCACCTGGTTCGAGTGCGGCGATTTGAATGGCGATGCTGGCCATCCGCGCGGTCAACAGATGGTCGGGTTCGATGGGATCCAGGTCGGGAGAGACCATGCTCCCGCCGCTCCATCCCGCCGCAGCAGCGACACAGGCCGGTGCGGTGGCAAATTCGAGCTCTTCCGCCGAAATCAACGCGGTCCTTCGGTTTGCTTCCGCCTCGTCTTCGATCCACTTGCCAGTCGCTTCGATTGCCACTTGATCTTGGGGAGTCCGCTTTTCGGGCGATCCGATTTCCGAAATGCCTTCGTGGGCCCATTTCACGGCCTGGGACTTGGTTAGCGCGTACGCAATCAGGCGGACGGCATCAACGAATCGGTCTTCCGCGACCAGGGTATCGACAAACATCGAGGGGCTTTGGTCTGGGGAAAGCAGTTGCATGCCTTCTTCATCGAGTTCGATCAGTCTGCAAAGCTCCTCCGCGGTCACTTTGGGAGGCTCGGTTGTTTCGTTCTCGCGATCAAGGGTGGTCTCTGAAGACATGCCCGTGAAGGAAACACGAAGGCGGGTTTGCCCAGCAGAAATCTCATCGCCGTCATGGAGCGCGCCGTCATCAACCGGTTGGTCATTGACCAGAACGGTTGATGCAGGACTCAGGGACTGGAGCAAAAACGATTCCGACTCGCATTGCAGTGCGAATTGAATTTTCCCCATTTCGGGGTCTTCCAGACAGACATCGGAGGCTTCGCTGGTCCCGAAGGTTGCTTTCTCGCCCGTTTGAATCGGGACTTTGCGACCGACCGAGGCGCCGCTGATAACCTCGACAATGACTTTCACCACGATGTTCTCCGAGTCCGTGCGTGGATCAATTGATCTTTATCAAAGCACCTTTCATCGACAGCACGCCCTGCGCTTTCGCGTCAACGAGCGTGCCTTTGATATCCACCTTCAAGTCCGCCTGAAGGGAGATTTTCATTGCTTTGATGGTGATTTGCTGTGGTTCGATTTTGATACTGCTCGTACCGACTTTCAAAAGGATCGACTTGGACGCCGTTGTGGTTTGCGACCCGGCTTTCACGGCTAGCTTGTCGTCGCCTTGCTTGATCGTCGTCGTGCGGTCGCCTGTCGCAATTGTCAGCGCATCGTCTGCATGAACGGTCGTCGTCCGGTTCCCTTTGGCGATTGCAATTTTGGCATCGCCTGTGCTGACCGTTTGCGTGTAGTTTTTCAGAACGGTGATGCTTTGACTGCCGTCTTTCGCCTTCTTGTCTCCAATCACGACCTTCTGATTGTTGAAAATCTCAATCGTCTGGTCGCCCGCGTCCTTTTTGTCGAAGCCGACTTTGAGTGTGTCATTGTTTTCGACGACGCGTTCAAAGTCCTTTTCGGCGTGAAAGTAGATGTGCTCTTCGCCTTTCTTGTCGTCGAAACGCAACTCGTTGAAGTTTTGATTGGTGCCCTTTTGGGTACTCTGTGTTTTGATTCCGCTCTGCGTTTGCTTGGCTGGTAAATCGTAGGGTGGCATCTCGTCGGCGTTGTAGACGCGACCGGTGATGATCGGTCGATCGGGATCACCTTCGAGAAATTCGACGATGACTTCCTGGCCGATACGAGGGATGTGAATTGACCCCCAACGCTTGCCTGCCCAAGACTGCGCGACCCGGACCCAGCACGAACTGTTCTCGTCGGCTTTGCCTTCTCGGTCCCAGCGAAACTGGACTTTCACGCGTCCGTACTTGTCGGTCCAAATCTCCTCGCCCTTTTTGCCGACGACGACGGCGGTTTGTGGACCACGAATCCGCGGAACAGGCGTTTCGCGTGCGGAGCGAAAGACGGTCGCGGACTTGATTGCTTCAAAGCTGCATGAGAATTCGGCGGCACTGTTTTCGCCGCCCGTTTCATAGTCGCTGTTCTTGAGATCGATCTGAGTCGAGACGATGAGGTGTTCACCGTTCTGGTCGGAGCGTTGGTGACCTTCGAGTTTGAAAAGCGCTCCGTGTTGGAGTCCCGCCGCGTTGGTTTCGCCACGGGCACGCTTGAACTTCGCGTGTTGTTCCTCGATTCGACGTTGCGAGTAGCTCGTGCCTTCGTTCGCCTTGGAATACTCGCCGGGGTAGTCAAAGACCTCGAGTTTCGAGAGATCGTGTTTCCGTTGAATCTTTGAGGTCGCCAACAAGTCGGCTTTCGGTCGTTCGAAGTCGTAATCGTTGAGGACAAAGACGCCGGTCTGGACCTCGGCCGAGACGGACCATCCAAACACATGTTCCAGCTCCGCGATACGGTGCGGATCCGGAGGATGAAAACGCAGCTTGTCGTATCCGGGGGCTGAGCGGTGTGCGGAGGCACTGTCCGCCAGATGAAGTTCGTGTTTGTTCTTTTCGTGGGAAAAGTAGTAGTAGATTCCTTCCTGCTCCATCAGCCGACTGACGAAGTCAAAGTCGGACTCGCGGTATTGGACGCAATAGTCCCATTTGCGGTAGTCTGCGCTGAGGTGGTCAGCGATGTCGGTGAAGCCATGATCTCGAAAGACCTGCTTGATGATTTCGGGAACCTTTTTCCCTTGGAAGATGCGGCAGTTTGCGGTCCTTGTGAGAAACCACAGCCAAGGAACAAGCGTTGCGGTGTATTTGCCAAAGTGATCGTGGAATCCGGCCCAAGAGATGCGACTGAATCGCCCGTTGAAGAATCGCGATTTTCCCGAGGGCAGTTTCAGTTCAATCGTCGCCGAGGTCCCGAGCAGGGACTCCAGGTTCAGATTGTGATTTTTGGACAGCAGTTCGACGTCGATGGTGAACGGTCTACCCAAGCACTCGTTGGCGCTCATCCGGTAAAGCAACAGCGCGTCGGCGCCGGCCGATGTGGTGATCTGGACTCCACGACTGGACTGAAGCGCACTCATCTAGCGGGGCTATTCTTCGGTTTGAACCTGCCGCGCACTAACCGCGATCCGACGCAGCCGTGCATTCGACCCGGACCTCAAAAGTGTACCGCAACCGTTTGTCGCCTTACTAGGCGTTGTGAATCACGTTTATCGCGAGGAATCGATGGCCGTAGCCCGATGTGGCTGTAACAGCTGAGGCGGATAGGCAATTTCAGCGATCGGCAAGCTGTGCGGTGACAACCAGTCCAGTGACGGGACGGCGAACCTCCCGCCGAAGCGTTTCTTGGTCCATTGCGAGGACTTCAAAGCCCGCGCGGTGGAGTGAATTTCGGACGTACTGTTCCCCGTGGCTGTACCTTCCGTGCGGGTTCAGTTGGTAGCCGATTTCCGTTGGCTGTTCCCAGTGTTCGACCGTAAACAGAAGGTAGCCGTTCCCTCGAAGGGCGATCGATGCGGCGTCGAAAGCGCGCTCCAACGCTCCGAAGTAAACAAGTGTGTCGGCCGAAATGATGACGTCAAATTCGTTGGTGTGAGTCACCATGAATTCCGAGAGCTCGGCCTCCTGCAATTCATCGAAGCACTTCCTGGCGGAGGCTTTGACGAGCATCTTAGGTGAGAGGTCGATTCCGACGAGGCGGCTTGCGTACGATCGCAGCGCTTCGCCGCACAGTCCGGTACCGCAACCCGCATCCAGGATCGAAAACTGTCGCGACGGTTCGGGAAGTGTTTCAGTGACAGCTTCTTCGATCAACGAGGGGGCTCGATACTCGAGCCGGTCCAAGACTTCATCGAAACTGGATGCAAATGCGTCGAAGGATTGTTTCACAAATTCATCGCTGCAACGCTCCGGCACTTGGCCTCCTTCGCAGGCGGCGAGCATGTGTTTCGCGACCGCGTTCTCGGGCTCCACTTGCAACCACTGTTTGTAGACAACGACGGCCTCTTCGATTCGCCCAAAGACATAAAGTGCCCTTCCGAGGCTCAGATGGGCCGTCGTCATTTTGGGATCGAGTTCAACGGCTCGGCGATAAGCCGTGAGTGCGTCCTCGACGCGTGCCACGCTTTTTAACGCGTTGCCGAGGTTTTGGTGGAAGGTCGCATTTTGAGGTTGTTGGATGATCGCTCGCTCGAAGAGTTCGATCGCCTGTTCGGTGTCATCGAGTACGCGTAGCACCACCGCTAAGTTGTTGAGCGACTCGGCGTGTTTGGAGTTTCGATCGATGACCCATTGATAGGCCCGTCGAGCCTCGTCGTATCGTTCGGTCTCTTTGTAAATGTTGCCGAGGTTGACACGTGCATCGACGTAATGCGGGTTCGAAACGAGTGACTTCCTTACCAGGCCGATCGCTTCTTCGGATCGACCCTGCTGATGACGGAGAATGCCCAGGAAATGCAACGCGTCGGCGTTGTCCGGGGTTTGTTTTAACGCACTTTCGTAGAGTTCCTCGGCCTCTTTCGGGTGACCCGATTGGTGCAATGAAACGGCGAGCGAGACAAGGCTGTCGGTCGACGGGGCGGCTGTCGATTTCATTTTGCAGACACGGTCAAGTGGATGGTTTAGCCGATCGTGGTGACACGCCAGAACCCGGCAGCAGCCAGATACGGTCGGATGTGCGGAGTCCAGGTGTTGTCGACGAAAGCCCGTTGCGATGCACTCATCTCGCCACCAGGGAGGTTTTCGTTGGGAGACCGAGTGACATCGTATTTCATTTCGAGTTCCCGCACGTGCGACCCCGAACGTACGGCACGACAGACATGATCGAAGAGGTACGGCGGCGGCATCGGTGGGCCGACGACCGTAGCCATCTCCGCATCGGCATCGGCTTGGGGGCCTTCTACGGTCTCGTTATCGACGTCGGGTGATGCAGGTTCGCGTGTCGAGCGATCGATTGCGTTCAGTGAGGATCGAAGCGGTTCGATCGATTGCTGAAGGCGAAGGTCTCTCGGGGCGATCATCGATCGTTCGTGGATGCATCCCGCGGAATCAAGTGAACAAAAGACGTCGTAAAGAGCGATCGCCGCGCTCGCGAAAGGGCGGAGCCGGTATTCGTTGACAAAGTACAACAGCAGCGCGTCCGTGTTGACCGAGCGGACGCAATGCGAGAGGAGATCGATCATTGGTCGACCGCCGCCGGAGAAGAGCGGGTCTAGCTGAATGGGCATGAGCTGTCTCCGACCGGTTGTGCCAAGGGGCCCCGTGAAGAAGCAGCGCAATCGGGGCGTTCCGGCAATCACGGCGCGGCTTTCTAATCGGCAGGACTTTACGGAAGAAGTCCGCCTTGAACCAAGACTGATTCATCGTTTGGTTGGTAAAAGTCGACGATGTGAGAGCGTTGGGCGATGCGAGTGTCCGGAGGCCGTTTTCTGTGATGCTCGCGCGGGTCGCAAAACACGTTGGCCCATGCCATTGGCGGAGAGGAATCCGCACAGCCTGGCGAAACAGACCACGAGGAAACAGCGATGACAACGAATGAATCCGGCGCGTGCTTGGCGGACTATCTCAACGAAGGTATGGAACTGCATCGTCGTGGAGAACTGACGGATGCTGAGGAACAGTATCAGAACGTCCTCAAAATCGATCCAGACCATTCTGATGCGCTGCAGTTGTTGGGCGTGGTCGCGGCTCAGTTGGGCAATTTCTCGCTGGCCGTCGAACGCGCGGAGTTGGCGATCTCGAAAGACCCCAACCAGCCGGTCACCTACAACAATCTCGGCAATATGCTCGTCGAGCTCGATCGTTTTGACGATGCGATCGATGCTTACAAAAATGCGATTCATTTGAGGCCTGACTACGCCCACGCCCACCAAAATCTGGGGCATGTTCTCTGTCGCGTCGATCAATTGCTTGACGCGCTGCAGGCCTACCAGACCACGACCGAGCTTGATCCGGAGAATCCGGACGCTTGGGACGCCTATGCCGACTCGCTTCACAAAATCGGTCGGACGGAAGAATCGGTGGAAGCGTTTCAGCGAGCGATCGATCTTGCGCCGGAACGCGTGCCCTTTTTGCATCGACTGGGGGCCGCTTTACGTTCGCTTTCGCGACTCGATGAGGCGGCTTCGATTTATCATCGATGTTTGGAGCTGAAGCCGACGGACCCCATCGCAAAGCACTTCGTTCATGTTTGCCAAGTCGGTGCACCGACACCGGAACGCGTCTCGGCTGAATTCGTCGAAAAGACGTTTGACGACTTCGCCGAGAGCTTTGACACGGTGCTTTCCGACCTCAAGTATCGTGTTCCGGAAATGCTCGGAGAGATGGCAACGACGTTCGCCCAGCAACATGGAGCCGATCGACTTGATGTTGTGGACCTTGGTTGTGGGACGGGGCTGTGTGCCGAAGCGCTTCGGGCCGTCAGTGATCGACTGACCGGCGTTGATCTCTCGCAAAAGATGCTCGACAAAGCTGCCGAACGGGGTGGGTACGACGAGCTTGTTCGCGACGAACTGACGACCTATCTCGAGGGTCGATCCGATGAATTCGATCTGGCATTTTCGGCCGACACGCTGATGTATATCGGCGATCTTCGTGCGACATTCGCCGCCGCGGCGGATGCGTTGCGGCCTCGAGGCGGCTTGATCTTTAGCCTTGAAAGTCTCGATGACGAAGTGAATTCGGATCACGGCTACCTACTCAATGCCTCGGGCCGGTTTCAGCACAAGAAAGCAGTGATTGTCGGCTGGCTCGAAGATGCCGGGTTCGCTGTGGACCAAATCGAATCGGCGCGTTTGCGTGATGAAGGCCGAGAAAGCGTGACGGGCTATTTGGTCGTCGCGACGCGACAACAAAATGACAACTGAGTCCCAATCGGTTATCTCTAACGGACCCATCAGAAATGATCACGATCACACCGCCTTCCACGCTTCTTCCCGAAGAGGCAAATCAACTTCGCGAAGTCTTTCGGTCCGCAGGTTATACGGCCGAGACACTTGCTGCTCGGAGTGGATTGCTGGTGCCGCCACCTCGTGAAGTCGTACCGAGCGAAACACTTGCGGCTTTTCAAGACGAAGCAGATCCGCTGAATTTGCTCGGCCGCATGTTTTTCCTTGGCACGCGATGCGAGGCGTCGGCCGCACGCGAATCACTGTCCGGGGACTTCATCGACATTTGTGTTCGTTGCGGCTTGTTGAGGGAACTCCGTGACGAACTGGAGCCTCAGATGCTTGTGGTGCCGGTGCAAGACTGCTTGCTCGCATCCGACCTACAGCTTCTGGCTTCCCAAGATGAAGCGCACTTTGTGCCAACGCTCTGTGACGCGGCCTTGCACTTGAATTTGGTGAGAATTCAAAAACCGGTCGACCGTGTGCTCGATCTTTGCTGCGGGTTTGGACTCCATGGCTTGCTGGCGAGTTCAACTGCCAACGAGGTGATTGCGACTGACGTGAATCCGCGAGCGGAGGCGTTCGTTCGATTCAACGCGTCTCTGAATGGTCGCGATAATATCACGGCGATGACGGGTGACGTGCTCAGTGCGGTTGACGATGAGACGTTTGATTTGATTCTTTGCAATCCTCCCTTCATTCTGTCCCCCGAATCGGTCACCACGTATCGCTTCAGTCCTTTCGAACTGGACGGATTTGTCCGCGAACTGTTTTCACAAGTGCCAAACTATCTTTCCGAAGGTGGTGTGATGCAGGCCATTTGTGAGTGGGTTGAAATCGAGGGCGTCGACTGGCAGGAGCGGCTCGCGGGTTGGTTCGAGGATTGTGGCTGTGACGTTTGGATACTGCCTGCAAACCGTCAGCTTCCAAGCTCGTACGCGACCACGGCGTTGCGGCAGACGATCACGGATCCGAGTGAGCTTGCGCGCGAGTGTGGTCGATGGACGGCGTATTTCGAGGCCCAGAAGGTTGAGGCGATTCAGGGCGGGTTCGTCTTTTTGAGAAGGCGGTCCGGCAATAACTGGATCGACTTTACCCAACTCACGAAGCCGATTCGTCAGCCGATCGGAGACGCGATCCTGCGAGGGTTTGAAAGTCGTGACGTGGTTTTCGGTGGGAACGACCAGGAGATCCTTCAGGCGACGCCGATGCTCGGAACTGGGATGCGAATGACGGAGGAGTCGCGTCGCAAAGGACCACGTTGGGAGACCGAGTCGATCACGCTGCACTTGGATGAAGGGCTGCCGGTATCGATCGGGATGGATCAATACGTCAAGAATCTCATCGATCGGTTCGACGGCCAACGAACCGTGGCGGACTGCCTGATCGCGTTTTCCAACGACGTCGGCTTGCCATTGGAGACGGGCTTCACGCAAGGCTTGCAGATCGCCAAGGCGATGTTGCGGAGTGATGTCCTTCGTTTGCCGGAGACGGCCGTAGCGGCGATCGCGGATCGGTGAGCTTCAGTACGAAGCCTTAGGGAGTGTTCGGAAACAAGTTCGTCGCGTCAAGTTCCGATTTCGCAATCGAATCGCCGAGGTATTTGTCGTTGCCAAAACCCGACTTCGAGTGGGCGGCAGTGAAGAGTGATCACGCCAAGACGCGGAGACGCGAAGATCTTGCGCGACCTCTCTGGCGACTTCGCGACTTGGCGTCTCGCGTGACGATCGATGCGTCTCGTCGGCGATCCGTTTCGGAGAAAGACTGCGACAACCCTTGGTGCAAAGCCGGAAACCGGAGTCCATTCGATTGCCGAAGTTGTTTTTGAAAGACTCCTTAGCGAAGCCACCGGGTGTGTCGTTGCGATCAAGACTGGGGCACGGACCAATCTCGCAAAGAACCGGTGACTCCGTTCGGGGGCTCACCGCGTCCAACGGCTAGATTGCCGATTCGCATCAGCCGGGGTAACGGAAATCGAATTGTGGCGACCCGGTGATGGGCCAAAGAACCGCAAAATGGTGAATGAGGTCACTCCATAGCAGACCCATCGCCGCGACAAACAGGAGCCATCCGAAATCATAGGGCCGCTTTGCGAGCCAGTAACCGATGGGTCCCGCGACGATGCCGAGGTAGCCATGGTGAATACGGTAGCCGAACGTGATTGCGCCGATGGTGGAAGCCGTTGATACTGATGACGTCATCCCGAAACCGAACCGCAGCAAACAACATGCAAGTTCTAGCAGGACGGTCACGGTGACGATCCAAAAGACGCCCTGCCATCCGATTCGATGCTGCTTCACCAATCGTCTCCGATGCGCACAAGGAATTGGAATCGTAGCGTTGCTAAAGCTTTCGTAGACGCAAGTTTCTGAGTTCACCGGCTTGCAACCGGACGACCCCGGCGGCAGAGTTCTCTTGTCGGAATTCATCGAAGTGGACTCGATGATTTAGCCAGAGTTGCGTTCGCTTCCCGGCGACTCGCAGGCGAATCGGCGTCCAGTCATCGGCGTTGCATTGGCCGACGGTCGACTCTCCGAAATTGAAGACGGTATTTCCCTTGATTTCCCCCACGATTTCGAACGCAGTGAGTGGTTGTGTCGGCAGTGATTTTAAGTCCTGCCAGCGATCGCCATCGCGCAGTGCAATGAGCTTGGCCTTCAACTCAGACTTCTTCTCAGCGAAGGCCGGATCGTCGGCGAGGTTTTTGAATTCGTAAGGGTCTGTCGAGTAGTGATAGAGTTCTTCCTGGCCATCGGAAGTCAGGCTGTATCGCCAGTCTTTGCCTCGGACCGAAAAGTGGGGGTAGAGTGTTCCGAGGTGTTCACGGTGTTGGCTGTGGTCTTTTCCCGGCAACGCGGTGATGGCGACGTCGGGACCCGTCCAGGTAGCACGTTTCGGTTCCATGATGAGCGGTTTGAGACTGTCGCCGTCCAGCGGATAGCGCGAGCGTTGGGCGTTTGGATCTTGAGGCAAGTCGCAAAGGTCAATGAACGTCGGGTAAACATCGATGAGGGAGATCGGTTGATCGCAGGTCACGCCGCGTGGCATGCCATTGAGGCCGGCGACGATGAACGGAATCCGCGTCCCGCTGTCCCACAGCGTTTGTTTGTAGAGAGCTTCTTTGCCTCCGACGTGAAATCCGTGGTCGCTGGTGAGAAAGACCACGGTGTCGTCTGCGTGTTCGCTTGCTTCCAGCGCGTCCAGTACCGTCCCGACTTGGTCGTCAATGAATGAGACGCATGCCATGTAGGCCTGAAGCCAGCGTTTGTACAGTTGCGGCCGATCCTCGTGATGGAACAGCATCTGGTACCGTCGAAATGCGTATAGCGACCGATCGGCCAAGCTCGGTGCGCAGTCTTTGAGGTCACCATCGACGTAACACGCGGGAACCTGGATTTGGTCGAGGGGAAACTTGTCGAAATAGTTTTGCGGCGCGTAGAGCGGCGTGTGCGTACGGCTGAAGCCGGTGAATAGAACAAATGGTTGGTCGTGTTTTTTCTTGAGCACGTCGGCTGCCCAAGCTGCATTGGTCTCGTCCGGCATTCGGTCGCGGTCGTCATCGGAAACGTATCGCCAGGGTTTCCCGGAGAGTCTCCAGCCGCGATAACCAGGAACTTTCTTGTCCGGGTCGGCAGGGTATTCAGGCACCATCGTCAGTGGGCCAAACGTGTGCTCCCATTTGTAATCCATGTCGGGATCGGCATCGTCGGCAAACATGTAAAGCTGTTGCGGGTGCGGAATCAGCCCGCGGCGTGTGGCTTGGGTGCCATCCCAAGGCCAGGGCCCGATGTTTCCGCCGAGACCGCGGTCGGCATAGAAGCCTTTGGGGTCTTGGTTTCCGTGGTAAATTTTCCCGACGGTGTAGACGTCGTAACCGTTGGTCGCCAGGTGTTCGGTCAAAGTGACTGATTGGCTGAGAATGGCGTTTTGCCGATAGTCTTCGAACCAATACAGGCTGGACGTTTGGGGATACAGTCCGGTCAACATGCTCGAGCGCGATGGGGCACAGATCGGATCGTTGCAATGCGCGTTGGTGAAGCTGACGCCTCGTGCGGCAAGCCGATCGAAGTTCGGTGTCGGCACAAAGGGTTTTCCGTCGGGGTGCAGCGGCATGTCGTTGAGATCATCGACGATGATGAAGAGAACGTTCGGGCGATCCTGTCCCCGGCCAGAAACACATGCCAAAAGGACGAACAGGGCAGTGAGTAGCGTTCTCATTGATCTCGTTGCTTTGTGATTTGACGTGCAAGAAGCAGCTCGCATGGAATCAGCATGCGTTTCCCGAATGCGGACACTCTACTCTTGGAGATGGCCGCCGCGGTTCTGCCTGGTTTGGAGGGACACGTGAGTTCGTCGCAAAGCTCCGCAAGCACACGAAGACTAAATGGACGTTGCATGGACAACGAGAGAACTTCGGAGGCAGCAGCGAATTCGCGTTTAGGGATGTCGTTTCGCGAGATCGTTAGGTCGTGTACTCGCTGTTGAAGCGGACATATTCGGTGGTGAGGTCGCTGGCCCATCGCGTGGCTTTGCCGCTACCGTCACCGACCGTGAGCTCGATATCAACGATCGCATGGTCGCGCATGGTCGTGCTGAGAGCGGCTTCGTCGTACTCGGTGGGTGCACCGCAGGCGTAAATTTCTGTTCCGCAGAGGGTCAGGCAGGTTTTAGCGGCGTCGACCCGAGCTTCCGCGTTTCCGGCGGCTGAGACGATGCGTCCCCAGTTGGGGTCGCATCCTGTGATCGCGGTTTTGACGAGGGGGCTTTCGCCGATAACGCGAGCGATTGTATCGGCATCGTCGTTTGACTTCGCGCCGCGGATTTCGATCTTCATTGCGCGGCTCGCACCTTCGCCGTCAGCGACCATTGCGACCGCGAGCTTAATGCATTGTTCCCGTACAGAGTCTTCAAACGCGGCGACGTTTGTATCATCGATCGCAACACCGCTGGCGCCGCTCGCCAAGAGAAGCAGCGTGTCGTTGGTGCTCGTGTGCCCGTCCACACTG
>JBCBOT010000156.1:0-17785 GCA_039821165.1 Planctomycetota bacterium | reverse complement strand
CCTAGAAGTGACTATCAAGTGGTCCGTTCCTCGTTGGACCGACGCTCCGAATCACTTCGCAGGATTGTACACGAAGGACCGTCTTTCGCCTCGCCGCACGTCGCGATCACCAAGCCCATGCCTTGATAAATGCGATTGAATTCCGCGATAAAGTCCTTCTTGGCTTTGCGGGGCAATCGTAGAGGCCCGATGGGCCTGTCATCTCGATAAACCGCCGCATCCGATTCACCGGGTGGCCGGTTGCTGCTAGTCAAAAAATGTCTCCCATCTCAGTCGGGTCGATAGACGACCGAGGGATGCGGAAAACCGAGTCGCTTGTCGACGCGATTGAAGACCGGCTCGCCGGACTGAAAGCGTTTCAAGTTGATCGACACCAAGTCGACCGTGTCATCGACCCGCCGAAACGATTGCGCCCCCACATGCGGCGAGATCATCACACTCGGGTTATCCCAAAGAAGACTTTCCTCAGGTAGCGGCTCGACCTCCGTCACATCCAGGCCCGCACCCGCCAATTGTCCGTTCGCCAACGCGTCGACGAGCGCGGATTCTTGAACCACACCCCCACGGGCGACATTGATCAAATACGATCCCGAACGCATCTGTGCGAACCGCTTTGCATCAAACAGCCCACGGGTGTCGGCGTTCAAGGGCAGGGTCAAGATCACCACGTCACTCACACTCAAGAGGCGGTCTAACTCGTCATGAGCCCAAAGCTCATCCACCTCCGACGGGCAATCCACCGGGTAATAGTCGGTTGCGACGATTCGAACCTCCCAGGGCGCGAGCATCTTTGCCAACGCGCGACCGTTACCACCCAATCCCACAATCCCGATCGTCTTTCCACGCAGATCATCCGTGGGCAAACGGATGAATTGACGCTTTGCCTCGGCGCGAAAGAATAGCGGCGCTCGTCGCATCACTCCGAACAGAAGTGAAAACGTCTGCTCGGCGACCTGTGGTGCAAAGAGTCCTGAAGCACTGCTCACGACAATCTCATCGTTTTCAATCACACCTGGGACGAGACAATGATCCAACCCGGCCGCAGAGGATTGAATCCAGCGCAAACGGCCCGCATCTAAGACGCGATCCCAATCGACCGGCACTTTGGCGTGACCGATAAAGATGTCCGCGGTTGGGAGCAGCTCATCGATCCGCTCCTGACCGGCATTGACCACCTCGCAGTCCGGCGCCGCCGCCTGAATACGAGCGATGTGTTGCTCATTGACCGGAAAGCAAAGAACGATACGCATTGACTCGGTGGGGGTGAGGAAGGCGGTGGAGAGAGGGAACCACTAAACACACCAAAAGCTCAGGAGCAATCGTCTCTCGTGGAGCCAACCGCGGATGAAGGTTGTTGACTCTTCTTTTCGTGTGTTTGGTGTGTTTCGTGGTTCCTCGCCAAACATCGCCCGCGAGGTGACCCATTCCCGTTTGCCGACAAAAAAAGGCAGAGCCGCAGCCCTGCCTTTGCTTTCGGTCTTGAAGTGACCTAGACGAGTGCGCCGCGGAGCTTGGACGCATTGCCGGCTTGTCCGAAGGACGTCATGCGGGCGACGCAGACTTCTTTCATAGCGGTTCGCGCGGGCTTGAGATAAGCACGGGGATCGAACGCCGCCTTGTCTTCCGTCAACAGCTTGCGGATCGCACCGGTGATCGCCATGCGGCAATCGGTGTCGACGTTGATCTTTCGAACACCACTCTTGATGCCGCGCTGAATCTCTTCGACCGGAACGCCGTAGGTCTGCTTCATCTCACCACCGTACTGATTGATGATGTCTTGCAGTTCCTGCGGAACGCTGCTGCTGCCGTGCATCACCAAGTGTGTATTCGGGAGCTTGGCGTGGATCTCCTCGATGCGGGTCATCGCGAGGACCTCACCAGTGGGCTTCTTGGTGAATTTGTAAGCACCATGGCTGGTGCCGATCGCGACGGCCAACGCGTCAACGCCGGTCTCCTCGACAAACCGCTCGGCCTCGTCGGGGTCGGTCAACAATTGATCGTGAGACAATTCACCGACAGCTCCGTGGCCATCTTCCTGCTCGCCTTCACCGCTTTCGAGTGAACCCAAGCAACCGAGTTCGCCTTCGACACTGACACCCTGAGCGTGAGCCATCGCCACGACTTCCTTCGTCACGCGGGCGTTGTATTCGTAGTCGGCGGGCGTCTTGCCGTCTTCCTCCAGCGAGCCATCCATCATCACGCTGGTGAATCCGTTGTCGATGGCCGACTGGCAAGTCTCGGGGCTGTTGCCGTGGTCCTGGTGCATCACGATCGGAATATGCGGATACAACTCGACGGCAGCCAACATCAGGTGACGCAGGTAGGCGTCTTGCGAGTAGGCTCGTGCTCCGCGCGATGCTTGAATGATAACCGGCGAATCGGTTTCGTCGGCGGCTTCCATGATCGCCTGGATTTGTTCCATATTGTTGACGTTGAACGCGGCAACGCCGTAATCGTTTTCTGCGGCGTGATCGAGCACGACGCGGAGCGGAACCAAAGCCATGATGGGATACCCTGTGGGGAAGACGGGGAGCGGGGTCGGTCGGCCGAGATTATGACCGTTGCTCCGAGAATCGCAAAGCCCGCACACCCACATCGGGGACGATCATCACCGCATCACTCGCTAGGGGAATCTCGTTGGTCTTGCTGCTGGATAATCAGGACTCCTTCGTGCACAACTTGGCCCGGTATTTTCGCCTCGCGGGAGCCGAGACCGAGGTCGTTCGGAGCAACCAATTGACCGCCGAGCAGGCGTTCGCACGACAACCGGACGCGGTCGTCCTTTCGCCCGGCCCCCACGGTCCACTCGACGCCGGCTGCTGCGTCGAACTCGTCCGCTCCGCGCCAGAGTCGCTGCCGATCCTCGGCGTCTGTTTAGGACACCAAGCCATCGGCGCCGCGTTCGGTGCGAGTATCGTTCGCAACGAACCGCGACATGGGATGGCGAGCCCTATCCGGCACGATGGCGAAACGATTTTTGCGAACTGCCCGAGCCCCATGAACGTGGCTCGGTACCACTCGCTAAGTGTCGCTCAATCCGAATTGCCACCCTGCATCGAAGTCAACGCGACGAGCTTGGACGACGACGTCATCATGGCGATTCGTCATCGAACGCGACCCGTCTTCGGTGTGCAGTTTCACCCCGAAGCCGTCCTTTGCGAGTACGGTGAGCAGATCGTTCGCAACTTCATCACTCTCTCCTCGGCTGCGATGTGATCCTTGAGTCAATCGTTTCTACCGTCGCGACCGACGGCCGGGTCAATCTCGCGCCGATGGGCCCCCTCCTGTCGCACCCGGAAGCCATGTCGAACGCGGTCGGGGACCCTGGTTTTGTGCTGCGTCCCTTTGAAGGGTCGACCACCTTCGACAATTTGATCACCACGCGACGGGCGACGATTCACGTTTCGGACGATGCGGAACTGTTCGCCAAAGCCGCGATCGGCGAGCTAACGGATACGGAATCACGCGTTCGCAAAACAGACGATGGCGACTTCGCGACGCTTCTGAATTGCCACCGCTGGTTCCGAGTCACCGTCGAGGAAGTTCATTCGACACCACCGCGGTTCGAAATGAATTGCGTTGTCCTTGAGTCGGGAATCGAAAAGCCGTTTTTCGGTTTCAATCGTGCCAAACATGCGGTTCTCGAAGCGGCGATTTTGGCAACGCGAGTTCATCTCCTCGAAGCCGAAGAACTCCGAACGCAACTGGCCGCATTGGAGTCACCTGTTGAAAAGACGGCCGGTCCCTCTGAACGTACCGCCTTTCGCCTGTTAGCAGACACCATTGATCGCCGAATTCGTGAATGCAGAGGTCCGCAATGAGCCGGGTCACGGTTCACACCGGCGCGCGTTTGCACCTTGGTTTACTCGATACCGTCGCTCCCTTCGGTGGCCTCGGCGTCATGGTCGACCAACCGCAAACGATCATCTCGGTTGAGCCACACAATGACTTCTTCGCGGGCCCGAGCGTGACCCGTCGAGCCACCGCGATCGCACAGCGGTGCAAGCAATTTACGGGTCAGGCCGAAGCCCTGCAGGTTTCGGTTCGCGCGAGCGAGTCGGCTCCGGCCCACTGCGGATTCGGTAGCGGAACCCAGGCGTCACTCGCGATCGCTGAAGGCATTTGCAAGCTCATCGGCGCCGCGATTGATCACGAGACCCTCGCGCGAGAGATAGCGGATCGCGGCAAACGATCCGCGGTGGGTGTTCATGGCTATTTTCAAGGCGGTCTCATCTACGAGACAAGTGACGGCGCCAACGGTGGATTGAATTGCGTACGTGAGAGGATCGAACTCCCGTCGGAGTGGCGGGTGGTTCTTGTGCGGTCACGTGGCCTCAGCGCGACCTTTGGCGAGGATGAAAGACAACAGTTCTTAAAGCTGCCGCGACCGAACGAGGCTACTCGCAACAGCCTGCGACGAAACATCGAAGCGGAGATCCTCCCGGCAGCGAGGCAGGCCGACTTTGAGAGTTTTGCCGTTGCGGTCGAGCGGTATAACCATGACAGCGGTCTGATGTTCGCCCCCGTTCAAGGCGGGCCCTACAATGGCACTGCGGTCGCCCAAGCAGTCCAACTCTTGAAGTCACTCGGAGCGTGTTCGGTGGGTCAAACCAGTTGGGGTCCCTGCGTCTTTGCGTGGCTACCAAGTGATGAAGTCGCTCGATCCCTCGTCGAACGCATTGATCCGAACGAACTTTTGACGCAAATCGTTCGGCCACTGAACCGAGGCAGAGAGTTGCGTCTTGAAAACGAATTGTGAGCCTCATCCAGTAGGGCTGTCTGATGAAGTTTCGACTCTCAACGGCACTTCTTCTCGTCACCACCATCGCATTGGGACTTGCAAATCTGCTTTCGTGGCGGGACGCGGCGCAAAAGGGTGGGGAACTCGATCAGATTCGGACCGAATTCGGCGTCATTGAGAGGGTAAACGATAACAGAACGCACGTCCGATCCTTTCAACATCCAGACTACGTCGTCAACCCAGCGACCCTAACGGATGCAGCAAGCTCGTTTCGAATCGCACCGGCAGCGAACACTCGATACAAACTGAATTTCGCTGAAATCACAGGAATTCCGTTGGGGGTGCTTCCGGACGTGAGCAAGTTGGCGCCCGATATCTCTGTCCCCATTCAGGTGAAAGAGCCTGATGAGATGGTGCTCATCTGCCAAGTCGAATATCAACGCATGAAACCGCCGCGGTCGCTGGTTGAAATCGATGGAAAGCTCGCCATCGATTTCATTTTCCCCGGAGATTGGAGCACGATTCGATCACGAGCACAGGCTCGCTTGACGCGGCAACAAATCGACACGTCACCGACCGAGCCGATCGAGTTATTGTGGTGGGCGTCCATCGCCGCAAAACGCGGCTTCGTTCTTTGGCTCGAACCAGTCCCACCATCGGTCGACGCGTCTACCCCCGCCGTTACGACGGGACCGGCAACAACGGATGAAGAGTCGCTTTAGTGCTCGTTGCCCGTGATCAGTTTGGCGGGCAAATGTGTGACCGAATTGAAATAGTCGAGTTGCCAGTCACCGTCGATCAAATTCACCTTGGTGATTCCAGCATTGCGTATCGGGCCCAGTGCTTCGACCCGAACGGAATCACGCAACATTTCTGCGAGCATCAGGCGTTTTAGGTCGGCGTGGATGAGTAAGAGGACTCGCTCCTCGAGTACGAACGAACGTTCAAGTCGTCGACAGACATCAACCGCTCGATCTTGGGCTTCCGCATCGGTTTCCTTGGGCTTTCCTCCCCACCAACCAGACTCTTCAATGGACCCGTCAAGCAACGCTCGTTCGGAGTGCTTTCCAAGCGTTCTTAGAACATCATTGCGTCCCATGCCCATCGCGCCTTCAAAGCTTGATTCATCCCAACCGCGGTAACAACCGCCTCGCTCAAAGACGTCATGCCACACCCGCACTGAATGGCTGGTGTGATCGAGGATGGGCAAGACGGTTTGAAGCGTTCGGAGGAACGGACTCGTGATCAGCAGGTCCGCCTTCAACGTGGAAATCCAAGCCGCCAAGTGATCCGCTTGCAGTCGCCCCACGGGAGTGATCGGCGGATCCTCAATGCGCTCATAACTCGGACGAGCGTTGTTGGCACTCTCCGCGTGACGAATCAAATAGAGTTCCATCAGTCGTTTCCGCTGCGAACAAAGACAGCTTGGACGACATCCCAAATCATCCACTCGACCACGACAAGAAGCAACGGAATAAAGAAGAGCATGAACTGCAACATTCCATCACGTGCCATCCACGAAGCCGAGAATGTGAACGTCGAACCCAGCAGGACCATCACGATTGCACCGTTCATCAATAGCAACAACGCCGTGGCCACCGCTGAAAGTAGCGCGGACGCGATTCCCGCTACGATAGGGAATTGACTCGATACTCCTTGCCGCAGGCGATTCACTTCTGTTTCCGCTTCCTTCGAGTTCGCTCGAATCGAATTCGGCAACCAACCGGAACCGTCTCGCGAATCGTGATTTCGTCACCCGCGAGGACAGATTCCACCGCATCGCTCACGTAGGTTTTCGCGACGTCCCGACCATCGGGACTGTCATCCAAAGAACCCATGTACCGGATCCGACGCTGGGCATCGAGCACGAAGAACTCGGGTGTGTATTTGGCACCAAACGCTCTCGCGATGTCCTGTGTTTCATCGAACAGGTAAGCGAAAGCGAATTTTCGCGTCTCGGCTTTTTCTTTCATTGCCGGTAGTCGATCTTCTTCGATTTTATTCACGTTGATCGCGACAATCGCGACTCCGCGATCCGCAAACGCCTGATGGAGGTTGATCAAACGATCCTCGATATCCACGGCATAGGGACACGAATTGCACGTGAAAACGACAACGACTGCTTTCTTGTCGGCAAGTTCATCCGAAGAGTGTTTGGCGCCATCGGTCCCCGGCAACGCACGCCACTGCGGCGCGGTATCGCCGATGTCGAGAACCGTGTTGTATTGACCAGGCGCCGCCACGGACACCGCCGCACAGACGGCAAATAAGAGGCACTGGCCCGCAGAGGCAGCCATCCATTTGCGAGCGTGCCCCATGAGAGGCTCTACGCTAGCCGCGGGTTTCCACGCCACACCGGCGGCGAGCGTCCTTCCGCTCACCACTTGCGGGACAGTGTTCAGCACTCGCGACATCGCCGAGACCTCTACCATTGCAAAACCGTTTTGCGTTCCTTCACCGAATACCAATCGTCGATCTCCTTCGCCAAACGACTCACGATCTCCGGGTGCTCTTTCGCCAGATTCTTCTTTTCCCAAGGATCCTCGCTGAGATCAAACAACTGCGGCCGTTTTTCGGTTCGCGGATGTGTGGTCTTGTAGCGATTCACCTCACCATCGTAGGTCAAAAGCAACTTCCATTGTCCCTCGATGCACCAGCGAAAAAGTAGCGAAGCCTCCGGTTTTTCGATGTCTGCGATGTCGTGCGCGAAGGATTCCCCAAAGATTCGTTGCCGCTCGATCGGCTGCTTCTCGACAAGAGACTCCATCAAATTCATTCCTGGTAGGTCGTCGGGAACATCGAGGCCCGCCGCGGCAAGAATCGTCGGATAGATATCGAGACTTGTTTCCAGCTCATTCCGCCGAGCTGCGGGGATGGTTCCGGGCATCCAATAGAAAATGGGCGTTCGGATGCCGCCCTCGTAAGGAGTTTGTTTGCTTCGGGGAGCGTACTTTCGAGATTTGGGATCCTGGATCCAACCGTTATCACAGACGTAGACAATCAAAGTGTTGTCGGCAACGTTGCGATCCTCCAAAGACGTTCGCAACTGGCCACACGTTTCATCGAACCATTCGCACATCGCGTAATACTTTGCGATCGTCTCCGGCCGATCCGGCTTGGAATACTTGTCCAACAGACGTTTCGGTGGCGTGTGGGGTGTGTGAGGCATGAAAGGCGCGTACCACAAGAAGAACGGCTTTTCGGCTTCCACGGCCTCATCGAGAAACGTGTCGATCGGTTCCATCCCTTGTCGACCGATCTTCAGTCCGTCATCTCCGTGACGTCCGCCGGGCTTTGGAAATCCACGCGTCATGCCGTGAGTGAAACCCGCGTTTTGGTAGCTGCCCTCCCAAAGCTTTCCACTCTGATGAGTAAGGTACCCGGCGTCGGCGAGCACCTTTGGTAACAGCGGAAACCGATCCATATAGGAAATCAATTGTGCCCGCCGCTCTGCATAGAGCTTGGAGTTTCTCTCCGCATACTTCGGCGACGGGTCGTTGCCGGTGATTCCGTGCACCGATGCATATTGCCCCGTCAGCAACGTCGCCAGTGAAGGACGGCACAGCGCGGTGGGAACGTAACCACGTGGAAAAACCGATGCTTCGGACGCCATCTTGTCCAGGTTTGGGGTCTCGATCACCTCATGCCCCATGAAACCGTAGTCACTCCAAGCCTGGTCGTCGCTGATGATCAGCACGATGTTGGGTCGCTCGGCGATGGATGGAGCTGCGAGGGCCGAAAGCAAAAGCAGACAGGCCAGCAAGCGGAGAAACGGACGGCTCATTTGAAGAAACCCTGGGAGGAAACAGTCATCTCCCAAGAGTGTAGCTGCTCGCGCGGAACTGATCTTGGTGCTTCATCTCGCGAGGCATCAATCGCCCCGATTCCAAGATCAGGATTCGGCCAAGCGTCGCACTGCCGCAACGAGTGACTCGGTTGCCCACGGCCGATGCAGGACTTCCAGATCCGTTGAGGCCACGTGCTGATGCCGTGGCCCACCGAGTCCAAGGATACGGATACCCGGATGCTCGCGATGGATCGTGCGGACGAGTTGCTGACCACTCGAATCGCGGCTTTCGACATCCGCCAGTAACAGAGCATCGGGGTTTTGCTGAAATTGCTCGGCGATCTGTTCACCATCGGATGCTTCCACGACCCAAAACCCATTCTTGCGGAGAATCGCCGCCGTCGTGTCTCGCTGCGCCACATCGGGTTCGACAAGCAACACAACCGGACTCGCCTGTCGATCGGTCGGCATCGATCCCGTTTCCCTCGAATCTTTCGGCAGGCTCAATCGGACGGTTGTTCCCACGCCAGGCTTGCTTTCGATCTGAACCGAACCACCCCAACGTTTGACAACGCCATAGACGACCGACAAACCCAGCCCGGTACCGCGTCCGATCGGCTTCGTGGTGAAGAACGGCTCGAACACCATTTCTCTGACGTGGTCGCTCATTCCTATTCCAGAGTCAATCACCTCGAGCGTTACATCCGAATCATTCACGTCGAGTTGGCCTGTGCGAATCATGAGATGCCCGCCGTCGGGCATGGCATCACAGCCGTTGGCGCAAAGATTCAGCATCACTTGGCAGAGATGACTCCGATCGGCCAGGATTCGATCGATCTGCTCACCGTAGATCGTTTCCAACGTGATCGACTTTCCCGTAAGACTACGTAACATCGGCTGGCAATCCGCGAGGACCTCGTTGATGTCAAGCGAGGTCACACTCTGGGGTGAACTTCGCCCAAACATCCGGAGTTGCGATGTGAGTTCGCTTGCGCGGTCGGCCGCATCCTGAATCGCCTGCAACGGTTGCCGCTGCCCCTCGAGGACAGGGCTCGTGGCAAGTAGCTCCGCATAGGTGCTGATCACTGTCAACAGATTGTTGAAGTCATGTGAAACGACTCCCGCCAATCTTCCGGCTGCTTCAATCCTTTGGGATGCGAGCAGACGATCCTCCAGTTGCTGCCGCGAAACCGCGTCGGACAGAATGCCCGCAAACGTTTGAGCAAAATCGAGTTCGAATGATTGGAAAGCGTCTCTTGTGCCTGAGAAAAAAGCGATCGTCCCGAGCACTTGGTTCGCCGAAACCAGCGGTGTGACCATGAATGCGGTGGCATCAATCGTCTGCGAAAGCTCTTCGGCCTGGCGAGGAATCTCGCTTTTGTCGAGGCTCACCTGGCGACGTGTTGATGCGCAGCGTCCGAACAGAGACTGCCCGATGTCCAAGCGGTCCAGTTTTGACTCGGCTGCTGGTTCGATTCCGACGGACGACTTCAGCAACAAACGCTCGCCGTCTAAGGCGTGCAAAGCATAGCATTCACACCCAAGATGGCGGCTTAACTCCTCGAGCATCGCTTGCCACTGAGTCTCATCTTGGTGCAGACTTCGCAATCCCGCCGAGGTCGCGAGCAGTTTCAAACCCTCCATCTGCCACGCTTTCACTTGCTCATTGAATGTGCGACGCGTGACATCGCGACAAACGCCGATCATCCTGATCGGCCGACCGTCGTGATCCGAAAGGACTTGTCCGCGGCTCTCTAAATATCGCAACTCCCCAGACGCGTGACGAATCCGCTCGACGTTTTCAAACGAACCACCTGTTTCGAGAGCTTGCTGAATCGCGGCCTGAACATTGCCGCGGTCCTCCGGAACGACAAACTCAAGAAATCGTTCGAAACTCGGCTCGAGCATCTCAGGATCAAAACCGTAGATGCGATACAAACCATCGGACCAGCGAAGCTCATTCGTCGCGACGTTCCAGTCGAAGCATCCGAGCTGCGAGATTTGCTCCGCATGATCGAGCAATTGTGATGAAACAGGTGTTGGCGATGACGTGCGCGAGAGCAAAACTGCCCGCTCGCGTCGATTCGTAACGGCGAGTTCCTGCTTCCCGAAGACCTCGTTCTCGCGGAGCCAATCGTCAAGCGAGGAACCGGTATCGGGAGCTTCTACGCCACCGAAAACGGCCACGCAGACCTCCGCCACCAGCCCCGAGTCGTCGACCAGCACCAACGCTGTCCGTCCACAGAATTCCACGACGCGTCGAAGTTCCTCGAGCGGCAGTGGCGGAGGATCAGGCATACGACTTCCAACCGGGTGGGGAATGACTTACGTCGGAAGCATATCTCATAAATGCGGCGTAAGCGTTGCCACTTTGAACATCGACCAATCAGTCCTTCTCGCTAAGTCTGTTGGCGACGGTCATGATGACTAGCGAACAGGCTCAAGCGGCCGAACGCTGCGGTGTCACGGGCGCGAGTATCGTATTGAGCGAGAGCAGCACGCGTTCCGTGGCCCCCCGATGCTGCTGAACCGCGGCCCGCGCGTTTCGCCCCAACGAATCCGCACGAGGAATATTCACCAAACAAGATTCGACGAACCGTTCGAGCTCACTTTCGCCCTGAACCCGCACGGCGGCATCGCTACGAAGCAGTTCTTCGGCGATGTGGCGAAAGTTCTTGGTGTTGGGCCCGAACGAGATTGCGCAGCCGTAACCCGCCGGCTCGAGCATATTTTGCCCTCCACGGTCGCCGAAACTGCCGCCGACCGTCGCCAACTGGCACACGCCCCACCAATGTCGTAGTTCGCCGACCGTGTCGACCAAAATGACGCGGTCACCCTCCCAAGAGAGTTCATCCAACGATCCGTCACGGGAACGTCGATGAGCCACCAATCCAGACGCTTCGATTTCCGCCGCTACTTGGTTGAAACGCTCTGGATGGCGCGGCACCAAGATCATCCGTAGCTCCTTGAATCGACCCCGCAAGCGGTTGTAGACCGCCAACGCCATCGCGTCCTCGCCCTCTTGCGTGCTGCCCACCATCCAGACGACCTGCCAAGGGTCTAAGCCCGTCCACGCGACGCGTGACTGCACCTCGATGCTGTCGCGACTACTCGGTGCATTGTCAAACTTCAGCGATCCACTGACTTGAATTCGATCGGCAGGAGCACCACAGAGGGCGAAGTTCACGGCCGAAGATTCATCCTGGCATTCGATTCGGCTGAGCGAACGAAACACCGGCCGCGTCAACGCGCCGAAACGTCGATACCTCGCTGCGCTGGTGTCGCTCAGACGCCCATTGATCACCACGACGGGACTGCCACACTTCTTGGACGCGTGAATCAAATTTGGCCAAAGTTCAAGCTCGGCCAGAACGAGAGCCTCAGGATTCAAGTGCCTCAAGGTTCGATCCACGGCCCATGAGAAATCGAGCGGACAAAAGAAAACACGCTCGGCACCATATTGCTTCACCGCCAAGTCGTAGCCCGTGTCGGTCGAGGTGCTGATCACGACGGCGAGCGAGTCTTTCCGATCGTCGAGTTCGGAAACGATACCCCGCAAAAGGTTGACCTCCCCAACGCTCACGGCGTGCAACCAGATGCAAGGCTTGCCGCTTGTCAGGGCGAGAGCCTCGGCGGCGTTGAGCCCCAGGAGTTTCTGCCGCCAACCACGCCGGTATCTTCCATGCCGCAAGCGGCGGTAAAGGATGACCGGCGAATAGAGAACGAGTGCGACCGCGTAAAGAACGTTGAAGAACATGCGAGAGTCCTTTCTCGAACGAGTGAGCCATCGACGGGGAGGCTTACTTTCTCATACAGCAATTCTTGTACTTCTTGCCGCTGCCGCAGGGGCACGGATCATTTCGGCCGACTTTGACACCGGTGTTTCGGATCGGTTCAGCACGAGCTTCCTCGGCAGGCTGATTGCTGGCTTCGGCCGCCTGTTGTGCAGCCGTCTGCGTGGAAGCCTTGGTTGCGGTCGCAGTCCCCGCCTGGCCGGCCACGCCGGCAGCCGCATCATGGCGTGTCTTCGCTTCAACCCAGGTGCTGCGGATGAACTCCTGGTTAAAAGACTCCATGCGGAAAATCAATCCGGTGACCTGTTCGCCAACGGAATCCCACATCTTGTCAAACAATCGCATCCCTTCGCGTTTGTACTCGACCTTCGGATCGAGTTGAGCATATCCCTTAAGCCCGACACTACTTCGCAAGTGGTCCATCGTTAGCAAATGGTTTTTCCACGCGTCATCCACGATGCTGAGCAGAATCTGACGCTCCATTCGACGCATCTCGGGATGAAAGCGGTCGTCCACGGCGCCATCGACGGTGAGCTTCATTTGCTCGCGGTTCATTCGAGACAGCGCATCCGGCTCATTGGTGGCGCCGAGCTCTTCCTTCATCCAAGTCGTGAGGTTGTTTAGCTTGTCGGTTCCCGCGGAAGCGACGGCCGCAGTGGTTTCGTCGTCGACATCACCGAACAGATCGTCGACACGCCGATGCGCCTCTTCGTAGATCGAATGGGCGGAGGAACTCGTTTCGCGACTGAATCCGACGAGGTAATTCTTGAGATCCTCGCGGTTCAACGGAACATCCTCGATGGTGAGTTCCTTTCCGAAACGGCGGGCAATCCAGTCGACGAGGTTTTCCCGATCGAGGATGACCTGGGCGCCTTGGTCGACGGTGAACTGGGTCATGCCGGCGAGGGCAGGGTACTCAGCTTCCTTTTCCTTGTAAGCCTCCTCGGCTCGTTCCATCAGCGCCGCAGCAACGGTGCGCCGATCTTCCACGTCACGAAACTCTTCCGGTGTGGTTTCGATCCCGAAACGGTGCCTCATCCAACCGCACAGCATTCGCAAGCCATAGTCCGCATCGAGAAACGGCTCGCCTTCGCTGAGATCGATCTTCTCGATCCGTGCGTGAGCCTTCTCGACTAGCTCGTCATACAGTTCGTCACGATCTTTTTTCTTGAGTTGATGGTCGTTGTAGTTGGTTCCGAGCGTGGTGTTGGACCACTTGGCGAGTGCTTTCCAGTTCCATTCTTCTTCCATGCCCTCTGGGAGATTCTCTTCGAGAGCCTCCTCACAACTGACCTCGGCCTGACGCTCCGCCTGTTCGCGTGCGTAGCTTGTGGCCATGGTAATTTCCATGTTTTGGAAATCGCGTGATTCGAGCGAGCATCCCAACTGGCCGCCGGCGTAGGTCGCGAAGGTTTCGACGCCGTAGTCCAGGTCAAGAAACGTCTCGACCTGTTCATCGATCTGCGATTGAATCAGTTCCAGAATCATGGAGCGCGAGCTGTGGCCATCGAGCAGATTTTGTCGGTAGCGGTAGACTCGCTTCCGCTGCTCATCCATCACTTCGTCGTAGTCGAGCAGGCTTTTGCGAATTTCAAAGTTCCGCTCTTCGACTTTCTTCTGCGCCGATGCGATCCGCCGCGTCACGATTTTGGACTCGAGCGGCTCGTGCTCTTTCATGCCGATGCGTTCCATCATGCCTTTGACCCATTCACCGGCGAAGATCCGCATCAAATCATCTTCGAGGGACAGGAAGAACCTGCTCGAGCCGGGATCACCTTGCCGTCCACATCGACCACGCAATTGGAGGTCAATGCGGCGAGATTCGTGGCGTTCGGTACCCAGGACGTAGAGTCCACCGATTTCACGGACCTCTTCACCCTGTTCGCTCATCCCTTCTGCGGTGTCGATCTTCTCAACCAACTCGTTCCACTCTTCATCGGGGACTTCGAGTCGTGTCGGGTATTTGTGCTGCAGTTGCGCCCAAGCCTTGGTTTCCGGGTTCCCGCCCAAAATGATGTCGGTACCGCGACCGGCCATGTTCGTGGCGATCGTCACGGCGCCTTTGCGTCCCGCCTGCGCGACGATGTCCGCTTCGCGACCGTGCTGCTTTGCGTTGAGGACCGAGTGTTCGATGCCACGACGTTCGAGCAAACGACTCAACTTCTCACTCTTCTCGATGCTCACCGTACCGACCAGCACGGGTCTACCGGCGTAGTCGATGGAGTCGATTTTGGACCGAGAGACCGCCTCGGCCTCCTTTTCGCCTTGGCCGATGAATTGGACCTGATCGTCCTGCTCTTCCTTGATCTTGCCCCACATTTCCGAACCGTCCTTCATAACAAGCACATCCCATTTGTTGGCCCGCTCGATCTCTTCGGCCAACGCTTTGTACTTGTATTCCTCGGTCAGGTAGATGATGTCCGGGTACTCAATGCGTTCGAGCACCTTGTTGGTCGGAATAGCGACCACATCGAGCTTGTAGATCTTCCAAAACTCATTCGCCTCGGTCATCGCCGTTCCGGTCATGCCCGAGAGCTTCTTGTACATCTTGAAGATGTTTTGCAGCGAAGCGGTTGCGAAGGTTTGCGTCTCCGGCTTGATCGGAACACCTTCCTTCGCCTCGACGGCTTGGTGCAAACCGTCGCTCCATTGCCGACCATCCATCAGTCGACCGGTAAACTCGTCGACGATGACGATTTGGCGATCCTTCACGACGTAGTTAACGTCGAGTTTGTAGAGATAGTGGGCCTTGAGGGAGTTATCGATGAGGTGCGGCCATTCCATGTTGCCTGCCGTGTAGAAGCTCTCAACGCCCGCCAACTTTTCCGCTTCACGAACGCCTTCATCGGTCAACGTGACGTTGTGTTGTTTTTCGTCGACCGTGAAGTGCTCCTCCTTCTTGAGTTGCCGCGCAACGCGATCGGCATCGGCGTAACGATGCAAGTCCATGTCACTCGGACCGCTGATGATCAACGGCGTCCGAGCCTCGTCGATCAGAATGTTGTCGACCTCGTCGATAATCGCATAGTTCAATGGCCCCTGACACTGCTGGGCCTGAGGATCAAATCGCTCGTCTCCCTGCGCGGCGGGCCGCATGTTGTCGCGCAGGTAGTCGAACCCGAACTCGTTATTCGTTCCGTAGGTGATGTCGCAGCGATAAGCCGCTTGTTTGTCGTCGGTCGACATGCCCGACTGGATCGCGTTGACGGTCAAACCGAGGTTCATGTAGAGCGGCGCCATCCACTCCATATCGCGTCGCGCGAGATAATCGTTGACGGTGACGACGTGAACGCCTTTGCCTTCGAGCGCATTGAGGTAAGCCGGCAACGTCGCGACGAGCGTCTTTCCTTCACCCGTTACCATTTCGGCGATCTTGCCCTCGTGCAACACCATGCCGCCGATCAATTGCACGTCGTAGTGACGCATGTTGAGGAACCGCTTGCCACCTTCGCGACAGACCGCGAACGCCTCAGGCAAAATGTCGTCGAGCGTCTCGCCATCCCGGATCCGCTGACGGAACAAAACCGTCTGCTCACGAAGCTCGTCATCAGACATCGCTTCGTATTTCGACTCCATCGCCGTAATCTCATCGGCGCGGGCCTGAAGCTTGGTCACCTGCCGAGCGTTGGCCGAACCAAAAACAGAGGTCACGGCGCGTTCAAACGAACCGAGCGCTCCACCAAAAATCGCGCCGGTGACATCGGCCAAAGTATCAAAAAACGACATCGCTGAATCGCTCAGTTGTGATCGTGCAGATCAGGTTGTTGGGCCGCCGGCTTCCGTTGCCGACTCGCCGACAGGTAGCTCATGTTCGACTGTGCTTTATCGGTTCGAACGAATCCGAGTCAACTTGGCAGCTCCCGTCGGAACCGCGTGGCGATGCCAATTCCGGACCAAACTCGGAGCGAAAGGCTCGAACCTGGAAAAGAGCTGATGCTCGAGAGGCCCGGACACACCACCAGCACGTTCTAAACACTTACCTGGTGGTAGGTTAGGTGGTTTGCGCGGTGGGGTCAACGGCGAACCAAATTTGTGCCACCGCAACCGAAGCCGTGATGCAAACTATTCGTCCGCCACGTTGACAAACACCTTCAATGCGTCCTTGTCTTCGACCAACAATCGCATCATTTCCTGGTAGTTTTCAAGTCCGTCTACGGGGTGTGTCAGGATCTTCTCGAGTACACCGGGGTACATCATCGCCCCGAGTGCCAGATCGCGGATTCCACTTTCAAAGTGCGTGCGGTTGGCGTTGACGCTACCCAACAACAATTTGTTGCCCAAAACCCAGTGCAAGTTCACGGCATCCGAGGGTACTTCGATCGTTTTGTCGCCGCCCGTGATGCTCGTCCACACCACCACGCCGTTGTGACCAAGGTGCTCCATCGCTTGAAAAGCAAGTGAACTGCTGCCAGTGGCGTCGACGATCAAATCCGGTTTGCCCGTTCTCTTCACCAGTTCTTCGATGGGTGTCTGACGGGTGCTGACGTACTCCGCCTCGAGCCCGCTCACGATTTCGCTTTTGAGGTTCGGCGCCTCGCCGCGAGCGAGGGTGTAGACCTGCAAGCCGCGGAGTTTGAGGACGAGCGTCGTCAGCAATCCGATTTGCCCGGCCCCCATGACATAAGCAACCTTGGGCCGCCAGACCTTCATCCGTTGCTGAGCCTCATACGCCTGCTGCACTGCCTTCGCCGCACAACTCATCGGCTCCTGCAGCACGTGGAGGTGCTTCAAACCCTCCGGGACCCGGACGATGTACTCCTCTTCATCAACGAACTTCTCCGTCATGAACCCATGACGGAGATTGATGCCGCGTTCGTAATACTCCTCCTCGCTGGTCATGTCGTTGGTGCCGATCAAATCGTAGATCGAACCACCCGGACGCCGGACCGTCGCAGTCACGTAATCACCGGGTTTGACCCGATGAACGTTCGGCCCCACCGCTTCCACGATGCCGAAGGACTCGTGACCGATCACGAGATAGTCATCCCCGGGAGGAGCGTTTCCGTACAGTGCTTCATTGATCTCCCGGTCCGTCGCATCCACCCCGACTTTGAGGGTCTTCACCAAGACACCTGTCCCATCGGGGATTTGATCCAACGACGGCTCCGGCACTTCGGTCAAATGAACGCTATTGGGTGTTCCGGGCGTGACCGCAACGGCTTTCATGAATAACTCCCACAGGCGGATGGAGGGTAAACAGCCAGGATGTTACAGACGTGTCGCTTTGGCGTAGAGGGGACGAAGATCGATTTAACGCACCTTTGTCACACGGTCGCCAAGGCGGAAGAAAGAGGCCGCAGGCACAACAAAATGCAAAACAAGGGAACAAAACAGACCATTGAAGGCCAGAGGCCTGTTTTCGACTCGCTATTTTTGACAATGCCAGTTGTCAAAAAGGCTTGAGGTTGCATTTTGTTGTGCCTGCGGCCTCTTTCTTCCGCCTTGGCGACCGTGTGACAAAGG
>JBCBOT010000155.1:0-17793 GCA_039821165.1 Planctomycetota bacterium | reverse complement strand
CGCCAGAGCCAGAGTTGCACTTTTGACCCGGCGGCGAAGCGAATCAAATCAATCAGTGCCGAGGAGCGGAATCGGATTCCATCGGCCAAACCATTTTTTCGATAGCCCGCGTTATGAAACTCCAAGAACCCGAGGTCTTGCACGTCGCCCGAGTCGATCATCTCTTTCATCGCTGTCAGGGATGTGACTCGCCCCGCCACATCTTTTGACCTCGTTCCATACACGCTGAATTTTCTTTCGCCCGAGGACGTCGCCCCGCCTTTGAGCGTGAGGGTGAACGCCGCGTCCACGCAGGATTGATTCTTTGGCACGGCGCTGAGGTCAAATTCGAAAATCGGAGTCTCACGGAGGTACGTCGGCTGGTAGGTCACGTTCACGTAGTTTCGCTGTCGAGGCCCCGACCCACGCATCTGTGTGATCGAAGTGCAAACGAGAACGTCGCGTGTCGTTTCTCGGGGCTCGGCGAGTGCGAGCGGCATTTCGAGTTCCGACGTGACGCTTGTGGTCGCCGGCGAAGCAACCGAAATCTTTCGCTCTAAACGGCTGAATAAGATCGGATAGGTGATCAGGCCTGGAAGCAACGTGCACGCAACCAGAAGGATTACCCTCGGATGCGAAACGGCTTGTGCGCCCCGTCGAATCAAACTGACCGGCCTTGGTACCTCGACAACCGTTTGTGATTCGATATCGACACGATCGAGCGATTCCATCACGGCCGCCACATCGGGTGGTCTTGCGTCGGGCTCCTTTTCAAGTAGCTGGTCCACCAAGCGAACAAGTTCCTGCGGCAAATCGGGGCACAGCTTGGTCAACGGAGTGGGGCGTCTGGCGACAATGGCAGCCAACTGCTGTGTCGTCGTCGCTTCGTCATGCGGCAATCTCCCCGACAACATTCGATAGACCGTGACGCCGAGGCTGTAGAGGTCGGAGCGTGAGTCGATCGGCTCGCCCCGAGCTTGTTCGGGGGAAAGGTACTTGGGCGTACCCAGAAGGCTCCCCGCTTGGGTCAGCCCGCTGGATTCGTCGCGAGCCAAACCGAAATCGAGAATCTTCACCGTCTCATCCGGCGATTGCAGCCAAAGATTGCTCGGCTTGATGTCCCGATGTACGACCCCGACGCGGTGTGCCGCACGTAAGCCCCGACAGATCTGTCGGGTGATGGACGTGACCTGATCCGGGGGCAGCGTTCCTGAATTTGCGAGTCGCGATTCGAGGGTCTCACCTTCGAGCAACTCCATGGCGAGGAATGGAAACGAACCTTCATTGCCGACTTCGAAGATCGTTACCATGTTGTCGTGCTGAATGGACGCCATCAATCGCGCTTCGCGGAGGAAGCGTTGGTGACTTGTCGCGTTCGCGGACGCATCAGGCTTGATGAGCTTCAACGCTACCGGCCGGCGCAGGCGGGTGTCGACGGCTTCGAAGACGTATCCCATCCCTCCTTCGCCGATCAAACGATCGACGCGAAACTGTTGGATCAAGCCGAGAGCACCGGGATGCTCGGCCGAGGGCTTGAATGGAAACGAACGACTCGTCGTCACAGGTTCTTGAATGGCTCGCGTAGAGATGCTGCCGCGTCACCGATAAGTGAAATCAAGGCAGTGCACGTTCGTTGAGTGGTGCCAGCAATGGGGCGGAAACGATGTTGGATCCGTAGCGGCATGCAGCACCTCGCCTCCAGCCGTAGAATCAAGCGTCTAGTCCCGATGATCGGTGTCTGGATAATCTAAGTGCAATCATCGTATCTTCCTTGTCGATGGCCGCCAGTGGCTGGGGCCAGTTCGATCGCCACTGCGAATCATGAATGGGATGGAAAGCGACGCTAATTCCTTTATCGATCGCCTTTCTCAAAGTCGGTTACTGCCGGCGAGGCAGCTTGACTCGTTCTGTCTAGATCATCCCGACGTTCGCTCCGCAAAAGAGCTTGCCACCCGTTTGGTCCGCCAGCGATCGATCACACGCTGGCAAGCGGAACAACTGCTATTCGGTCGAACCACCTTTCAGCTCGGTGACTACGTACTGCAACGGAAGATCGGGGGCGGGGCGACGGGGGCGGTCTATGAGGCCAAACACTTTCGCACTGGTCAGCGACGAGCGCTCAAAGTGCTGTCTCCGGAACTCGCACGCGATCCCGAGTATGTTGAACGCTTTCACCGCGAGGTGCAAATCTTAAAGGGTTTGGATCACCCGGCGGTCGTGCGGTGCTACACGGCACAGCGGGTGCACGACACCGAATTCTTGGTGATGGAATACGTCAACGGCCCTGATCTGGGGACCTGGCTCGAATCACAGCGATCCGTCCCACCGACCCTCGGATCCAAGATGATCGAGTTCGTCGCGCATGGATTACAGCACATCCACGAAAATGGGGTGGTGCACCGAGACATCAAGCCATCGAACTTGATCCTGTTTACGGACGCCAACAGTCGAAAGCCGAATCTTAAGATTGTTGACTTTGGGATCGCGCGCAACACGTTGGCAGACTCAAGCCACGGGAATCGCAGCCAACTTGTACTCGGGTCGGTTGATTTCATGGCGCCCGAGCAGTTTGAGGAAGGCTCGCGAGTCGATACTCGTGCCGATGTGTTCGCACTGGGTGCAACGCTGTTCACGATGTTGACGGGGCAACGTCTCACCAACAGCCGTCATCTTTCTGAGAAGCTGTCTGAACGTTTATCCCATTCAGCACCAAAAGTTCGTCACGTGATGCCAAGTTGCCCCGAGGCGCTGGCGAATGTTGTCGATCGATGCCTGCTTTCGAATCCCAAGCAACGTTTCGCTCATCCTGGAGAAGTGGCGACTGCCCTTCGTTTGGCGCGGAAGGGAATTTCATCGGGTGTCACCGGTCAATCACTTGGTGGCTCGGCCCAGACACCACAGGATGTCGTTTCGGATCCGCAGGAGAGCGTTGAGTTGAGTGGTGACTCCGCGAGCGATATGGACGAGATTCTGCCCGCCCTCGTGACACGCCAACCGATCCAGGCTTCGGAATTGCGGGAAGATGATGATGTCGACTCGAGCCGCGCCTCGGCTCGATCATGGATGTTCGGGCAAGCGGTCCTCGCTTGTGTTCTTTCCGTTGGTATCGCGTTCACGGTTGCAGCACGTGGTCGCGCGCGAGTGGCTTTGCGATGGGACACGGAGGCTCAAACGGCGGGCAGTGCGCTTTTAGTCGACGGAGAGCCTGTCCCGCTCTCGAGCGACGGGACCACGATTGTTGAGCAACGTCCCGGAAAAATGTCGGTTCGAATGGAGCGGGTTGGTTACGAGGTGATCGACCAGGAATTGGACGTGGCTTGGGGGGACGAGGTCGTTTTTGAACCCGAATGGACTCAGACACCACTGCTTCGCGAGAAACAAGCACTACAGGATTTCGGGAAGCGATGGATTCGACTTCAGAAAGACCGGGTCGATTCGAAACCGATGCGTGCCCTACGCTCAGACGTCGCAAGTGTATTGGCAAAGGGAGTGGACCGAGCCCATCGGGATCTGTTCTTCGCATGTCTCGAGGCAATTCCCTCGGAGTTCGAACCGAGTTTGGATGAGGAACTCGTGAGTCGCAACTTGGGAGACGGATGGGCTTTCGGGTCAAATCGATTTCACCACGCCGCGGCCGTGACCGATCTCGCATTCACGCCCGACGGGAAAGTCTTCGCGACGGCGGGTCGCGATGGTGCCGTTAAGCTTTATGGCATGCCCGACGGCGAAGTGCTCGACTCGATCGAATTCCCAGTCAGTATCGAATCCGCTGCCTTCGCGTCTAACGCGACCTTGATTGTGGCTGGTGTGGATGGTCTCGTTCTGTCGGTCGACGTTCAACGGAACAAGCGTCAAGACTATGTTTCCACGAAGGCCCCACCGATCTCGCTGTCCTGTTCTCCGAAAGGTCGCTTCTTTGCGATCGGGTCGGGCGATAACAGGATGCGGGTCTATCGCATCGGCGAGTCTGAGCCGATCAAGATGATTCAACTTTCTCACTTGGTCCGATCCGTCGCTTGGTCCAGCGATGAATCGATGGTTGCCGCTGCAGACGCTCGCGGGGTGACGAAGATCTGGAAGCTGTCCGAGGACAAAGAGTACTCGCTGCCCGCTTCAGTACCCGCGGGGCACTTGACGTTCAACGCGGCGCCGGAAACTCTCACGCTCTTCGGTGCGAACTTGCGCCGCGCCGATTGGGCGATCAAAGACTTGGAGAAGCTCGAGTCTCCTCAATTGTCTGGCACGGCGGCGGTGACGGAAGTCGCACCGGAAGGCAGTTGGTTGGTCGAATTGCCCAACCCCGCCAATCAGACTTCCGTTCGAGTGACTGGAATCGAATACACGCGGCGTTTATCGGCTTTCCCAACGGCGGCAACCTACTCCCCCGCTTTGAAGTCGGTGGCCGCCGGTTTCGAGGATGGAACGGTCGAGGTCTATTCGTGCGTCGATGATGAGGTTCTCCTTGCTCCCTTGGATAGGGCTGCTCGCTGGACTTCGGTCGCCATTAGCCAAGACGGAAGCAAGTTCGCTCTTGGGAGCGTCGACGGTCGTGTCCGGATTTTCGATGCCTTCACTCGCCAACCGATCAATGTCTTGAGGGCGGCGGATGTTCCGAGGCATACCGGATCCATCCAGTTCCTTTGTTTCTGTGATCAGGATCGAGAGATCGTCTCGTTTGACGGTGAATCGCTCGTCATCGCAAAAGTCAATGAGGCGAACTCGTTCCGTTCTTTTCAAACCACCGGACCGGTAACCTGTTCTCGTGAATCAGACCTCTGTTGCTACAAATCGAATGATGGCGTGGTGCTCTATGAGGTTGCTCGGAACACCCGGACCGTCTTGCCGGTTTCAAAACTTCCGACGCTCGTCGCGATTCGCAGCGACGGCAGTCTCACCGCGGTGTTGGACGGACCGAAACTTCGCGTCGTCGATCGAACTGGGAAAAAGATTCTCGAAAAGGCGATCGCGGCTGAGGCCGAGTTTGAGTCGATCCGCTTTGTGTCACCCAATCGAATGGTCGTCTCGGGACAGAAGACGTTCTTGATTTCGATTGCTCCCTTTCGGCAAACCCAATTGGAGTCATCGATGGGGGCGGTTCTGCGGTCAACGCATTCAGCGACGTTTCGCGCCGCCGACAACGGTTTCGAACGCGTCGATGCGACAGGACGATCGACGTCTGTAACAACACCCGGTTGGACTCGGTGGGCCGTCCCACTTGACTTCGATGTGACGCCCAACCAGAAGCGATTTATATGGGTCGATGGTACCGGGCGGGCGTTCATCACGCCTCGGCAACCTGATTAAAACGCTGTCACGCCATGGGCAATCCGAACACCGAAACGATGCAAAGACCGTTTCGGTGTCTGCGAGTCACCGACGAGGTCTACGCAAACTCTTCGTCCTCATCATCGTCGTCACCGAAGAGGTCGATGGCGATGCCGTTTCCATCGAGCATTTGAAAGTCGCTGATCGTGCCGTGGAAATAATACTCCAGCCGATCCGCGTCTTCGCGAGCCCTCCATTGGCTCGCAGCAATAATTAACGAGTTGTCGTTACCCTGGAGACCGCCCTCGTAATCGTCGCTGTCGACCAATTCCCCGTTGAGGAAGAGCTTCATCCCTCCGCTACCGAACTCAAAACGCATGGCGTAGTCGGTGTTCGAACTGATTGCCTCCGAACGCAAGTAGTAGCTACGGTTTGTACTTTGCAGCCGGATCTCCACGCGGCCGTTGATAAGGCTTGCCGTGAGATGCCCGCCCCCGTCAAAGCCGGTATTGTCTTTGCTGAACAGAGTCTGTCTTTCCGCAGCGTCGTAGGTGTTGAAGGTCAATTCAAACGCACCGGAGTCCAGTTCTTGGTCTACCGTGTGTGTTACCTCGATAAACTGGTCCACGCCATTAAAGAAGTTTGCGCTTCCCGATGCAAAATCGTAGGGCGTGACGGCTTCGCTAAAGACAAGGTTCCCCGTGCCGTCGGCAACCCGTACATCGCTGATTCTCCCCGTGAAGAACTGTCGAAGGTTGTTGTTGGTTCCCGATTGGCTTTTCCATTTGTTTGCACCGACCACGATATCTTCCACATTGCCTGATCCGCCGGATGTAGCGCCGAGTCCTCCGGTGTAGTTGTTTGTCGCGACGATTTCCCCATTGATCGCGAGGACCATACCGCTGTTTCCGAATCGGAAGGAGACATGGTAGTCGACGCCCGGTTGTAGATCGCCGCCACGAACGTAGAAGGATTGATTGACGCTTTGCAAACGCACCTCTACTTGCCCACGGCGGAGTCGCATCATCAGGTGTCCGCCGTCGCCAAAGTCGCGATGGTCCTTCGAAATCAACCCGCCGCGATTGACGTTGTTCGTGTTGAAGGTCAGTGAGATCTCGCCTTGATCCAAAAGGAAGGCGTCATCATGCGGTATCACGCTGTAGTCACGGTTTCGTGAATTGAAGGCTCTCGTTCGTGGAACGAGTGAGAGGGGGGATTCGAATTCGGTCGGAGCGTTTCCCGCGACATCGACGATGTCTGTTCCATCAGCAGCAAGACTAAGTGAATAGTCGCCGGCAACATCCGTCAAATCCCCGAGTCCCGACAACCGATAGCTGGTCTCGTTGGTTTGCTCCAGAACGGCATTCTCGAGTGAGAGAGGCACGTCGCCCGCGCGGAGGAGTAGGTCGGACAAATCGAGTCCTTCGATCGGTTCGCTGAAGGCAATATCGAGGGCCTCCAATTCGAGACCACCACCGAGTTGTCCGATCGAGACATTGGGAGCCTGCGTTTCGATCTCGATCGACACGGACTCGGAAAACTCGGAGGTCAATTCGCCCGGGACCGTACGCGTGGCGGTGACATTCACGATTCCATCTGCGAGTGTTGTCATGCCATCGGTCGTGATTGTCGCGAGGTAGGCATCCGCCACCGCCGATCCGATCGGGACACCGTCGGCGTAAAGCGTGACCGTGTCACCGGGAATCACATCACCGACGCGGAACGACAACGCGTTGGCGGCGGAGCTGTTATTGAGATTGGTGAGTCCATCCGTATTCGAGAATCCGAGGTCCGAGTCCGGGTCGAGGTTCCAGATGGTGGGAGCCTGGGAGACTGGAGTGCCAAAGAACTTGACTTCGCCGAGCCCGGTAAATTGGCTATCGCCGTGGTTGTTCAGGACTTCGAATCGAACGAACTTTGCCCGCACGGGAGCGTCGAAATTCAGGGCCTCAAATTGTGAGGAGGTAAATCCGCGACGCACACTGAATTCGCCGTGGTCACTGTAGTCCACACCGTTTTCAGAGGTCAGCACCCGCATCGTTCGGACACCGCGGTCAAAGTTGAAGCCTGTTTGGCCGGCGGACGCGAAGTTCCAAATGTACAACTTGGACAATTCCGCGACGCGTTGAAGTTCAAAATCGATTGTCGGCGTCAAATCGTTCCGATCGGACCGATACTGCGTGTCGCCTTGATCAAGGTGTCGCAACAAATCCTCGGTCAGGCCACTCTCGTCGATTAAGAAATCGGCCGAAGCGGTGTTCGAGGATGCGTTGACCTCGGAAACGGAAATCTCGTTTTCCAACACGACTTGTTGCCGCCCGAAGAATCGAACCTCGGCAATGCCGGCACCATCCGTTGCCCCGTGCGTTTCCGTGATGTCCAGACGAACATATCTCGCCTCGACGCCCGCAAGATCGAACACTTCGCCATGGTCCACGAAGGTCGCCGTCCCGCGCGCCAGATTGATTGTGTCGAAGAGCGTGAAGTTGACGTTGTCAATCGAGGTGTAGACATCGATCGTTTTCGCGCCTCGGTCGAGGTCTGGGCCGTGATTCACGTTCCAAAGCCGCATCGACCCTAGCGTGTAGTCGTCATTGAGGTCGTATGTGATTTGTGGTGTCGGGTCGTCCGCGGCCGATTGCCAGTTGTTGCTTCGATTGGCATCGTGAAAATTGTCTTCGGCGTTGTAGCCACGTCCGATGGTTCGACCGCCTGGGCGATCATTGTTCACGCGGCTGCTTTCCTCGCTGACCAGAAAGTTGGGAATCTCTGTCACGGTGGCTTCCGCAACCAACGCTCCGCGGAATTCGATGCCACTCAGCGAGGACCGATCCACGGTGGTGCGATTTCCGATCAGCTCCAACTTGACGAATCGGGCCTCGACACCTTCGAGGTCAAAAACCTGGCCGGAGTAGTCATTGCGTCCGGTTGCCTCCGCAAGGTCGATCGTCGTTGCAAGTACGAAGTTGTCCGGAGTTCCGTTTTGATCAGGATCCGTATCAACAAGAATTCGAATTGCGGTCACGCCCTCACCGGTTCGGCGGGTGAAAAAGACGGACTCATCCTGTTGGTTGTAGTTCCAGAGACGACTCGTTTCGAGCTGGTAGGTGCCACCGAGATCGAGCGTGATCGTTGAGTTTTCGGGACCATTGAAGTGAATTCCGTCACCGTTTCTTGCATGGGATTTAAATCCGGACACGCCAAAGCCGTCGTCAATTTGTCCCGGTCCAAGCAAATGTGAGGCACGGCCGGTTCCGTCGTACTCGACGACACGCACGTTTTCGATGGGAGCAGATGCGGCTTCCTTCAACTCGGCCACGGTCCGTTCGCGTTGAAAGACGCCGTTCTCATCGAGGGCATCCTCCACAAAGACTTGAACCGTTGCCGTTGTTTGGTGAACTCCATTGCTGACCGTGTATTCGAATCGGTCCCAGCCGGTAAAGAATGGAAACGCTTCATACGACAAGTCACCGTTCTCTGTGATAGAAACGGCACCGCCGCGACCTTGCTCAAACGCCACTACCGACAGCGGTCGACCCGTGGCGTCGACGTCGTTGGCAAGCACATTCTGTCCTTCGGTGAAGACGTAACTTGCTCCGGAATAGATGTCGGTCGAGTAGACGTCCGTCGTCGGCTGGATCGCGAAGCCCGGTGAGATCGGGATTTCATCGTTGCTGGACTTCAGGACAAATCGAACGGCGTCCGCGATGACGGCTCGCCCGGAACCATCGCTCGCGACGGTCACGGAACCGTTTGGACCGGCCTCGAAATCGAACGATCCGAAGGACACCCATTTTCCGCCATCGATCTGTTGGTTGACGGTCGTGGTGTCGGATCCGCCCAGGTGGTTCACCGTGATCGGAACATCGCGGCCGTGATTCGTATGGTCTTGACCGCCCCAGTTGTTCATCCAACGAACAACGACCTCGTACTCACCATCGACGGGTAGATCAGGTGTGAAGGTTGCCGACGCATCGGCCTCTCGTGAGAACAGTGCGTTGTCGTCGAGGAAACCGCCGGGGAAGGAGCGTGTCTCACTCCAGTCTCCTGAGAGCGAGACCCCGGGATCTTGGTTGTCCACGATGACTTCCTGTCGTAGATCCCACAACGATTGGCTGTCGAATCCAGAGTAGACGTGGCCGAGCGAGCCTCCGAAGCGAGCCGAGGTGCGTGTGTCGCCGTCGCGCGTCTCACTCACCCAGAGCGCGTACGCGTTGCTGGCCGCGGTAGCCGCATCAAAATTCACGACGGACGTGTTCGCATCTACCGTGACGAAGGCGGGGTTATCTTCATCACTTGGGTTGTTGTTATTTCGGTAGACCCCCAGCAGTTCCACGTTTCCCTGGTTGGTGTTTCGCAGAATCGTGCCTTCGTTTTCGATCTTAAGGCCGAGAACCCACACGTTTGCGTTGTCGACCAGGATCTTTTGATCGGGAAGGTCCGGATCGTTGATGTCCGCCCGGCCTTCGGTGTTTAACTGACGTGCCCAGACGTTTTGGTTCCTGAACTCAAAGTGGCCCTGAACGACGTCGTAGAGAAAAAGATCGCCGGGAGAGTCGCTTGTCGGCACGTACGCGAATCCCTGAAGGTTGCGTCCGACGAGCGTGGTGTCGCTGGCGTGTTCGATCTGGACTGTGTCCGCAAAGAATCCGCCGATCCGTTCATAGACGATCGTTTCGGAGCTCGATTCGTTGATGCGAAAGGCGCCTTCGCCGTTGAGCGACCCGATGCTCGATTCCATGCCATGAATCCGTTCGATGTTGCCACCGACCTGCACGGTTTGGTCCACGACCCAGCGACCGAAGGGGAAGTAGAGTGTCGTCGCGCCTGAGTCAATCGCGGCTTGGATCGCGAGTGAGTCATCAAAGGCGTCGTCGGCGACGCCGCTCGGCGTACCGTCTGGATTCTGAGTCACAAACGCGGTCGGACTCGCCCAGTTTTCAAAATTCGGATCGATAGGAACGTCGGGGACGTCTTTGATTTCAAGTCCCAAACTGGTGTCGGGACTGGCGTCAAAAAGCTCATGCGTTCCACCGCTGGCCTGCCCTTCGGTCGCGCCGCCACTCCAGTATTCGTCGATGAAGTCACCGTCGAGCGAAAAGTTGCCTTGCAAGAACCCATTTCGTTCGACGCGCCGCACGGCTTGGCCGTAGCCAGGGACCGCCACGTTGCGTGCGTAGAGGCGTTCTTCGGTGTAAATCGCAAGTTCGTTCGACGCATCGCCGACGCCTTGGAGCGTGCTGTCGACGAGTGTGAACACGGAGTTTTCGAGATTCGTTCCATTCGGCCCGTTATGGATCGCTTGGACTTCGTTGACGCTGGTCAGATTGCGAACGAAAACATTCTGATCACCCTCGTTGACCCAACCAAAGACCTGTTGGTTGCTCAGCGAGATGTCTTCAAACGTTTGGCTTGCGTCTTGAAATGCGGTGCGAATGCCAACATCAAAGCCATCGACGCTGACATTCTCGACGAGCAACGGTCCGTTCGCGCCGGTCCCCAACTCCAGCCCCACTCGCCCCGCATGGTCGGGGTCGCTTGATTTGATGTTGACGTTTGAGACGATGCCATTGTTATTGGCGACGAATGTCAGACCTTTCGCATTCGGATTTCCGACCCCCACATCGATCGTCAGGTCCCGAACGGCGTTGCGGAAAGCGTCGGCCGTCAGCACCTGGAAGAGCAACGCCGACCCATCGAGATCGACGTTGTCTTCAAGTTTGATGACGACGTCGTCGCGATTTTCGCCTTGAATGATGGCGCCAACGGACGCTCGATTGCTGGGGCGAATGGGGACCGTCAATTGTTGATCGATCTTGTACTCGCCCGCTGGCAAATACAAGATCCGATTGATATTGGTCGGCGTGTTGTTGGGGGCACCGTCAGGTGGGATCAGTGAGTCGAGTGCCGCTTGGAGCGCCGCGGTGTCGTTGTTGCCGGGGGCGGGGTTGGCATTCAACGCCGGGTCATCACTCCAGTTCGTGAGATCGATCACGCCCGCATCGGGTGGGAAGATAAAGTCGGGTGTCCCGAGTGAGGCCGCAAGCAACTGGCGGTTTTCCAACGGTTGAAGCCAGAGCTTTCGGCTCCGTCGCCGTTTGCGTTGATGGATGGTTTTCGGCTTCGATGAGTTGATAGAAGGATTGTCTTGGCCCAGCATCGTTGGTGCTCCCAGAAAGAGGCAAAGCACAGGCAGGGCCAGGACATTTGAAGCGAAATTGCGGAGATTTGCGTGCTTCATTTGGATTGGCCCTGCCTGTGAATCAGTGATCGACGCAGGAAATACGCGCGGCGATGGAAGCTGTGACCGAGAAAGATGCGATTTTTCTTGCCGCGAGATCTTGAAGCGAGACGCGTCGAAATGGCCTGATTGCAACGAGAGTCGTCCTTCAATTCAGGTATCATTTCGTTCACCGAAATTCCAACATCATTCGACAATTTGGTCGTAGGCAGAACGATGGCAATGAATCGCTTGATACGAACAATTCCCTTCATCGCTGCCGCTCTCTTGGCGGCGATCGGTTTCGCGGAGGGCGGCGACGACTCTGCAAGCGTGGAGAATCAAGATTCGGCTGGCTGGATGGAACTGTTCGATGGCCGGAGTCTCGCGGGATGGAAGGCGAACGTGCGACCGGAGTCGTTCTCGGTTCAAGACGGCTTACTAAAGGCCCATGGAAAGAACGGGATGTCTCATTTGTTTTTCGTCGGCGAGACGGGCAAAGACGTTCCCTTTCGAGACTTTGAACTGCGCGTTGTCGCGAAGAGCGAACCGAATTCGAATTCTGGAATTTTCTTTCACACCGATCGAGAACTTCGCAGTGGAAAGTACTTGAACAAGGGTTACGAGTTGCAGCTCAACAGCTCCCGCAAAGAGAAACGCAAAACCGGAAGCCTGTACGGAATCGTCGACCTCGCGGAGTCGGCGGCAGACGAAAGTGAGTGGTTCGAAACACGGCTGATGGTTCGCGGAAAGCGCATCACGGTGGTGGTGAATGAGAGCATGGTCGTCGACTACACCGAGCCCGAGAATCCGGTTCGCGAGCGTAAGCGAGCGAAACGATTGCTCGATCCCAATGGCGGTGCGATAGCCATCCAGGCTCATGATCCTGGCAGTGTCTTTTACTTCAAGTCCATTCAAATTCGTGAACTATGAGCGTCGAAACTGTCTTCGATCGGTACAGCAAATGAGTAAAGCTAGATTCAGACTCGATCGACGTTCCGCAGCGATTGTTTCCGCCGCGTGCTTTTCTGGGTTGGCATGCGGCAAGGAAGGCGTGTTCGAACTCGATCGATTCGGAGGCTGGAAGGGAAAGCGATTCGAAGCGACGGGTTTTTTCGGACCGAGAAAGCGGATCGGTGGTGGCTTGTAGCACCGGAAGGGGACGCGTTCTTGAGCTTCGGGATCAACCATCTTTACGCGGACCTGTTCCGTCAGGAGTACAACAGCGCGGCGTGGAAGACGCGTTTAAGCGTCGAGTATTTGAAGGGAGCGGAGTTTAAGCCGGCGCTTCGCAAGTGGTTTCTAAAGACCTGTGACGAATATGGCTTCAATACCGTTGGCGTTCACAACGACCTTTCGATTGTGAACCGTCCGAAGCCAACGATGGCCTACACTCAGCCTTTCAAAGTACTTGAGATACCGCACTGGCGATCGAATGTGGTGGACGAGAACTTTCGAGACGTCTTCTCGAACGAGTTTGAGTCTTTGTGTGACGAGACGGCCCAACGGATTGCCGCGCCCGTGGCGTCCGACCCGTTCCTGATCGGCTATACGATGACGGATTGCCCACTCTTCACCGAAGAGGATTGTCGTGAGCGACCGGACGTGATCGGTGGGGCTCGCAGACCGGCGCGAATCGGTTTTCCTCGCCGATTGCGGAACTTGGGTGCCGATGCGCCCGGCAAACAGGCTTACGTGCGCTTGATGAGGCAGCTGTATCACGATTCGATTGCCGATTTCAATCGAACCTATGACACCGATTTCGATTCGTTCGACGCGCTTGCTAGAGCAAAGGACTGGCGAGCAGAAACTCAACTTTCGAATTCCAGCGAGACGCGTGACAACGTCGAATTCGTTAAGCGTGTTGTCGCGCGTTACTACGAAACCGCGAAGAACGCGATCCGGAGATACGACCCCAATCACCTCTTCATCGGTGACAAACTGAACGCCAATACGGACTCGTTGGAAACCGTCTTACCTGTCACTAGTCAGTACACCGATGTGCTCTTCTATCAAATGTACGCACGGTACGAGGTGCAAAAGCCGGGGCTCCACCGTTGGGCCCGACGCGTGGACCTGCCGGTGATCAACGGCGATTCCGCTTTCACGATGATTACCGACACGATGCCGAGACCGTACGGCCCGGTCGCGGACACTCTGCAGCAGCGAGCCGATTGGACGGTTGAGTTCTTTGAGAACGCGTTCGCGCGTCCGGAATTTGTCGGCTGGCACTATTGTGGACTGATCGATGCCCCCAACCTGATCGCCCGCAAGCGGGATCGACAGCACTCCGGATTGCTTGACGGTTACGGCCGACCGTATGAGTCGTTACAGTCCGCGCTCAAAGCGGCATCGTCGCGGCTGTATGCGTTTGGGAATCAGGTTGCCGGCTAGACGTATTTGGGGCGTTTGCAGATTTGCATGAGTGAAACAACACGGTTTGGAGTTGGGTGGATGCGTTTTGCAATCGGGCTGATCGTTCTCGGGTTCTGCGTACCGGTTGAGGCCCAGGAGCACGGAAATGTACAAAGCGTTGGACATTACGAATATGAGGAGAAGCCGGTCGGCGCGGCGTTCGCGAAGTTAAATCCGCGAAAGGCGCCCGAACCAGGACCTCTGTTGCTTCGCAAAGGCGACCGTCTCGCGATCATCGGTGATTCGATTACGGAGCAACGAATGTATTCGTTGTTGATCGAGGCTTACCTGACCGCGTGCGTTCCCGAGATGGAGGTCTCGGTGCGGCAGTTTGGCTGGAGTGGCGAGAAGGCGATTGGTTTTCTGATGCGAATGGATCGTGACTGCCTTCACTTCGATCCAACCGTTGCGACGCTGTGCTACGGGATGAACGACGCACGCTACCGTCCGTTCGATTTCAATAATGGCCGCTTGTACGCGGATACGTACACGGCTGTTGTTCGAAAGCTAAAGTCGGAGGGAGCCCGCGTGGTGGTCGGATCTCCAGGCTGCAGTGGAAAACTTGCGACCTGGGTTTCGCGACGCGTCGGCACGTTGGAAGAACACAACCAGCACTTGTGTGCCCTTCGTGACATCGCGATGGAAGTCGCTGCGAAAGAAGACGTCGCGTTCGCCGACGTGTTTTGGCCGATGTACAAAGCCAAGGTGAGTGCGCCCGGTCGCTATCCCGGTGATGGTTCAGAGCCCTATGAGTTGGTCGGCCGGGACGGGATTCATCCGGATTGGGCGGGACACGCCATCATGGCTTACGCGTTTCTTCGCGGGCTTGGTCTGGATGGGGACTTGGGCACCATTGAAGTGGACCTCGCAAAACAGATGGCGATCGCGAGTGATGGACACGAAGTGAAATCCCTCGACGGCGGCGTCTTGACCGTCGAGTCACGGCGGTACGTGTTCTGTGCGGCCGGCCCCGTTGATCGTGACGACTCGGTTCGTTCGGGAATGACCTTTGTCCCCTTCGACGAGCAACTCAATCGATTGACATTGAAGGTCACCGGTTTTTCGGGGCTTGCAACGGTCACTTGGGGAGAGGAGTCGAGGACCTACACCAGTTCGCAGCTATCGAAAGGTATCAATCTGGCAGGCGAGTTCATTCAGAATCCATTCGTCGAGCCCTTCGAACGCGTCAAACAGGCGGTTGCCGCCAAACAGCTATTTGAGACGCATCAGGTAAAACGAGTGGTCCACGGACCACGTGGAAAGAGCGATTTGGAGAAAGCGATTCGAGAGACCGAGGCTGAGCGTGCTCCGTTGGCCAAAGCGGTTCGCAAATCGGTCCGCCCCGTGACTCATTCGATTCGAATCGAATGGAAACCGTAGCGTCGCTGGACCTCGCTCAACTCGGTCGGTAGCCGAGCTTTCACACAGGTCCAACCAGGAGAAACGTGCGGCTACGTGAAGAAGATCGACTCGGGATCGATTCGCGTGTCTTGCGATCCGATTCGATCCCAATCGAATTCCTCGATCATTTCTGTCGCCGAGCAGGGTTCGGGTTTTTCGAGCAAACCGAGGCTGTAGGCTGCCCATCCGACGATGGCTTCGGGGGCAACGCCAGATTGCCGATAGACACTGAGCCGAGTGTCACCATGGCGTTTTGCAAGACGACGATCATCCATTCCACGAACCAACGGAACATGAGCGTAGGTGGGCGCCGTCTCGTCGAGCGCGCGATAGATTTGCATTTGTCGGAAGGTGCTGGCGATAAGATCGTTCCCGCGAACCACCTGCGTGACTTCGGCCGTCATGTCGTCAACGCAAACGGCCAACTGATAGGCGGACTGTCCGGTCTTTTGGGTGATTGGAAAGTCACCGAGTTCAACGGCGGGATTGCAGGACTGCTCGCCGAGGTTCTCATCCTCAAAGGACAGCGTTTCATTGCTCGCGCGAAATCGCCAGCAGAAAGGGATTTCAGGGATGGGGGCGCCGTGATGCCAGTGGCTGCAGGTACCGGGATAGACCGCTCCTTCTCCTCGGAACCGGCTTTCGTGCGGCGCGGACAAAGCCTGCTCGATGTCTTTGCGCGAACACGTACAGGGGTAAACGCGGTCTGTCCGGATGAGTGTTTGCAGCGCTTCGGAATAGGCCTCGGTGCACTGTGTTTGGTAGGCCACTTCGCCATCCCAGCGAAGGCCCAACCAGCGGAGGTCCTCGATGGCTTGTTCAGAGGCCCATGATTTGACGCGGGGTGAATCGAGATCATCAATTCGCAACACGATTTCCCCGTCAACGCTGCGTGCAGCCCAGAAAGCGATGAGGTAGGTGCGAGCGTTTCCGAGGTGTTGTGCACCGGTCGGTGAAGGTGCGAGACGCCCGCGAATCACTGTGCCATTGCGGCGACCATGTTTGCCATGCTCTCGCGCAAGATGGTTTCGGGGCCCGGCGAATAATCAAACACTTCCACGCTGATCCATCCCGTGTACTTCACACCCTGTACGGCCTCGAAGATGGGAGCGAAATCGACGTCTCCCATGCCCGGTCCTCGCAGGTTGGGATCGTTGGCATGGAAGTGGAACATTGCGTTGGCGTTGTCACGAATGATCTGCGGTATCGGTGTGGGTTCGTCGCTCATCGCTTTCACGTCGAGATGCAATCCCACATTGGGATGGTCGAGCATCGCCATCAACTCACGGCCTTTTGCAGCGGTGTTGAGAAAGTTCCCTTCTCCGCGACCAAGCGGTTCCAAAGCAAGTCGCACCGAGTGTTCTTCCAATGCCGGAAGCACACCTCGAAGGCACTCCGCGGCGGCTTCCATCGCTTGCTCCTCGGTCTGTGTCTCCGGAAAGTTTCGTTGTTGTGGTGATCCAAGCACCATCACCTCTCCGCCGAGATCCGCGCAGAGCTTTGTCAATTCGCAGAAGTACTCGGTGGTTTTTGCACGGACGTCCGCGTCAAGTGTTGTTAGGTGAAACCCGGAAGTCTTCGCGAGCAGCCAATGCAGGCCGATGATGTCGAGTCCGTGAGAGGCGACGAGGTCCTTGTAAGTCTGGCGGTCGGACATGGAAAACGTGGTGATGTCGTCAGTCAGCGTGAACGGGGCGACTTCCCAACCGGTGTAGCCGACTTCGCGTGCCAAGCGGAGTGCCTGTTCGGCGGGCCAATCACCAAAGGTCTCGTTGCAGATTGCGTACTTCACTAGTTCAAGCTGTTTAGGCGGTTGCGAAGGGATCGATCACGCTGTCAGAATAGCATTTCGCAGTTGATCGACATACCGCCAGAGCCTACGTAGCCTTGCAAGCTCCCAGCCAACTCACAAAACAATTCGTTCCTCAAGGGGACAATGCGAGTCCGTTTGGGCGCACCGTTGCCGGGGGGATTGCATTGGGTTTGGCATCGCTGCTCGTGGTGGCGGCATTCTTGACGCCGAGTGCGGCGGGTTTAGGTACGCACCATCAGCTCGGATTGCCTCCGTGCTCTCTACGCGTGATGTTTGGGATTCGTTGTCCGAGTTGCGGGATGACGACATCTTGGGCCTACTTCGTTCGGGGAAATGTGTTCGCGTCGGCAGGCGTCAACACTGGCGGCTTGTTGCTCGCGACCTACGCCCTGTTCGTGATTCCGATTTCGGCTCGAGTCGCCTGGACGGGGCGGTCGCCCTCGGAAAAGACGCTCCGCACCGGTGCACTCGTGCTGATCGCAATTGTCGCGGTGACGGCGATCGATTGGTTTTTCCGGCTCTTCGTCCTCGAGGGCTGAGCGAGGTTTGCACGCTGCATGAGCGATGATGGCAACGCGCTCAGGCGGCTAGCTACTCAAACTGAGCGGTTTTGGTGAATTCACCCTCCCTCGTTTTGTCTTTGATGCCGTTGGCATCAAAGACAAAACGAATGGGAGGGTCGGTTCTTTTGCGGCGTTCG